>DFJD01000050.1 GCA_002372875.1 Clostridiales bacterium UBA3680
CAGGATTCTGGGTACATATCAATTCGCACCCTTTTTTACGTGAATGAATAATAACGGTTGAAATGTTTTTTACGAATGTATATAATATTAAGGAAACACTGATTAACCAGTGTTTCCTTAATGTATTTACAGCGAATAAAGGAGGTATTTTATGAGTGAATTTTTTCCGATGATCAAAAAGGTTTGTTATGAAGGTAAACAGTCAAAAAATCCGTTTTCGTTTAAATATTATGATGCGGAGCGTATAATAGACGGGAAGCCGATGAAGGAACACCTTAAATTTGCACTTAGCTGGTGGCATACTCTGTGCGCAGAAGGAGGAGACCCTTTCGGCAGCGGCACTATAGACAGAACATACGGCGGACTTAAGGACCCTATGAAAATTGCTTACGCAAAGGTAGATGCGGGCTTTGAATTTATGTCAAAACTCGGTATAGAATATTTCTGCTTTCACGATGCCGATATTGCACCTGCAGGGGAGAACTTTTCACAGACAAAGAAAAATTTTTGGGAAATAGTAGATTATATAAGATCCAAAACCGAGGAAACAAATATCAAGCTGCTGTGGGGAACGGCAAACTGTTTTAACGCACCGCGCTATATGCATGGGGCAGGCACTTCCTGCAATGCCCACTCTTTTGCCTATGCTGCCGCTCAAATAAAAAATGCTCTTGAGGCGACGGTGAAGCTCGGTGGTAAAGGCTATGTTTTTTGGGGTGGTCGAGAGGGTTATGAGACCCTGCTTAATACCGATATGGCACTTGAGCTTGACAATATGGCAAAGCTTATGAAGATGTCCGTTGAATACGGAAGAAAAATAGGATTTGACGGTGATTTTTATATTGAACCCAAGCCCAAAGAACCCACAAAGCATCAGTATGACTTTGACAGTGCGACTGTATTGGGTTTTTTAAGAAAATACGGCCTTGATAAAGATTTTAAATTGAATATAGAGGCAAATCATGCAACTTTGGCTGGACATACATTTGAACATGAGCTGACGGTGGCAAGGATAAACAATGCCTTCGGAAGTATAGATGCAAACAGCGGCGATCCTTTACTCGGCTGGGATACGGATCAATTTCCCACAAATGTCTATTCGGCGACCCTTTGCATGCTTGAGGTCATAAGAGCGGGCGGCTTTACAAACGGCGGTCTTAATTTTGATGCAAAGGTGCGCAGAGGCTCATTTACATTTGAGGATATTGTACATGCCTATATAAGCGGTATGGATACCTTTGCTTTGGGTCTTATAAAGGCTTATGAAATAATAGAGGACGGAAGAATAGACGAATTTGTCAAGAAAAGATATTCAAGCTACAACGACGGTATCGGAAAAGAGATAAGACAGGGAAGCGCAAGTCTTGAATCTCTTGAAGAATATATACTCGGTAATGACAAGGTGGTTATGGAAAGCGGCAGACAGGAATATCTTGAAGCTGTTTTGAACAATATTATTTTCGGGTGAAAATATGAAATATCTGTTAGGTATCGATATAGGAACATCGGGCACAAAAACCGTGCTTTTTAATGAACATATGCAACAGGTAGCCTCGCATACGGAAGAATATCCCATGTATCAGCCACACAACGGTTGGGCGGAACAGGACCCTTCGCACTGGTATAAGGCGGTGGTCGATACCGTTAAAGCCGTTGCCGAAAAGGCGGGCATCGACAGCGGTGCTGTGGCTGCAATAGGGTTGTCGGGGCAAATGCACGGGCTTGTTATGCTTGATAAGGCCGATAAAATACTTCGAAATGCCATAATATGGTGCGACCAAAGAACGGAAAAAGAATGTCGTATGATAACGGAGCTTGCGGGAGCGGAGAAACTTTTTGATATTACGGCAAATCCCGCATTAACGGGCTTTACGGCATCAAAAATAATGTGGGTAAAAAACAACGAGCCCGATATTTATGAAAAATGCAGGCATATTCTTCTGCCAAAGGATTATATCCGATTTATGATGACGGGTAAGTATGCTACCGATGTTTCCGATGCAAGCGGTATGCAACTGCTTGATGTGCCGAAAAGACAGTGGTCCGACGAGATTTTGAATGCTCTTTCCATAGACAGAGAGCTGTTGGGAACGGTGTACGAATCGGTTGAAATAACGGGGTACACCAATAAAGCATTTTCGGAGTTGACAGGCTTAAAAGAAGGGATACCCGTCGTGGCGGGAGCGGGAGATAATGCTGCGGCTGCCGTTGGTACGTCAACGGTGAAGGAGGGTTCGGTTTTTACCACCATCGGCACCTCGGGAGTGGTGTATGCACATACGGATAAGCCCATAATCGACAGAAAAGGCAGGGTACACACATTTTGCTGTGCCGTGCCGGGAGGCTGGCATGTGATGGGAGTGACCCAGGCAGCGGGTCTTTCATTGAAATGGTTCAAAGACAATTTCTGTAAAGATCTTTTTGGAGATGATGTTTATAAAAAGATAGATGAAATGGCAGCCCAAGCACCTATAGGAAGCGGCAGATTGATTTACCTGCCCTATCTTATGGGAGAGAGAACGCCTCACCTTGATGGGGATTGCAGAGGGGTATTTTTCGGGCTTTCCGCAAGCCATACCCGAAATAACCTTGCAAGGGCGGTTATGGAGGGTGTATGTTTCTCTTTATGCGATTGTAAAGACGTACTTGAGGAAATGATCATTCCGATCGATAATATGATCCTATGCGGCGGCGGAAGTTCCGGCGATGTGTGGACAAAAATATTTGCCGATACTTTGGGTCTTGATACTTACAGACTCGGAAACGCTCAAGGCCCCGCTTTCGGTGCCGCCATACTTGCAGGAACGGGAGTAGGCCTCTTTGAAAGTGTTGTAAGTGCAAGTGAAAAGTTTATAGAGCCGAAAAATGTTGTTCGATATGATAAAGAAGCAAATAATACTTATAAAAAAATACACGGCATTTATAAAAAGCTGTATACTTCGCTTAAAAGTAATTATAAAGAACTGAAAGCATTACCATAATCGACTAAAAAAATCCCGCTTTAACAGGTAAAGTTATACGGCAGGAACGCAAAGGCAGTAAGCGAAACGATAAGAATATGTGAAAATGAAGATGTGTTGTCGGACTATTTGAGATCTCGTGAGAAGGAGGTGTCGGGAATTATGTTAGCTTTTTCGGATATTGATAGGCAATTTGATTTGTATGTTGAAGGCGAGAAAAAGTTTGCAAGGGAGGAAGGTAAAGCGGAAGGCATGGTTTCGACCCTTGTTGACCTTGTAAAGAAAAAAATATTGTCCATTACCCAAGCGGCTGAACAAGCAAATATGACTGTTGAAGAATTTGAGGAAAAATCGGGGCTTAAAGCCGAATGACAAAATTATCTCCCACATAGCAGATGTAATTTTGGTATGTGGGGGATTTTTATATTACTACTAAGGAAGCCCCAATCAATTCACTTGAAGCCGAAAGGCGATTATGTTATACTTTATGTGTAGTACAAAATCGGCTTTTCATTCTACTACAAAAGGTAAGTTGTTTCCGAGAAACACGAATATCATTGAATGTAAATATGGAGGAAAGTATGATATCAAAAGATATAAAAACACCTATGATCGTCGGTGTGGCTTTAGCGGCATTGGCAAATGCTTTAAGCTTGATATGTTTGTTTATGCAAAAGTATATTATCAGCGTTCAAATGCGTGGCATTAAAATCGAGGGGATCATTATTCCGCCAAATGCCTTTGATTATATGGTAACATTATTGTTTTTTGCCGTAATATTTTACATAATGTTAAAATATAAAGGCGAGTCAAGGAAAGGGATAAGTACCGCGATATTGATGCTTTATTGTATATACCGAATATCGGTGCCGTATTTGCACATACTCTCAAATATCCTATACTCGAAACGCGGAAGTGAAATTTTAGGAGCGGTGACTATTCTTGAATCAAATACGGCTATGTTGGTAACACCGTTTATGACGGTCGCATCTGTCTTTATTCTGATTGCGGTCGGCAGATACGGGATAAGCAGACCAAATACGACCGTTGAGAATGGAGAAAGTGTCGATTAAAGTTTAAGAAATCAATCGGTAGGTGAGTTAGGATGAATGTAAAAGCCCAAAAGTCCGGAATATGATTTTTGACTTTAATCAACAATTGAATTGTTTTGCAAAAAATATAATTAATTCTCCGCTGAAATTATGGCATTTATTGCTGCTTTTTCTGCTACTACTTCAAAGCCTCTTACCAATATGTTTGTAACTTTGATAGCAAAGTTACAAATCCCGTAGGGACGGACTTTTGCATGGCAAAAGCCGCTAGGCATTGGTGAGAGGCTTTTCATTGTATTGACGAAAAAAAACTGACTTTGAATAATACATATTTCAATATGATAAATACAATAATTTATTCGTTGTATTTATGAAATATATATGATAATATATATAAATAAGTAAGTATTCGAATTTTTATTACTCTAAATTGAGTTAAGGAGTGAACTTTTCAATAAGGTTATGGTTGAATTTTTTGCACATTGGAATAATGATAAAAAACAAGAATTGAAAGAACATTTAATTAATGTAGCACGTTTGAGCGAAAGTTACAGTGTTGAAAAATTAAAAGGAATTGTCTTTTTATGTGGGCTTTATCATGATTTGGGGAAATATACAAATGAATTTCAAAAAAAGATAGATGATCCGCGAATAAGAACATCACATTCTGATTGCGGTGCCTATGAAATGTATAAAAGAGGCAAGGAAGATATTCCTAAACCAATCGCATTTTTATTGGCATATTGCATTTCGGGGCACCATACAGGTTTAAAAGACGGCGGGAGCAGTGGAGATGGGGAAAATGATGCAACACTTTGGGCGGCGTTAAACAGTGCAAAAGAGAAATCATATGAATATTTCAAAACCGAAATTGATAAAACCGATTTGAGCAAGAGTGATATTGACGATTTCATATCTTATTTCAGTGATTGCGGAAATGATATGGAACGTTTTATGGAAAAATATGTGTTTTTGACAAAGTACATTTTTTCATGCCTTACTGATGCAGATTTTATAGATACCGAAAATTTCTTTTCTCCCGAAGCACAAAGGGGATATTCAGCCAATTTTGAAATGGCTTTTAAGGTCTTGGAGACTTATATGGGACACTTGGACAGTGTTACGGAACTGCAAAAAGCAAGATCTGTTTTACAGGAACAAGCATGGAAAAACAGCGAGAGAAAGAATATCTATTTTCTAAATATGCCTACGGGCAGCGGTAAAACGCTCTGTAGTTTAAAACTCGCTTTGAAAGAAGCAATAAGGCTAAATAAAAAAAGAATAATATATGTTATACCTTATACCGCTATTATTGAGCAAACCGCCGAGCAGTTTGAGAAGATTATTGGTGAATATGTTCCGATATTACAGCATCACTCAAATTATGATTTTGAAAAGGGAAATAAAGATAGTGATGATAAAATCTCTGAAAACAGTTCGACGGTAGATAAACTGAAAAAGAGTACAGAAAACTGGGATCACCCTTTTATAATTACTACGAACATACAGTTTTTTCAATCCGTTTATGGATACAAGAGTAGAAACCTGCGAAAATTACATAATATGGCAGATAGTATAATAGTCTTTGATGAGATACATATTCTTCCGTTTAAATATCTAAAACCCTGTTTGCGATCTATATTTTATATATGTGATATTCTTAACAGCAAGGCTTTGCTGATGTCGGCAACAATGCCGGATTACTCATCTGTCATAGAGAGTTTTGCCGATACGAATATGGTTGAACAGCTAATTACTGACAGAACTGCTTTTAAATATTTCAAGAAGAATCAATATAAGTTTCTTGATAAAATAAGTAGAGAAAAATTGCTGGATATGACGGATGAGTACAAAAGTAGCCTTATTGTAGTTAATTCACGTAAAATGGCAAAAGAACTGTTTGAATTATTAAATCGTCGGGATACAAAATGTTGTCATCTGTCGACCTATATGACAGCGGTTGATCGCAGCAGAGTTATAAATGAGATTAAAGAAAGCCTTGGCAAAGAAAAAATAACTGTCGTTTCCACTTCGCTTATTGAGGTGGGTGTTGATCTTGACTTTGAAGTGGTATTCAGAGAAACTGCGGGATTAGACAACATACTTCAATCCGGCGGCAGATGTAATAGAGAGGGGAAAAGGGAAAAAGGCAATGTTTTTGTATTTGATTTTAATGAGAATATTAATTATCGCGGCGATATTGCGATAAATGCAAATATTGTGAGAAATTTATTTAATGAATATAACGATATCGGTTCAACAGAATGTGTTGTGGAGTATTATAAGAGGCTTTTTATTCATCATAAAGATGAAATATCAAAAAACACGATCGGTAAGTTGAAAAGTTTCGATGCAATACCTTTTAGAACATATTCACAAAGTTTCAGACTGATAGAAGAAACATCTTATGGTATCGTTATACCGTGTGAAGAAAACGCAGAGCTTATTGAACGCTTGAAAAACGGAGATAATTCTGTAAAACGTGCACTGTCAAGATATACAGCTTCTGTAAAGTTCTATGAGTTAAAAGAGTTGATAGAAAACGGCATCATAGAAGAAATATATGGGATGCCTATTCTTTCAAACAAAGATTGTTATGATAAAGATAAGGGGATTGATATAAAAAATGATTTATTGTATGTTTATTAAGATATTAAAAGTGTTATAATATATCATATAAACTATCAGAGGAGGCGAATTTATGGCTTACGGGTTTAAAATTATGGTAAGCGGTGACTATGCCTTATTCACAAGACCCGAAATGAAGGTCGAAAGGGTATCGTATGATGTGCCGACGCCATCAGCGATCGAGGGAATGCTTAAGGCGGTCTACTGGAAACCGGCAATAAGATATGTTGTGGACAAGATAATCGTATTCAATCCGATAGTATTCACCAACATAAGACGTAACGAGGTAAATGAAAAGGTAAGCTATCAGAAAGTTAGGTCGCAGATGAACAAAAAAGGTGGCGAACCTGTGCTTTACACAAAGGAAATGATAAATCAGCGGACGGCAATGGTGCTTAAAAATGTCAAATACGGTATTGAATTTCACTTTGAACTTACGGGTCTCAAAAGTGATAAAGAGGATGAATGTGAAGAAAAACACTATAATATTATTCTTCGCAGATTGAAAAATGGCCAATGTTTCAGACAACCTTGTCTCGGCACAAGGGAATTTTCGGTCAGAGACATGGCACTCGTTGATGAATTTGATTTTTCACAGATATCCGATGAATTAATGGGCGAAAAAGATTTTGGATATATGCTTTACGGTTTGAGATATAAGGATAGAATAAACGGAGATTGGAATACGGCCGTGTTTTCGGACAATGCAGATGCTGTCTATTACAGACCGATAATGAAAGACGGTGTTATAGATGTCAAAAAATACAGAGAGGTGATAAGATGTTGATAGATGCTCTTTGTAGGTATTATGATATTTTAAGCACAAAAGGCGAGTTAACAAAAGATGGTTATACAAAACAAGAAGTTGGATATATTATATTGCTGACTCCCGAAGGCAAAATAGCAGACATTGCGGATATTACAATTGAAAATGAAAAAGGAAAAAGAATACCGGTAAATATTTTGTTGCCGCAGAGAACACAAAAACCCGGCATTGACAGTAACTTTATCGAACATCGTCCGCTATATATTTTTGGACTTGAGGCAGAAAAAGATAGAGAAACCGGCAAAATGATCTACTCGGAACAGCCAAAAGCTGTCAAATCTCATAAAGCATTTGTTGAATACAATCTTAAAATTACAGAGGGGATAGACAGTCCGATAGTTAAAGCATACAGAAATTTTATATTGAATTGGATACCGAAAAATGAAATAAGTAATCCTATATTACTGAGTTTGGGAAACGATTATTCAAAAAAATATTATTGCTTTGGACTTGACGGACATCCCGAAATAAAGCTTCATGAGGATGAATCACTTATTGAACGCTGGGAAAAACTGAATAATAAAAGTGAAACAGGGACAGAGATTCAAAATTTTTGTCCAATAATCGGGAGATTATCTCCTACAGAACGTGTACATAGAAAAATAAGAGCTATAGCAGGCGGCACAAGCACAGGTGGGGTTTTGGTCGGTGTTAATAAGCCGGCAGAAGAGTCCTATGGAAAAACTCAAGGATATAACAGCAATCTTTCTGTTGAAGCGGCAAAAATGTATACATCTGCTCTGAATTATCTTTTAGACAGCAAGTCGCACCATTGCAGCCTTAGTGGTATGACGCTTGTTTATTGGGCAATGTCGGAAAATGACAAAAACGAGACCGATATTATGAATTGTATATGGGACAATATAGATGCAGAAATGAATAGCGAAGAGGTCAATAATTTTCTTTTGTCGTATTCCGGACATATAAAAAAAGGTATTTCAACCAACATAAACAACTTCAATATAGATAAGAATGTTGAGTTTTATATAGTTGGTTTGACTCCAAACAGTTCAAGATTGTCGTTAAAAATGCTGTTAAAAGACAGGTTTGGTAGCATACTCGATAATATAATAAAGCATCAAAATGATATTTACATTGAAGGTAAAAAAAACAGCGGTAAAGAAATACAACTTGGAGCGATTTTGAAAGCTATGCAAAATCCCAATTCCAAAGATGATAAGATACCCTCACCAATCATTTCTTTGATAATAAAATCAATAGTTCTTGGACATGATTATCCTTATAGCATGTTGGAAACTGTTGTCAGACGCATTAAAACAGATCTGATTAGAAGCAATATTCGTGCAGGAATAATAAAAGCGTGTATTAACAGAAAAGCAAGGCTAAATAATAAAGAGGAGGAGATAAAAGTGGCACTTGATAAAAATAATAAAAATGAGGCGTACTTATGCGGCAGATTGTTTTCTGTGCTTGAATATATTCAGTACAAAACAGCACCGAATCTTAACCGCACAATAAAGGATACATATTTTTCTTCTGCGTGTTCAAATCCTTCGGTAGTTTTTCCAAAGCTTATGAAACTTGCGCAGTATCATCTTGCTAAAATAGAAGGCAGCACAACAAGCCTTAACAAGGAAATTGCGGAGATAACAGGCAAATTGGGACAGACTTTTCCAACTGCACTTTCACTTGTGGATCAAGGGAAGTTTATTTTGGGCTATTATCAGCAGACAGAATACAGATTTTCCGAGATAGAGAAAAACAAGAAGACTAATAATACAGAAAACACAGACAATAACGAGGAGGTATAATTATGACAGCTATAAATAACAGATACGAATTTTTAATGGTTTTTGATGTTGAAAACGGTAATCCGAACGGTGACCCGGATGCAGGTAATATGCCAAGAATAGACCCTGAAACATCAATAGGCATTGTTACCGATGTATGTTTAAAAAGAAAGATAAGAAATTTTGTTGAGCTTTATAAAGAGGGAGAAGAAGGGTTCAATATTCTGATAAAGACCGATAAAGCACTTAATACAAAATTTAAAGAAGCGTATAACGAACTTGGTCTTAAAACCGGACAAAAAGGGAAAAATGTTGATGATGTAAAAAACGCAAGAGATTTTATCTGCAAGAACTACTATGATGTGCGCACTTTTGGCGCCGTTATGAGTACGGGCGATGATCCATGTGGTATTGTAAGAGGCCCGGTACAGATAAATTTTGCCAAAAGTGCCGACCCTGTGTTTGCACAGGACATTACAATAACAAGACAAGCCAAAACCGACGAAAAGCGCATGGAGAAAGGCGAAACGGAAATTGGAAAAAAGAGTATAGTACCATACGGACTATATACTGCTGAGGGCTATGTTTCGGCAATGCTTGCACAAAAAGTGACAGGTTTTGATGAAAATGATCTTGAACTGTTGTGGATGTCTATTATAAATATGTTTGAACACGACAGAAGTGCCGCAAGGGGCAAGATGACATTAAGAAAGCTTTTTGTTTTTAAACACAACAATGTACTCGGCAATGCGCCTGCAAATGTCTTATTTGAAAAAATCTCTATAGCTAAGAAAGATGACGTTGTTGTTCCGAGAAAGTTTTCCGATTACACAATTAACATAGATAAAAATATGCCGGAAGGAGTTGAACTTATAGAAAAACTATGACTGTAAATATTAGGGATATCCAGCATTATATGTATTGTCCGCGTAGATTTGCTCTTTTGAACGTAAATAATGATTGGCAGGAAAACGCATACGTTGTTTTGGCAAATATTATGCACGAGAATGTAAACAGCGGAAAGCATAAAGTTATTTCCACGAACAAATATGAACTAAGTAATATATATTTGTATGAAGATGATATAGATATTTTGGGAATAGCTGATTGTATTGAATTTAAACCCGATACGGCCGGGACATTTATCGAGAGGTTTAATGGATGTTTTAAGGTAAACATAATAGAATATAAGCCAACAAAACCCAAAAATGCCGATTTTAACGAAACCGATGCAATACAGGCTTTCGGATATAAAGTTTGTGCCGATCGTATATGGAATTGTGATGCCGGTGCATATATCTATTATAAAGATGTACACAAACGCATCAAACTTCCGTTTGAATCTGAATATGACAAATATAAAAAAATGTTGGACAGCTGTGTTAAAAATATGAACGATATTATTGAAAAAAATTATATCCCTACGCGTGAAAAATCACAAAAATGTTCCGGCTGTTCACTTCGGAATATCTGTGTACCCAAAACAACAAGAATAAATATGAAAAGGCAGATATTAGATACTTTGGAGGAATAGAGTATGAAAAAACTGCTTAATACACTGTATATTACAAATGAAAAGGCATATTTATCACTTGACGGAGAAAATATTGTATGTAAATTAGAGGATGATGAAAAGTTTCGTTTGCCATTTTCAAATATAGAAAATATCGTTTGCTTTTCGTATTTGGGTGCATCCCCTGCCTTAATGGGAAAATGTGCCGAATACGGTATTGCACTTGATTTTTTATCGCCTAATGGAGAATTTTTGTCATCTTGCAGAGGAAAACTAAAGGGGAATGCCTATTTAAGACGTGAACAATACAGAATTTTCGAAAATAATGAACTTTCCCTTTCTCAAAACACTGTTGCAGCAAAAATAGCAAATACGGTTTTTCTTATAAAGCGATTTATAAAGGATTATCCCGAATTGTGTAATGACAGTGAAATACAAAACTGTATATATAAGCTGACAAATGCAGCAAAAAATGTATATGACTCGGATAGCAAAAAAACCATCCTGGGAATAGAAGGAAATTGTGCAAAAACGTATTTTCGCACTTTTAATCGATTGATCCTAAAACAAAAAGACCTGTTTTCTATGACCGAGAGGACGAAAAGACCGCCTTTGGATAAAGTTAATGCTGTTTTGTCTTTTCTTTATACTATATATACAAGAGAATTTGCTTCCGCTATTACAACTGTTGGTTTGGACAGTTATTTCGGATATTATCATGAACTGAGAAGTGGGAGAGATTCTCTTGCTTGTGATATGGTCGAGGAAGTACGATGTTTGGTTGAGAGACTTGTGCTTACAATGATAAACACAAGAATTATTAATGAAAAGGATTTTGAAAAACAGGTAAGCGGTGCTGTTCTGCTTAACAAAGATGGCAGGGTCAAGGTTCTTACCGAATGGCAGAAAAAGAAAAAACAAATTATTGTTCATCCATATCTTAAAGAGAAAATTCAGTTTGGGTTAATACCTTTTGTTCAGTGCTCTCTTATGGCAAAATACCTTAGAAAAGAAATTGACGATTATCCTTGTTTTTTATGGAAGCAGGTGAAAGAAAAATGATGGTTTTAGTAAGTTATGATGTTTCAACAAAGGATAAAAATGGACCATCAAGATTGAGGAAAGTCTCAAAAAAATGCCAAGACTATGGTCAGCGTGTTCAGAATTCTGTTTTTGAGATAGATGTTGATTACGGAACTTTTCTTAAGGTGAAAAATGATCTTCTGAAGGTAATTGACGAAGAGAAAGATAGTTTAAGAATATATTATTTGGGTAATAAATGGGAAAAGAAAATAGAACATTTTGGAATTAAAGAAACGTATAACCCCGAAGGAGTCCTGATCGTTTAGTCGAATCACTGCCAAAATATATATGGCACTGGTCTTCGACTGATATTTAATGAGTTTTTTGCATGTATAACTGTGTCTAAGTTAAATAATGTCCATCCCTTGTAATGTGGTGCGTATTTTTTACTATATGTAGGGTCGCACCCCGCGAGGGGTGTGTGAGTTGAAATCCGAGTTCCCCAAAGGTATTTTATCAACTGATAATTGTCGCACCCCGCGAGGGGTGTGTGAGTTGAAATTGAGCTACTTTAGTTTCTATTTTAAATAACATCTGTCGCACCCCGCGAGGGGTGTGTGAGTTGAAATGTTACGTACAGTACAAGAGCTTAGAGAAAATTTATGTCGCACCCCGCGAGGGGTGTGTGAGTTGAAATGCTTACGGAGTTGGGTTTTAAAGAAAAAGATGATTGTCGCACCCCGCGAGGGGTGTGTGAGTTGAAATTCCTGGTTGTTGCGTGTAATAGAAAGGTGGTTTGTCGCACCCCGCGAGGGGTGTGTGAGTTGAAATTCGTATCTCTGTATTTTATAAGCAAATCTGCATCGTCGCACCCCGCGAGGGGTGTGTGAGTTGAAATCACCTCGGGAAGTCCCGCCAAACTCGTCAGCATGTCGCACCCCGCGAGGGGTGTGTGAGTTGAAATTATAGACATTACAAAGGGTAAGTTGTACTCTATAGTCGCACCCCGCGAGGGGTGTGTGAGTTGAAATTCCTCAATTCTTCGTAAATATCCATCTTATAATTTCGTCGCACCCCGCGAGGGGTGTGTGAGTTGAAATATAGACGGCGATGTAACATCAACACCATGGAAAAGTCGCACCCCGCGAGGGGTGTGTGAGTTGAAATACAAGCTCCGGAACGGCGAAGCAAGCTTCGGCACGTCGCACCCCGCGAGGGGTGTGTGAGTTGAAATTCACCGAAGCTCTTTGCTCATCGGTCAATTCCGGTCGCACCCCGCGAGGGGTGTGTGAGTTGAAATGCTGCTTCAACGCTCGCCTTGCACGATAGAGCGTCGCACCCCGCGAGGGGTGTGTGAGTTGAAATACACGACCTGTTAACAGGAAAAGAAATACCGTTAGTCGCACCCCGCGAGGGGTGTGTGAGTTGAAATTTTTGAAACGGTTTTAAGGGAGATATTAAACAGGTCGCACCCCGCGAGGGGTGTGTGAGTTGAAATTCAAAGGCAGTTACAAATTGTGAACACAGGCCTATGTCGCACCCCGCGAGGGGTGTGTGAGTTGAAATGCTGTTTTGCTTACATTTCAAAGCAAGGAGATAGTCGCACCCCGCGAGGGGTGTGTGAGTTGAAATGAGTTGGCTTGTCTGGGCTAAAACGAAAGACGGGTCGCACCCCGCGAGGGGTGTGTGAGTTGAAATTACACTTAACCCAAATGCCACATATCTTGGTCCCGTCGCACCCCGCGAGGGGTGTGTGAGTTGAAATAGTAAAGGTGTTCAAAAATAAATATGCGCCAGATTGAAGTGGTATACTAATATTGGA
>DFJD01000020.1 GCA_002372875.1 Clostridiales bacterium UBA3680
GAACGTCCGCTTGAAGAGGTCTATGCCGTGGTTTACCTTGATGCGGTGCATTTTCACGTTCGCAGCGAAGGTCGCATCGTAAAAAAGGCTGTTTACATAGCTTTGGGCTTGGATATGGACGGTAAAAAGGATGTTTTGGGTATGTATGTGGGCGAAAACGAGAGTGCCAAATTTTGGCTTTCCGTGCTGAATGGGCTTAGAAACAGAGGTGTTAAAGATATCCTCATTGCTTGTGTTGATGGTCTTGCAGGTTTTACACAGGCTATCGAAGCGGTTTTTCCCGAAACAGAGACACAACGCTGCATAATTCATCAGATAAGGTACACTACAAAGTTTGTATCATATAAGGATATAAAAAGGCGCTTATGACTGATTTAAAAAGGGTTTATACGGCATCAACCGTAGATATTGCAAGACTTGAATTAGAGGCTTTTGCGGAAAAATGGGATGATAAATATCCTACTATATCAAAGTCATGGCGTGAAAATTGGGCGGCTCTTTCGGCCTATTTTAAGTATTCTGCCGAGGTCAGGAAAATCATCTATACCACCAATACCGTCGAGGGTTTCAACCGCCAGCTCCGCAAGGTAACCAAAAACAAGGCTGTCTTTCCCAATGATGACAGCCTGCTTAAAATGCTGTATTTAGCCACTTTAGACATTACCAAAAAATGGACAGGGTATAGACAGGATTGGGGCAAGATCCATGCTCAGCTCATGATCTATTTTGAAGAAAGACGTGCAATTTTAAATAACTGTTGAAAAAATTTGCGTCACGTTATATCATAATAATATGGGCAGATGACCCTGCCCGTATATACATCAGTTTTTTTGAGTTTACACAAAAGTTGAAACAGTCTCAACCAAATAACAATAAGACCCTGAGTTCCACAGTACATATGTTTCTCAGGGCCTTTTTTGATTAACTAACGTTTTCAGTAAATATACAATATTAGCTTAAACTGTGTGTTTGCATCTTCGCTAAGTTATTTAGAATTCTGTCTGATGTATTATAAAATATCACTGCGTTCATCGAAACTACGACGCTTTTGTTCGATATAGCGTTGCAATTCTTCGGCGGTAGGCAATGTAAACTGATATTTTGATGCAAATATCTGTTTGCCTTCGTTAAGTACCGAGAATTTTGCGACAGCTTCGTTTTTTTCGGAACACAAGATGATGCCTATTGTCGGATTATCGTCTTCTCCTCGTTGATATTTATCAAAAATGCGAACATAAGAATCCATTTGCCCTATGTCCTGATGTGTCAGCTTAGTTGTTTTCAAATCAATCAAAACAAAGCATTTCAGCAGATAATTATAGAAAACAAGGTCTATATAAAAATGCTCGCCGTCAAGGTCTATGTGTTTTTGCCTTGCTACAAAGGAAAAACCTCTGCCCAGCTCAAGCAAGAACTTCTGCAATTCGTCTATTAAAGCTTTTTCCAAGTCCTTTTCAAATATATCGGAGGATTGCTTTACCCCGATAAACTCCAAGACATAAGGATCTTTGATAATATCTTCGGGTGTTTTTGAAGGCTCTTTTGTAAAAATCTCATTTGATACGGCTTCTTTATTGCTGCTTGAAAGCAATCTTTCATAGAAAAAGCTATTTATCTGCCGCTCAAGCTGTCTTGTACTCCAATTTGCCTTTGCACATTCCTGCAAATAAAAATTTCTTGCTTTTTCATCACTAACTTTCATAATCATCCTGTAGTGCGTCCAACTCAATTCGTCACGCAGTGCGTGACCATTTTTAAATGTAATGTAGAATTGACGCATATACTTAAGATTTGTGGGCGTAAAGCCTTTTCCAAACTCCTTTGTCAGCTGTTTTGAAAGCCCATTTATAAGCTGTGCCCCGTAATCGGCTCTTTCTTCGCCGCCTTGCTGTTCATATATGATCTTACCGATACTCCAATATGCCTTTACCATTTCGGAATTAGCTGTTGAATATACATTATTTCTTGCCGTTTGCAATATTTGCTTGACACCCTGATAAAGCATTTCAAGCGAATTGTCATTTGGTGTGATGTCTTTGCTCATTCGAAACTCCTTATGCTGTGATTACCTCTAATATTATGTCTATTATACCTGTTTTTTCAATTTTTATCAATATATATTTCAAAAAAACGCTTATAAAAGTGACAAAAATAGCCATTTCAATAAAAAAAGTGATTAAAAAGTCCTTGACAAGTTGTTACAGGCTATGCCATCGGGTCTTTTCCTTGTCTGCGATAATATTACCTCAAATCTGCTTCAAGTGAATTAATCAGTGTTTCCTTAAAAAATTCAATAATACGATAATTGGTATTTACTTTTGAGAAAAAAAGCGTTATAATTGCAGTGTAAAGGAGATGCTTGTCAGTGGCATTTCCTTAAAAAATAACTTAAGGAAACACTGATTAATTAATCAGCGCTTCCTTAAATTTTGCAAAGGAGGATCTATGAAATTTAATCGTCTTTTCAAGGTTGTATGTACGGGAATGGTGTCTTTGACACTTGCATTTTCGTTGACGGCTTGCGGTTCAGGGCAAGGTGCGTCAAAACAGACCATTGCGGTCATTGTTAAATCTCAAAATTCAGCTTATTGGGATTCATTGAAACTCGGCGTTGATGATGCCGCGGGAGAAACAGGTTACAATATTGATTACAGCGCTCCCGAAACCGAAGCTGATTTGGATCAGCAAAAGAAGCTGATACAGGATGCGGTAAGTAAAAAGGTGAAAGCAATAGTAATTGCGCCTATT
Source organism: Clostridiales bacterium UBA3680 (assembly GCA_002372875.1). Lineage (GTDB taxonomy): Bacteria > Bacillota > Clostridia > Lachnospirales > CAG-274 > UBA3680. The sequence goes on from DFJD01000020.1 coordinate 2,749, forward strand.
GATGCTGAGGCTCTTAATGAAGACTTGGCACAGGCGGATGCAGCAAATATACCTGTTATCTGTGTTGACTCCGACTGTTCCTTTGTGGGAAAGAAAACATTTATTTCTTCAAATAATGCAAATGCCGGTTCTATAGAGGGCAGACATGCAGGAGAAATTCTTATGGCAAAAGGCGGCGGAACAATAGCTATCGTAGGACATACAAAGGGTGCGGGAAATGCCAACGGCAGAATCGGCGGCTTTATAGATACACTTGTTAACGACTACGGAGCATCTGTAGAGGAGCTTTCACCCGACCAGTTTATATCCGCAAGCAATATGTCCTATTATGATGCCATAAGTGTGGGCAGAAATGTTGCAAGGGAAAAGGGTACGAATATCAAAATCGTAGATCTTCAATATTGCGATGCAAAACTGGAAGTAGCAAGAGATAATACAAATAAATTCTTGGATACATATCCGGATCTTTCCCTGATTTTTGCCACAAATCAGCAAACAACACTCGGTGCTCTTGAGGTCATAAAGCAAAGAGGGCTTGACGGAAAAATAACATTCCTTGGCTTTGATTCCGGAGAGGAACAGGTAAAGGGAATTGAGTCCGGAGCCATTTCCGGCCTTATAGCTCAAAGCCCTTACAATATGGGATACCTTGGCGTAAGATATGCAAACAAATGTGTAAACAACGAAAAGATACCTTCACTTGTTGATACGGGAGTTACCTTTGTTGAAAAGAGTAATCTTAATGATGAAGAAATAAAACTTCTTCTCAACCCCGAAACATTTGAAAGCTATAACAAAACAGAATAATAGGAGAGGCAAAAATGGACAAACAAACAAATCAAATTAACAGTAAAATATTCGTGTTTGCCGGTGTTATGCTTGCTGTAGTAGTTATAGCCAATTTGGTATTGATCTCAATATATCATTCAAGAAGCAATAAAATTTATACCGATGCAAACAATGCAACTTATTATCTTCGTCAGATGGATGAAGAATTGCTTACCGTAAACAGAAACTTACTGATGATCATTTCCGATGCGGGAAATAAAGAGGAACTTGCTCAAAGTATTGAGAACTCATTTTCTAACATCTCCTACTATGAAGATCTGTATTCAAAAGTAGAAGGAAGAAGTGAACGTGAAAAATATCGTTACAGTAATGCCATAACCTTCCTTAATGCATACAAAAGGAAGTTTGAAGACAGAAGAACAAATCTTGATGCTCTTAATACAAACCTTTACATACAGGAGCTTCATCCTCTTCAGACGACCGCAACAGAGATGTTTAACGCAACAATTGATATAAACACCGAAAACACGCAACAGCAGTTAAGAAATATATCTTTACTTTTTGCTGTGATCCTCGGTGTCATAGTGTTGATGTTCCTTATAGGCGAGGCTGTTATCATGTTAACGGCAAGAACGTTAAAGAAACAAGAAGCCAGAATGCTTAAAAGAGAGAGAGAGTTTGCAGAGCTTGAACAAAGACTTTCCGTCAGAAGCAGAAAGGTTGGGGAGATCTCTTCAAACAATATTCTTACGGGACTTAAGAACAGATATGCCCTTATTGCGGACCTTGATAATATCAAGAATAAATCCGATGTTGATGTTGTAATATTTAATATAGATAAATTCCGTAACATTAACGATAACTTTGGTTACAATTACGGGGATGAGTATTTAACATCCATTTCAAAAACACTTAAAGAGAAATTCGGAGCAAGTGCGGAGATCTACAATTACACAAGCAACAGCTTCTGTTTTGTGTTTAAGAAGAGTGTGGAGAACCTGAAGCAAGCCGCAACAAATATTCTTGTTACTTTCCAAGAAAAGCAAAATGTCGGTAATCTTGTATTACAGCCCACTGCAACAGGTTGCTATGCACATTACGAAAAGGGAAAAATATCGGATGTGGATAAGATGATAATAGAGATGGAAAAACCTATAAGAGAGGCAAAAAATAACGGCGGAAATCAAGTGGTTGAACTTTAACGGTAGTTAAAGTAAAGATATTTTTGTTATTTACGGCAAAAAAGGGAGTGTGGAAATTTTGTGATTTTCACAACTCCCTTTTTTTATGGTGACAGTTGTTTAAAAATGTTTTTTAACAAACTAAGGAAGTCCCCCGCTTCTAAAGCGGGGGTGCTTCCTTAAAATTCAGTGGGTCAGCACTTTTGCT
>DFJD01000107.1:0-7037 GCA_002372875.1 Clostridiales bacterium UBA3680
AGGAAGAAGAGGAAGAAGATATTGCATCCGTTCTTGTTCAGCAGATGGAATTTTGGAATACCGTGCTTCTTAACAAGGCAGACCTTGTAACAAAGGAGCAAAAGGAGCAAATTCGTGTTATAATAAATGCCCTTAACCCCGGCATAAACATTATAGAAACAAATTATTGCAAAGTTGATATGAAGAAAATTCTTGACACCAAGCAATTCGATTTGGAAAAAGTGTATGAAAGTGCGGGCTGGATAAGAGCTCTTGAACACGGAGAGCATCATCACAGTGTACAGGTATTGGAATACGGAATAAATACTTTTGTTTACAACAACAAGCATCCCTTTGATATGGCAAAGGTTGACGAGGCCTTTAAAAAGCTTAAAAAGACCGTCATAAGGAGCAAGGGATTTGTATGGTTTAAAGAGGATCCTTCATATGTCTATGTGCTTGAACAGTGCGGACCCCAGGTAACGGTGGAAAAGAAGGGTATGTGGGCAGCGGCTCTGAGCCCCGAAGAGCAAAAGGAAATAAGAGCAAGTTATCCCGAGGTTGACTCAAGTTGGGATGCAAAATACGGTGACAGACTCAATAAACTTGTTTTTATAGGACAGGGAATAGACCAAGAAGCGATCACAAAGATCATGGACTCTTGTCTGACCGATATTTAATTGTCGCCTTAATGCAATGGGAGTGGTTTATTCCACTCCCTGTTTTGTGAAAGGTGTAGAATTTGCAATTTACAAAAGGTTAAGCTTTGATGTCTTTTTGTTTGTTTTACTTGACTTTAAAGTGTAATTTGATTAAAATTTAAAGATGGGTCGGAATGTAACATTTTTCTCTTGCCCGAATACCCTGAATAATATTTTTAATTCCCGGAGGTTGTATAAATGGGTGGATTTTTTGGAGCTGTAGGAAAGAAAAGCTGTAATTTTGAATTATTTTTCGGAACAGACTATCATTCACATTTGGGAACAAGAAGAGCGGGACTTGTTTTTTATGACGGAAAAGGCTTTAACAGAGCAATTCACAACATAGAAAACTCCCCTTTCAGAACCAAATTTGACAAGGATATTCAATCTATGGACGGATATATGGGAATAGGCTGTATTTCCGATTATGAGCCTCAGCCACTTATAATCCGCTCTCATCACGGAACTTTTGCCATTACCACAGTCAGCAAGATCAACAACAAAGATGAGATCCTGAAAATACTTTTTGAAAACGGAAATTCCCATTTCCTTGAAATGAGCGGAGGCGATATCAACTCTACGGAGCTTGTTGCCGCCATCATAAACAGAAAGGAAAACCTTATAGACGGTATTCGCTATGCCCTTGAACTTGTGGACGGCTCTCTTTCACTGTTGCTTATGACAGAAAAGGGAATTTATGCCGCAAGAGATAAATATGGCAGAACACCTGTTGCGGTGGGCAGAAGAATAACACAGGATGAGGACAATCCCGTACATGAGGATTATGAAGAATTTAGCGTAGCTTTCGAGGATTTTGCTTTCAATAAGCTTGGTTATGAAGATTACAAGAGCCTTGGCCCCGGAGAAATAGATATTATCACCCGCGAGGGAGTTAAAACTCTTGTAGCGCCCGGCGATAAAATGAAAATATGTACCTTCTTGTGGATATATTACGGCTATCCTTCATCAAGTTACGAGGGTATAAATGTTGAATACATGAGATATAAATGCGGTGCATGCATTGCAAAAAGGGATAACGTAAAGCCCGACATAGTTGCGGGAATTCCCGATTCGGGCACAGCCCATGCGGTAGGTTATTCCAATGAATCGGGTATTCCTTTCTCAAGACCTTTTATAAAATATACACCTACATGGTCAAGGTCATTTATGCCGACCATACAGAGCAAAAGAAATATGATCGCAAAAATGAAGCTTATTGCCGTAGATGACCTTATAAAAGACAAATCTCTTTTGCTTATAGATGATTCCATAGTAAGAGGAACACAGCTCAGAGAAACCACGGAATTTCTTTATGCAAGCGGTGCAAAGGAAGTTCATATAAGACCTGCCTGTCCGCCTCTTATCTATGGCTGCAAATTCCTTAATTTCTCCCGTTCATCATCGGAGATGGATCTTATAACAAGAAGAGTTATAGCGAAGCTTGAGGGTACGACCGAGGTCAGCGAGGAAGTTTTGCAAAAATACGTCAACCCCGACAGTGAAGAGTATGCAAATATGATAGAGGCGATAAGAAAAGAGCTTCATTTCACCTCTCTTATGTACAATCGTCTTGACGATATGCTTGAGTCCGTCGGTTTGCCGACAGATATGCTTTGCACTTATTGCTGGGACGGAAAGGATATAGAATAAATAACTAAAGGAAGCAATGATTAATTAATCAGTGTTTCCTAAACATAAACGAAAGGTATATAAAAATGTCACAACTTTATTTCAAAAGCACAAGAGGCGCCGAAGAAAAAATTACGGCGGGTGCTGCAATAGTAAGAGGAATAGCGCCGGACGGAGGACTTTACGTTCCCGAACAGATCCCGCAGATCGATTTCACACTTTCGGATATGCTTTCCTATGACTACAGAGAACTTGCATACAGAGTATTAAGGCTTATTATAACCGACTTTTCCGAAGATGAGCTTCGCAACTGTATTAACAGCGCCTATGACGAAAAATTCGACAATAAGCTTATAGCACCTTTGGTATCTGCAAAGGAGCATAACTTTCTTGAGCTTTTTCATGGAAGAACGATAGCGTTTAAGGATATGGCTCTTTCAATATTGCCTTATCTTATGAAAACAGCGGCAAAGAAGAACGGTGTAAACGAGGATATAGTTATACTCACCGCTACAAGCGGCGATACGGGAAAGGCTGCCCTTGAAGGATTTGCCGATGTACCCGGAACAAAAATAATTGTGTTCTATCCCGAAACGGGAGTGTCCGATGTTCAGAAAAGACAGATGATCACTCAGAAGGGAGCAAACACTTGCGTTGCGGCTATAAAGGGCAATTTTGATGATGCGCAGACAGCCGTAAAGAAGATATTTACAAATGAATCCTTAAAATCCGAGCTTAAGCAGAGAGGATATGTATTCTCTTCCGCAAATTCGATAAATATCGGAAGACTTGCACCTCAGATAGTTTATTATTTTTACGCATATTCACAGCTTGTAAATGCAGGCAAAATAAAGCTTGGAGATAAAATAAACTTTACCGTTCCCACGGGAAATTTCGGAGATATTCTTGCGGGCTACTATGCAAAGCATATGGGCTTGCCCGTTGAAAGATTGATTTGTGCGTCAAATGACAACAAGGTTCTCTTTGACTTCTTTAAGACGGGAAAATACGACGTTAAAAGAGATTTTATCGTGACGGTATCCCCTTCTATGGATATTCTCATATCATCAAATCTTGAAAGGTTGCTTTATCATTCCTGCAACGATGCCGCAAAGGTGAAAGAGGCTATGGAAAGACTTTCGGGAGAAAAGGAATATACCTTTGATATCGGCAATGAGTTTTCGGCGGAATTTGCCACGGTGGAAGAAACTTTGTCTGCTATAGGGGAGCTTTTTAAGGAAACAGGCTATGTTATGGATACGCATACGGCGGTTGCTTATGCATCCTATGTTAAATATGCTGCCGAGAGCGGAGATAAGACGATCAATGTAATTGTTTCCACAGCAAGCCCTTATAAGTTTGCTAAGGATGTTTTAAGAGCTATAGATAAAAAGTATGAAGGTATCGATCCTTTCAAGGCACTTGATGAGCTTGAGAAAATAAGCAAAATACCCGTACCCGAGCCTATAAAGGGTATAAACACAAGGCAGATCCTTCACAGTGCGGTTATAGACAGAACACAGATAGAGAGTTTTGTAAAAGAGCGTTTGACCCAAAATGTATAATTATTCAAGACAGGTAAGATATTTCGATACGGATAGAATGGGTGTTGTGCACCATGCCTGCTATTTGTACTATTTTGAAGAGGGCAGAGAGGCTCTGCTTGAAAATGAGCTTGGTATAAGCTACAAACAGATAGAAGAAAGCGGAATAATGCTTCCTGTGGTAAATGCTCAATGTAAATATATTAACGGGGCAAAATACGGTGATTTGCTTACCGTGGAAACAAAAATAACAAAATTTAACGGTATAACCCTGACATTTTCATATCGGATTTATTTAAACGATACAATCTATGTAACGGGGAACACGGAGCATTGCTTTGTAGGCGATGATTTCAAACCGATAAAGCTTCAAAAAAAAGATCCGGCATTGTATGAAAAAATAAAAAGCATTGTCGAATTATAAGGAGATTTTATGAATAATTATTTCAATGCAGATATTGAAACGATGCCTGTTGAACAGATAAAAGCGCTTCAAAGCGAAAGACTTGTAAAACAGGTTAAACATGTGTATGAGAATGTTCCCTTTTACAGAGCTAAAATGGATGAGATGGGTGTTAAGCCCGAGGATATAAAAGGGATAGAGGATCTTCATCGCCTTCCCTTTATAACGAAGGACGATTTAAGAGATCAATATCCCTACGGCTTTCTTGCAACGGATAAATCCGAGTGCGTAAGAATACAGTCTACAAGCGGAACAACAGGAAGAAGAGTTGTTTCCTTCTACACACAGGAAGACATAGATATATGGGAGACTTGCTGTGCCAGAGCTCTTGCGGCGGCAGGTACCACCAATGAGGACGTTGTTCATGTGTGTTACGGCTACGGTCTTTTTACGGGAGGCGCGGGTCTTCACGGAGGCTCTCACAAATTGGGCTCTCTTACTCTTCCCATGTCATCGGGAAATACCGACAGACAGATACAGTTTATGACGGACCTCGGTTCGACCGTACTTTGCTGTACACCGTCTTATGCGGCATATCTTGCCGAGAGCATAGAGTCAAAGGGAGCGAAAAAGGATATTCATCTTAAAACAGGTATATTCGGTGCCGAAGCATGGACCGAGGAGATGAGAAGAAATATCGAAAACTCTCTGGGAATAAAGGCGTATGATATTTACGGTCTTACCGAAATAAGCGGCCCGGGCGTTTCTTTTGAATGCAGCGAGCAAAGAGGAATGCACGTAAATGAGGACCACTTTATTGCGGAAATAGTAGACCCCGTCACAGGAGAGGTGCTGCCCGAAGGTGAAAAAGGAGAGCTTGTCTTTACCTGTATAACAAAGAAGGCATTTCCGCTTTTAAGATACAGAACAAGAGACGTTTGTGTTCTTTCAAGAAAAAAATGCTCTTGCGGAAGAACATTTATCCGTATGAGTAAGCCTCTGGGAAGATGTGACGATATGATGGTCGTAAAGGGTGTAAACGTATTCCCTTCACAGATAGAGACCGTTCTTTTGAACAACGGTTATCAACCGAACTATCGACTTACCGTAGACAGAGTCAACAATTCCGATACCATATCATGCGAGGTCGAATGGCTTCCTTACGATGCACCCGACGGCCTTAAGGAGAAAAAGCAAAGGGAAGATCTGCTTGTTACAAAGCTTAAGGCGATGCTCGGCATTGTTGTAAAGGTAATTTTGGTTGAGCCCAAAACCATACCCAGAAGTGAGGGTAAGGCGGTAAGAATTATTGACAAGAGAAATCTTTTTGAGGAAAACACACTGAAATAATGAAAGAAGCTTTTTCGCGATTTTCCCTGCTTGTGGGAGAAGAGGCTCTTGAAAAGCTTTGGCGGTCGAGGGTTTGTCTCTTTGGTATAGGAGGAGTCGGTTCATGGTGTGCCGAAGCTCTTGCAAGAAGCGGAGTGGGACATTTAACATTGGTCGATAACGACAAGGTTTCCGTATCAAATATAAATCGTCAGCTTGTAGCACTTACAAGCACTGTGGGAAAGTATAAAACAGAAGTCTGCGCACAAAGACTTCGCGATATAAATTCGGAAATGGATGTCAAATGTATAAATACGTTCTTTTTGCCCGAAAACGCCGATACATTTGATTTTTCAGAATACGACTATGTGATAGATGCCATAGATACCGTTACAGCCAAGCTGTCGCTTATAAAGAAGGCGCAAGATGAGGGCGTAAAGGTGATATCGGCAATGGGAGCGGGCAACAAATTGGATCCTACTTTTTTCAAGGTGGCGGATATATATTCCACAAAGGTTTGCCCCCTTGCCGCGGTAATGAGAAAAGAAAGCAGAAAAAGAGGCTTGATGCCGTATAAGGTCGTTTATTCCGAAGAGAAACCCTTTAGGGAGGTCGTTAAAGACGGCTCTCGCCATGCTCCGGGGTCTGCTGCGTTTGTACCTTCGTCGGCGGGGCTTATAATAGCCTCGGAAGTAGTAAAGGAGCTGATTGTATGAAGCCCTTCGATTATAACGGAGACGGAAAAGCCGATTGGGTAGATCTTGCCGAAGCGGCTATGCTTGAAAGTAAAAGAAAAGAGAAAAAGCAGGAAGGTTTTTCCATAAAAAAAGGTGAGCCTAACAAAAAGCAGCGAATAAAGAATATTGTGGAATGCATAATTTTTGCCGTTATTTTTGTATGGTTTGCGTGGGCATTGCTTTATGGCTCATTAGAATTTTGAAATATTTGGATTTTATGCATAAATAATGGACTTTGAAAGTTTGAAAGCATAGCAAAGTTAACATAAAATATTATTCTGTTGTGAAATATTCATAAAAAACAGGCGTGATTTTTGTTATCTTTGTTAACACTGAATTTTTAAATGTGCTATAATAATGCTTGTGAAAAACCCCTATATTTTCACATTTACAACTTTTATCCCTCAAAACAAAGTTGTAAACCCCATAAAAATACCTTCTCTTTAGAAAAAAGCAACCTTAAAAGGGTGCTTTTTTCTTTTTCCGATTTTATACGGATAAACGGTATAAAATATAATTATAGATAATAAGTATAGATATAAGCGCAAAAGAGGCTGTGAAAAAAATCACAGCCTCTTTTTGTATAAAAGGTATCTCGTCAATGATATTCGTATTCCGCAGAAATAAATTTATGCGGAATACTCATAACCAACGGAATTGCAGGCAATTCCAAATTCAGTGGGAGTCCAAGCTCCCACTGAATTTTAAGTAAGCA
>DFJD01000107.1:7093-15878 GCA_002372875.1 Clostridiales bacterium UBA3680
AAGCACCCCCGCTTTTGAAGCGGGGGACTTCTTTAGTTTGTTAAATTATATCTCTTTTTTGTTTGCTATTGCAACGGCCTTGGGAATGTAATTTCCTTTTTTCCATGTGCTTTCTTTGCTTTTTATCCAGCCATAGGAAAGCGCCACAAACAGGACACCTAAAACTGTTCCGCAAATTTCGGCATAACTGCCGAAAAGCGCCAAGGCACCATAGTAGCCGATGAATATTCCGAGCATAAACGCAAGGAAGGGAATGCCGTACATTATTGCGGCGGCTTTAAGAAAGTTGGAATTATCAAGCATTACTTCAACGTAATCGCCCTCTTTAGCTTCGCATAGATTAAGGGCACGGATGATCATTTCTTTTCCTTCTATACCTGCACTGCAAGCACGACATTTTGCACAGGCTTCTTTTCTTTCCATCGTAACGACAGCCTTTGAACCCTCAAGGGCTGTTACCAGCCCTATTTCACCGATATGGATGGGCTCATTAAAGGAATTTTTAGCCATATTTTCACCTACTCGAACGTATAAAAATCGGAATTGTCGGCCTTAAATTTGTCAAAAACGGCATCGCATATCGTTTCATCGTCCATATATTCAAACTCATCCTCGCCTTCGGCATCGGGAGCGACCTTGAAAATGTAGGTCTCTCCCGTGTTTTCGCCGTGAATGAGCATGACCGCGTAATCCTCTCCGTTGTATTTTACATAATCAAGAAATTCGTACTCGGTTTCAATGCCGTTTTCGTCAACGAGTTTTATAATATCTTCCATAATTATTTCGACAGATATTCGTCAATGGCAGCTGCAGCCTTTTTGCCCGCACCCATGGCAAGGATAACGGTAGCGGCACCCGTAACTGCATCACCGCCTGCATATACAGCATCTCTTGTTGTTTTTCCCGTTTCCTCTTCGGCAATAATACATCTTCTCTTGTTTACTTCAAGACCGGGTGTATTGGAGCTTATAAGAGGGTTGGGGGAAGTACCGAGACTCATTATAACGGTGTCTACATCCATAACGAATTCGGAGCCTTCTATGGGAACGGGGCTTCTTCTTCCGCTTTCATCGGGTTCGCCGAGCTCCATTTTTATGCACTTCATACCGCATACACTACCGTTTTCGTCAACGAGAATTTCCGTGGGATTGGTGAGAATATCGAAAACTATACCCTCTTCCTGAGCGTGGTGAACTTCTTCAACTCTTGCAGGGAGCTGTTCTAAGGCTCTTCTGTAAACGATATGGCTCTCAGAACCCAATCTCAGAGCTGTTCTTGCGGCATCCATAGCAACGTTTCCTCCGCCTATAACGGCAACTTTCTTGCCGATAACAACGGGAGTGTCGTAATCTTCGTCGTATGCTTTCATAAGATTTACTCTTGTAAGGAATTCATTTGCCGAAAGTACGCCGTTTGCCTGCTCTCCGGGGATACCCATGAATTTGGGAAGACCCGCACCCGAACCGATAAATACGGCATTAAAGCCTTCATCATCAAAGAGCTGGTCTATGGTGATCGTTTTGCCGATAATAACGTTTGTTTCTATTTTAACGCCTAATTTTCTTATATTGTTGACTTCGGGGCCGACAACTTTTTCTTTGGGAAGTCTGAATTCGGGAATACCGTACTCAAGCACGCCGCCGGCTTTGTGAAGAGCTTCAAATATTGTTACGTCATAGCCCTTTTTCGCAAGGTCTCCGGCGCAGGTAAGGCCTGCGGGGCCGGCTCCTATAACGGCGACCTTCTTGCCCTTAGGAGCTTCCTTTTCGGAAAGGTCCACGTTGTTTTCTCTTGCCCAGTCGGCAACAAATCTTTCAAGCTTACCTATTGAAACGGCATCTCCTCTTTTACCGAGCACGCATTGACCTTCGCACTGGTTTTCTTGAGGACAGACTCTTCCGCATACGGCGGGGAGTGCCGAATATTTGGCTATTTCCTTTGCAGCCGCTTCAATATCTCCGTCTTTTACGTGTGCGATAAAACCGGGGATATTTATCCCAACGGGACAACCGCCCACACATAAAGGCTTTTTACAGTTTAAGCAACGAGTTGCCTCTTCCATTGCCTCTTCTTTGTTGTAGCCTAAACAAACCTCGTCAAAATTGGTTGCTCTTACCTTGGGTTCCTGTTCTCTTACGGGTATCTTTGTAAATCTGTCTGCCATAATCAATTACCTCCGCAACCGCAGCCGCCGTTTTTATGGGTCTGACCTTCTTCAAAGCGAAGCTTAGCCTGACCTTCCTCGGTTCTGTACATTGTTTGACGACGCATTGCCTCATCAAAGTTTATTTTAAAGCCATCAAATTCCGGACCGTCTACGCAGGCGAATTTTACCTCGTCGCCGACGGTTACACGACAGGCACCGCACATGCCCGTACCGTCTACCATAATGGGATTGAGGCTGACGATAGTGGGTATACCCATTTCTTTTGTGGTAAGTACACAGAATTTCATCATTATCATGGGGCCTATGGCAACTGCGTGATTGTATACTTTTCCGTCCTCGTTAACAAGTTTTTTCAATAAAGCCGTAACGTTTCCGTTGAAGCCGTAGCTACCGTCGTCTGTACAGACATAAACGTTGGTTGCAACTTTTTTCATTTCTTCTTCAAGTATAAGAAGAGATTTGTTTCTTGCACCTATTATAACGTCACATTCGTAGCCGTGCTCTTTGAGCCATTTGACCTGGGGATAGATGGGTGCGGCACCGACGCCGCCTGCTATAAAGATTATCTTTTTTTCGGAAAGTTCCTCTGCGGGCATTGTGCAAAGGTCGCTTGCACAGCCTAAGGGACCTACGAAATCGCACACACTGTCACCTTCGTTGAAGGTCATAAGCTCCATTGTGGATTTACCTACAGCCTGTGTAACTATTGATACAGTACCTGCTTGTGCATCGTAATCTGAAATGGTAAGGGGAATTCTCTCTCCTTTTTCGGTGTTCTTTACGATAATAAACTGTCCGGGCATAGCGGATTTTGCAACTCTGGGGGCGTGTATCTTCATCTCGAAGATCGTGTCGGTGAGCATCCGCTTTTCCAAAATCTTATACATCGTGTTCCTCCTCTTAATTAAATTTTTAACAAAGTTTGGTTGTCGCTATGTATCCCATTTGTTGTTAACGGGCAATATATAACTACTCATTTCATATTATAAAACAAAATCATTGAAAATAAAAGATATTTTTTATTAAAAAAGTAAAAAAAACTTGATATTTGTAAGAATACAGAGTAAAATGTCAAATGTATAATTGTTTATAATTGTTTATAACGGCTTCTCTATTGATTATGAGTTATGGAGTTGCCAAAAAATATCCGAGGTGAAAAAATGGCGAAAAAGGCAAAAGCCGGAAAGCCCAAAAGAAGGGGCAGCTCGGTTGGCTTTGTTATATTTCTTGAATTTATATTGGGCTTGATCGTGGGTGTTTTTGCCTTTGGCTACGCTTATCGATATATGTCCATGGATACGGACGATGCGATAGATGAAAAAAGGTTTTCTGCCAATGAGCTTCTTGAGCAGGCGCAGTCCAATTTAATGGGCTCCGATATCGATGCGGTGGTGCGGTCAAAGGATGATACGGCAAATTCGGTAACATTCTACAACCTGAAAAATGACACTGCAACAACGGTTACAGCCACCAAATCCACAAAATTTCCAAGAGGCGTGAATATAAACACACTTCAGCCCGGAGATATAGTTACCTATGTCTTTGATGAGGGAATGAAGCTTGCCGAGGTAAAGTCTTGTCCGAACGAATGGATAATAGAGGATAAGGGAGTGGCAATAAGCACATCGTCAAAGCTTGTAAAATTTACCGATGCTTCATCCACAAATGCGGATAAGTCCTTTAAATATGTAGACGGGTTGACAAGTGTGCGTTATAAGGATGAAATTAAGGAGCTTGCAAGCATAAGCCCCTACGACTATGTTTCCATACACGGATATGACGACGGAAAGTCAAACAAAGTTTATAAAATAGATATACTAAAGAGCCATGGAGAACTTCATATAAACAATGCCGCACATGTAAACGATATGCATGTTTTTGTAAGCGACCGTATGTGCAGCTTGAACGATAATAACTCTCTGTATCTTACAGAGGGGGTTTATCCTGTAAGGATAACGGGTTCAAATACAAAGGACCTTATCAAAACGGCAAATATCGTTCCGGGTTCTCCCTACGAGATAGACCTATCTCAGGTGGTATTGAAACAGGGGCTTATAACATTAAAATCCAACGTTAAGGACTATAAAATCTTTATCGACGGAGAGGAATATCCCTATGGCCAGTCCATACTTATGCCCTACGGTATGCATAAGTTAAGGGCGGTAAAGGGCGAATATTTCGACGTGGTTTCGGATATTTATGTTACCGGCGAGAATAATCCCGTAGAACTGAAATTTAAAAAGATAAAGGAAGTCGGCACCATAAAGATAAAGGCATCGCCAAAGGAAGCCGAGATATTTATAAATGATGTATCCGTAGGAAAGGAAAAGGCCGAACAGACCCTTGAACTTGGAACATATATTGTTACCTGTTCTTGCGACGGATATAAAACCGCTGCCAAAAAGGTAAACCTTTCCGTGGATAAGCAGACGGTTAATATAGAATTTAAGCTCGACTCGGATGGCTCCGTTAAAACGGAGGAGGAAAGCAAGAGCAGTAATGAGTAAGAATAAAATAACAAAGGAAGCTTTGGAAAAAGTGTTACGATCAAACAGAAGTAAAAAATTCCGAGAGGATCTGAAGCTCCTTTTTCAAATGTTTTCGGATTACAAGAACAAAAAATACACTCTCCTTTCAAAAGGAACGCCGCTTATACTTATAGCTACGCTTTTATATATTTTAAGTCCCATAGACGTTATACCCGATTCTCTTCCTTTTGTGGGCGGACTTGATGATATAGCGGTATTGATGTATGCTGTACATACTCTGTCTGATGAGCTTAAAACCTACAAGCTGTGGCTTGCCACAAAGGATATGCGCACAGACCCGGCACTCACACTTATAAACAGAGTGGAAAAACATATAGAAGAAAAAAAGAACCAATAAAAAACCGTGTGTTCCGAGAGGGGCACACGGTTTTTTGCGTAGGATCAAGCGAATTTATAGGCATTTTTTAGCAAAAATTATTTCACAGAAATTTTTTTTGTGAAAATTTATTTGATGTGCATATTGTATATATTTGTGGCAATAATGCTTGGTGCGTTGTGAAAAATCAATAAAAAACACCGATTTTTATATTTGTGCAGGCCTCGAAAAATGGGCATAATTGCACCGAAAGAAAAAAGTTGTTGCAAAACTGTTACGAATGTGTTAAGATAATACTTGTAAAAAGTAATTGAGTTTGTAAAATCATTTTCAAATTGATGAGAGCGCCGAATAAAATTATCACAACACGGGGGTAGGAGCCTGTGAGATGATTTATCGGAGCAGTAATTTAGGAGGAACATTTATGAACAAGAAATTAGCGAGTACTATTAAGCTTGCTGCGGTTGCGTGTCTTACTTTGAGCATGAACACATTTGCCGAGGCTGAGCAGGGTACAAACAGCATTCGCGTAATTCTTGACGGAAAGACAAACTATTATCAGACAACAGACGGAACAACAGTTAGAGAGTTTCTTGCGGATAACAATATTTCCGTAAAGAAAGATACCAAAGTAAGCAAGGATCTTAACCAGAGCATTAATGACAATATGCTCATCGAGATCACAAATCCCACAAATGTACTTGTTAAAATAGATAACGGTACAAGAAAGACTGTTTCCACAAATGCCAAAACGGTGGGAGCATTCATAGATGAGCTTGAACAAAACAGCGGCATTACCTACAAGGTTGAAAATGCCAATGAAAAAGACGAGCTTAAAAACGGAAAGACCTATATGCTTACGACCACAAAATCCATAGTGTCATCAAAGCTTGAAGACCTTCCCTATGATACCACAAAGATGGAATCTCCCGACCTTTACATCGGCGAAACAAAGGTTAAACAGGTTGGCGTTATAGGAGTTAAGAAGGTTGTAACAACCACCACATATATAGGTAATGTTCAGCAGGGCACAAAGACAAGAGAAGAAATTGTTATAGAGCCTGTTCCCGAGATCATTGCAGTTGGCACAAAGGCTAAAGAAGAAGCACAGGGAGGAATTATTCCCGAGCTCAATGCCAGCTATTCAAGAGTTATCACACTTGATGCAACGGCTTATTGCCCTTGCTCACAGTGCTGCGGTTCTTGGGCAAACGGTTATACCGCCAGCGGAATAAAGGCAGGTTACGGTGTTGCCGCTGTTGATACAAGAGTTATTCCTTTGGGAACAAAGCTTTATGTTGAAGGCTACGGCTATTGCATAGCGGCTGATACGGGTGGAGCTATAAAGGGCAGCAGAATAGACCTTTGCTATAACACTCATTCTCAGGCACTTGCAAGTGGTTTTGGTCATAAGAATGTAAAGGTTTATATACTTAACTGACATAAGAGAGTCATCGCTACGGCGATGGCTTTTTTTTATGCAAAAACTTAAAAAATAATCATTGTTATTGTTAAAAAAATAATCATTATCATTGTTTAAATACAATTATAGTAAAGTGCATTTACATTAAAAAAAGACTATAAAAAGCATAAAGAACCGCTAAACAAGCGGCTGCTTGGCTTTGGATATATTTAACAAAAGAACCCTCCTTAAATTGTAATAAATATAGAAAAAATAAATATTGAAAAAATTAACTTTACTTTTTTCTTTTGTTGAAATATAATCATTTCCGTTGGCGGCGATTTACAGAAATGGTAAAATTGCCGATATATCTGCCGAGGGAGTGCCCCCGAGGCGGTTGCTTTTTTATAAAGAGGAGGATTTTTAAAATGAAACACTTTTTCAGAAAGGCACTTGGTTTGTTCACGGCAACGAGTGTTGCACTATCGGGAGCGGCGGCTTATGTTACAACGGTTGCTCCTTCCATGGCGGTTATGGCAGCTTCAGGCTTGATAAGCGATTATTCGGGTGTAAATGAAGGTGCTTACGTTGAGTGGGCAGATTCTTCCGCGTATGCGGGCTTCAATGTATACGTGTCTTCGGGTTCGGGTTGGACAAAGCTTGATGACGCCCTTATAAGAAGATATTCCGGCTATTGGCGTGCAGATGCTGTGGGTCTTAAGCCCGGAACATACACAATGAAGGTAGTGCCTTACAATAGCAGCGGCGCAGAGGTTACCTCCGATGCGGCAACGACAGGCTCTTTATATGTAAGTGCTTATGACAGAGCCGGTTTTGCTTTCTCTTCATCCTCTACATACGGCGGAGCAGGTGCATACAACAAAGACGGTTCCTTGAAAGACGGCGCGTTGGTTGTTTATGTAACTCCCGAAAATGCAAAGACGGTAACGGCAGACCTTGTATCTTCAAGCAAGGGTTCTACCACAACTTATACAGGTTTTCAGAATATTATTTACGGACTTCAAAAAGGCTATGAAACAAGACCTATAGATATTCGTATCGTAGGTATGGTCAAGGCGGCCGATATGGATTCCTTCGGTTCATCTTCCGAAGGTCTTCAGATAAAGGGTAAGGCCGCATATTCAAACATGAATCTCACAATTGAGGGTATAGGTGAGGATTCGGGTATTCACGGCTTTGGTATGCTTATCAGAAATTCGGGAAATGTGGAGCTTAGAAACTTTGCGGTCATGAATTGTCTTGATGATTCCGTATCCCTTGATACAAACAACTGTAATGTGTGGGTTCACAATCTCGATCTTTTCTACGGACAGACAGGTAGTGACTCAGACCAAGCAAAAGGAGACGGAACGGTTGATATAAAGGCTGATTCCACCTATGTTACGGTTTCCTACAATCACTTCTTTGATAACGGAAAATCTTCCCTTTGCGGTATGAAATCCGAGTCGGAGAACAGCTACATTACATATCATCATAACTGGTTTGACCACTCCGATTCAAGACATCCCCGTATCAGAACAATGTCTGTACATCTGTACAACAACTATTTTGACGGAAACTCGAAGTACGGTGTTGGTGTAACAATGGGTTCATCCGCTTTTGTTGAGAGCAACTACTTTAGAGACGTTAAATATCCTATGATGAGTTCCGGACAGGGCTCCGATGCAATAGGTGACGGAACATTCTCCGGCGAGAACGGCGGAATGATAAAGGCCTACAACAATAAGATCGTTACAGGTTCAAATTCAAAGACCTTCTATACACAGGATTCTCCCGCTTCCACAGGTTATGATGCCTATGCGGTATCTTCAAGAACAACAAAGGTGCCTTCAAGTGCTGTAGCGGTTAAGGGTGGTTCCGATTATAACAATTTCGATACATCTCTTGATTTAAATGTATCTACATCCGATATTACATCTGTTGACAGTGTACCGTCGGTGGTTAAGTCGGGTGCGGGCCGTATTAACGGAGGAGACTTCAAGTGGACATTCTCCGACAGTGATGATGCGGATTACGGTGTTAATTCCTCATTAAAGAGTGCCCTTACAAATTACTCTTCTCCTATTGTATCCTTTGGCGGAGCAAGAGCAGGCGGTGCAACTCAGACAACAACAAAGAAAGAAACCACGACCACAACAACCACAAAGAAGGTTGAAACAACTACAGAAACCACAACAACTACAACAACAAAGAAGGAAACCACAACAACCACAACCACAAAGAAGGTTGAAACAACTACTCAGGCTACAACAGCAGCACAGAGCAGCGGCGGTTCTTCTTCATCCGCAACAGGTACAAACTATGTAACAACAAGCGGCTCAAGTGTAACA
>DFJD01000107.1:16063-16748 GCA_002372875.1 Clostridiales bacterium UBA3680
AACAACGTGACCGTTGCGGCTTTCGGTTCCGATGCTAATAAGTGTGCATCTTTAAGAACGGGTAACTCAAACTATATAACAAACGGAACAGCCCTTCAGGCTACTGCATACAGCTACAAGTTTGTATTCGACCTTGATGCAAACACGGTTACTCTTACGATCAGCTCTTCTGCAGGAACTGAAACATTCAGCGGATCTATATCCGACAGAAATATCAACAATGTATATTCCGTTACAAGTGCAAGTGGTGTAAGAAATGTAACACTTTCCAAGCCTGCTGTATCTGTAGAGGCGGCAGTATCTTCAACAGAGGTTCAAAACTTCACAAAAGACGGTATAAACAGCTCTTTCTTCCAGATCACAGGTAATACATCAAGCTCTAAGGGTACAGTAAGCTACTCAGGTTTGACACTTACGACCTGTCTTAAGATGGAGTCAAAGACAAATATCACATTTACAGCAGCTAAGGCAGGTACACTTACCCTCGTTATCGATGCGGCAAACAAGACCGTTAAAGTTGACGGCAAGGCATACACATCCGATGCAAACGGAGTGATAAAGGCAAGTGTGGCAGCAGGATCTCATACAATAACAAAGGGTGACTCTTGCAACCTTTTCTATATGGTATTTGCTACAAACTGATAAATAATGTATTTGACCCCCTCGTTTGAGGGGGTTTTTATTG
>DFJD01000056.1 GCA_002372875.1 Clostridiales bacterium UBA3680
TCCAAATTCAGTGGGAGCTTGAACATTGCACCACAAAGATAGATGTGGACCGGCTTTGCCGGGCTTTTGCGCAGCAAAAGTGCTGACATTGCACCGCAAAGATTGATGCGGACGGGCGCAGCCCGGCTTTTGCGCAGCAAAAGTGCTGACCCACTGAATTTTACGTAAGCACCCCCGCTTTAGAAGCGGGGGACTTCCTTAGTTTATTAAACACTTGCCTTTGTTTTAAGGCTGTGTTACAATAAAACACATTGAAAGGATGCATACATTATGCGTCTGCCGAGAGCACAGCATGGGATGAAATATGCCTTGCAGACGGTTTTCCCATGTAGGGCTCGGTACGAGCGCTGCGCGCTCGTTTAATATTTCCTTTCATTTTGCCGATACACCTTGTTTGTATCGGCTTTTTTTAAGGGGGGAGAATATTGAAAATAATAGATATGCTGGCGGATAAAGCCATATGGAACGATTTTTTAAATTACAAAATTGACGGAAATCATATAAGCAAACAGCGACTAAAACAGCTGAAAGAGTTCATTGAAGAGGAAGGCTATCTCTCTGCGGTTAACAAAATACGCAACGGAATACCCTTTTGTCCTCCCACAAAAAAACTTATGAATAAAATCAACAAAAGTAAAAAAAGGGTGGTGTATATTTTTCCAGCGGATGAAAATATGACCCTTAAGCTTTTGACTTATATCCTCATAAGAAAGTATGACGGACTGTTTACTCCCAATCTTTATTCCTTCAGGGCAAACAGAGGCGTTAAACAAGCGATAAGCTTTTTTTCAAAAAAACAACGGCCGAAATATGTTTACAAAGCTGATATAAGCAATTATTTTAACTCCGTAAATACAGATATTTTGCTGAAAATATTGGAACCTATTCTATCCGAAGAGGAGGAAATATTTAAATTTATAAAAAATTTGCTTTCGGATAAAAGAGTATTTGACAACGGCAGGCTTATATTTGAGGAAAAAGGAATAATGGCAGGCTGCCCCATCGCCTCATTTTTGGCGAATGTTTATCTTGCCGAAATGGATGCTCATTTTTACAAGTCGGGTTCTCTCTACGGAAGATATTCCGACGATATCATTGTTTTTTCAAAGACAGACCAACAAAGAAAAGAAGATATCGCCCTAATAAAGGAACATCTGTCAAAAAAAGGCCTTATTATAAACACCGATAAAGAGGCGATATACGAACTCGGGGAAAAATGGACCTTTTTAGGCATCTCCTGTGAAAACGGCAAGGTCGATATTTCCGAAACATCCGCAAAAAAACTGAAACACAAAATGCGCCGTAAGGCTCGCTCGATAATAAGGTGGAAACATAAAAAGAAGGTCTCCGATTCAACTGCCGTAAAGGTGTTCATAAAGGCTTTTAACCGTAAGCTTTTTGAAAACCCCTCCGAAAATGAACTCACCTGGACAAGATGGTATTTTCCCATAATCAACACAGACGAAACTTTGAAACAAATAGATTCGTATATGCAAGAATGCATTCGATATATCGCCACCGAAAGCAGAAACAAGAAACGTTTTCGCTTTACCTACAGTCAAATGAAGGAACTCGGATACAGAAATATTGTGCATTCCTACTATTCGATGACTTCAAATCAATGAAAAATACGTGTAATAATCACTCCATATTTCAACGGATAAGCAGTTAATAAACCACTGATTAATTTTAATATTTTTTTAATTATATTTATATTAAAATCAAATTCTTCTTTGTTAAACTCTTTTTACAACATAATACTGAAAGGAGAATACAACATGAAGAAAAAAACTGCCTTGCTGCTTTCGGCTTTCCTTTCCTTTTCAAGTGTATTTAACACCTTCGGCGCCACCTATTACGCGGGAGATGTTAATATGGATAATGCCGTTACAAGCACAGATGCAACAAAAGTACTTCAAAAGATACTTAATTCCTCTTACACTCTTGAGGCTGAAACGACCCTCGGAGAAAACTACCTTCTTGTGGCCGACGCAAACGGCGACGGTGAATTTAATGTCAACGATGCCTCGGCAATTTTGCAATATGCTCTATCGGGAGAATACAAAACGGTTTCCGATGACGAGGTTTACACCCTAGATTTGAGTGCACTTTCCTCTCTTGCCTCAAATAACGCCTATACGGTATCCTACAGCGACGATGCTAACGTTGCCGACAATGTTACGATAAATCTTGCAGGTACATATATTATAACAGGCGGAAGCGAGAGCAACCCCGTTAAAAATGTTACCGTAACGGTAAGCGATGCGGTAAGTGATGCGGTAAATATCACTCTTGACAATGTCAATGTTGATAACAGTGCTTATACGGCGGATACCCCCGTTATTGCCGTTAACACCGCAAGTGCCGTTACCTTCCTTGTAAAGGGCAGCAACAGCCTTACAGGCTACGGCGCATATACAAGTAAACCTGCAAGCGGTGTAATATATAATTCGGTAAAGAAGGGCGCTGTCAGCTTTATCGGGGCCGATAATTCATCAACCCTTGATATAAAGGATGCTATGCCCAACACCACAAGCTACACCGATTCCGAAGGAAACGAGCTTGACCCTACCGACGGTATTTCCTCAAAAGGCGGTCTTACCATAGCAAGCGGTATTTACTCCATTACCTCAAACGGTGACTGCCTTAAAGGTACAAATTCCGGTGTTGATATTACAGGCGGTACATACAATTTGACATCCGTATTAGGCGCGGGTATTAAGTCAAAATCCTCCTATGTTAACATAGAATCGGGTTCTTTGACAATAAACTCGGGTGATGACGGTTTAAATTCCAAAAACGGGACCGTTAAAATTTCGGGTGGTACAATAGATATAAATGAGTGCGGAGGCGACGGAATACAAGCCGAAAATGTTGAGATCTCGGGCGGAAATATCGATATAGAGACTGTCTATGATATGGCAGGATATAACTACTATTACAGCGGTTACTCGGTATATAACACAAGAACGGAATCCATGAGCCAAAGCGGAACGACCAAAACGGAAGTCATCAATATTGACACAGGCTCTCACAAGGGTATCAAAGCCGGTACAAAAGCAAAAACATACTATTACGATACCGACACAACCAACACGGCAAATACAGATGTGGCTTCCGGCGGAATTACGATCACGGGCGGAACTGTCAATATAGATACCACCAAAACAGGCCTCAAGGCAAACAGCGTATCAGCCTCCGATTCCACAATAAAGGCCACAGGCACCGGAGTTTACATTATAGGTGCTCCCGATGACGGAATAAGCAGCAACAACACCTGTCAAATAAGCGGAGGTACAATTACCGTTGCCGCTTCGGATAAGGGAATAAGGAGCATTGAATCTCTCGATATTACGGGAAATGCATCCGTAACGATAAATCATGCCTACGAAGGTATTGAATCGGGACTTTTCAATATAGGCACTTCGGGAAGCACCACAGGTCCCGAAATAAGTCTTTATACCATGGATGACGGTGTAAATGCATCCAAAAAAGCACTTACATATTATTACACCGATGAAGACGAGGAAACCTATAAAAAAATATCCGTTTCCTCTTCAACAAATGCAATCAATCTTTACAGCGGCATACTAAACGTAATGATTGCCGATGACACCACACACTCGGTCACCTTGCCTAACGGAAGCGGAAAAATTTCTTTTACCTATTCGGCAAACGGCGACGGCATAGACTGTAACGGTTCCTTCTATGCTTACGGTGGAACTGCCCTTGTTTACGGTGCAAACAGCAATGATAACAGCCCTGTGGATTGCGACGGAACTTATCAGATATCAAACGGAGCAAATATCATTGCCTTAGGTTCAAGCGGAATGATAGAAAATCCCACAAGCTTAGGCGAATATGCCGTTACCTTCTCAGGCTCATCAGGCGGAATGGGAGGAATGGTTCGTCCCGGTCAGCAAAGCTCTTCATCTTCCGTTACTATCGCAAAGGGTTCTTCCTTTGCAATACTCGATCAAAGCGGAAATGTGCTTGTTGCCTCCACCGCTCCTAAGCAGCTTAATTACGTGCTTTATGCATCACCTAACTTAACAGGCTCCACATATACACTTTCCTACGGCGGAAGTGTAAGCGGAAACAAAGTTACGGCACTACCCTATGATTATCGCTACAGCGGTTACAGCACCTCGGGTGCCTCCTCAACAACAGCTACAGCTTCCAATACAGCAAGCGGCGGCGGTCAAGGTTTTCCCGGACAGTTTTAAAAAGTAATATACAACAGGTCTGCCAAAATAGGCAGACCTGTTTTTTCTGCA
>DFJD01000101.1 GCA_002372875.1 Clostridiales bacterium UBA3680
ATTAATCAGTGTTTCCTTAAAAACAATTTTAATCTTTCTGATTTGGTGTTTTCAAATATTTCTTTCGGGGAACCTTCCTCCAATATTTTTCCGTCTTCCATAAATATTATTTTGTCGGCGATGTTTCTTGCAAAGCTCAACTCATGCGTCACTATGACCATGGTCACGCCTTGCCCGGCAAGTTTTTTTATGGTTTCGAGAACCTCCGTGGTAAGCTCGGGGTCAAGGGCGGAGGTGGGTTCGTCAAAGTATATGATCTCGGGATTTGTGGCAAGTGCTCTTGCTATGGCAACTCGCTGCTGTTGGCCGCCCGAAAGTTGAGCGGGATATGCCTTTTCCTTTTCGGACATATTTACAAGCTCGAGCATTTTTCTTGCGGTTTGCGTTGCCTCGTCTTTGTGTATCTTCCTTGCAACGGTAAGCCCTTCGGTAACATTTTCAAGTACGGTCTTGTTTAAAAACAGATTGAAGTTTTGAAATACAAAACCCGTCTTAAGGCGGATGGCTGCTTTCTCCTTTTCGGATATGTTTTTAAGGGAGTAGGTGTTTCCGTTGAAGGTCATTTCTCCCTCGTCGGCGTTTTCAAGGAAATTAAGGCATCTTAAAAAAGTGGTCTTTCCGCCGCCCGAAGAGCCCAAAACAGCAACGGTCTCCCCTTTCTCTACCGTAAGGTCAACACCCTTTAACACGGGAGTGCCGCCAAAGCTTTTTTTCAGATTTTTTACGGATAATATATTCATTTTACTACCTTCTTCCGTAGCCCGATAAGGCTTTTTCGCATTTTGCCTGCAGGAAGGTCAAAAACGTGGAAAAGAAAAGATAAATCGCTCCCACCTCGATGTATAACACGAGTGGTTCATAATATACGGCATTTATTCTCTGTGTTGCCATAAACATTTCCGTAACGGTGATGTTTGCCGCAAGAGAGGTATCTTTCACCATGGATATAAGCTCGTTGCCAAGGGCGGGAAAAGCCGTGCGAAGAGCCTGCGGCATTATTATTCTGCGTATTATCTGCATTTTTGTCATGCCCACGCAAAGCCCTGCTTCCATCTGCCCGTGGGGAACGGCTTCAAGGGCGCCTCTTATGGTTTCGGAGGCGTAGGCACCTTCGTTTATGGCGAAAACCGTTACAGCCGAGGTGAAGGGGTCTATGAGTATTCCCGCTTTCGGCAGACCGTAAAACACCACGAAAAGCTGTACAAGCAGCGGCGTGCCCCTTATCACCCACACATAAAACCTTATAAGGGGCTTTAAAGGCTTTATTTCAAGATATTGAGCAAGGGCGGTAAACACCGCGATAATAAAGCCGAGGGTAAAAGCCAAAACCGTCAAAGGTATGGTCGCCGTAAGCCCCGGAATGAGTATTTTCGGCAGGGATTCAAAAATTATGTTTATTATTCTGTTGTTCATTTGTCTTTCTTCCTTAGGTAAAGGATCATCAAAACGACCGCTTTTGTAATATTATCGGCAACCATGCAATACCACACCTCTTTAAGACCCAAATGCCACACTTCGGTAACGAAAAAGGTGAAAAGTATTCTTATTCCCCACATGCTTGCGCTTTCCGTTATGAATATTCTTTTTGCCTTGCCCATGCCGTAAAATATACCCTCAAGTATTGCGGTCAAGCCGAAAAAGGGTTCGGTAAATGCCACTATTCGGAGCATTTGCGCACCCAAACGGGCAACGGGCTCTTCGTTTGTGAATATTCTCATCAAGGGGTAGGCAACAAAAAACAGAAGTATTCCGCTTACAAGCATAAGCCCTGCCACAAGCATGATGCTCACTTTTTCGATGTTTCGTTGCTTTTTGATGTTTTTTTCGCCGATGGCGTTTCCTATAAGCGAGGAGGTGGCGGTTCTCAGACCGTAGCCCGGTATGTAGAAAAATTCTTCCGCGGTAACGGCGATGGAGTGGGCGGCGAAGATCTCCGTACCCATTCCCGAGACCATGCCCGCAAAAAAAACATATCCCAGGCAGGAAACGAGGGTGGTCATAAGGGAGGGAAGCCCTACGGAGAAGATATCCTTTAAGATGCGTTTGTCGGGCTTGATATGGGCAAAAGTGAAGGCAAGCTCTTCTCTTTTAAAGCATGCCACAGACATTGCCGAGCCCATGAAAACATAGGATATGGCGGAACCCATTGCAGCTCCCGTAACTCCCATTTTAAGAACGTATATGAAAACCGTGTTCAGGATCATATTCAGCACGTTTCCGCCGAAATTTATAAGCATGGGCGTTTTGGTATCTTTAAGACCTCTTAACTGAGCTCCCATAATTGCCGAAAGACTTCTGAAAACGAGTACCGAAGAAACTATTGTGAAATAATTTGAGGCATCGGTTCGTATGTTTGGGTTTGAACGCATCCAAATGGGGATAAAGGGGGAAAGGGATATGCAGGTAAGAGTAAGTATAAGCCCCATTACCAAGGCGATAATAAATGAATGAGCGGAGATCTTTTTTAGTTTCGGAATGTTTCCCGCTCCGTTTTCTCTTGCGGTGGCATAAAGGGAGGCGATGGCTACGGCGTAGGGCATTGCACCGGCAAGCCAGCCTATGGTGGTGGTGGTGCTGACGGCTGCGGTCGCTTTTTGCCCGAGTCTGCCCACCATTGCCGTGTCCACGTACTGCAAGAGGGTATTCATTATGTTTTCGGTCACTGTCGGCAAACTGAGCAGTATAAGCTCCTTTGCCGCACTTTTTTCAGACATTGCAATTCCTTCTTAATAGTCCTTTTCTATTTCCGAAATATCGTATCGGGACATAAAGTCCTTTAAGTCTTTTTCGGTTTTTATAAGCATTATATCTTCAAATTTACCGGTTTTTATATCCTTGAAACCCGCGACCTGTTCACCTGTGCAAATTGAACAACGTATTACGGGTTTTTTGTTTTCTTTGTCGTAGGAAGCCTTTTTTATCTTTCCAAACATAGCCTCATCTCCTTGATTCAGCGCTTCCTTAAAATTGTAAATGTTTTTATTTGGAATGTCAACGAAAAAATTTCTTGACAAATTACCTTTGGCTAACTATAATATAGATAAGTTAACAAAAGCTAACTTGATATAGAGGTTAATATTTAAAAGAAAGGAGGGAATATATGAGTCTTGTTATAATAGGGGGAAACGAGTGCATGAAAAACAAGTACGAGGTACTTTGTAAGGAGCACGGTTATAAAGCAAAGGTTTTTCTTGATTTTAACAGCGGCATAAAGGGTAAGATCGGTTCTCCCGATGTGATGATACTTTTTACCAACACGGTGTCGCATAAAATGGTAAAATACGCATTAAATAAAATAGATTCTTCAACAAAAGTGATAAGGTCGCACACAAGTTCCATAGCGTCCTTGAAAACGATACTTGATACGGTGGCATAATGTCGGATAAGCAGTTTATTATGTTTTGCTCTCCCACTCTTGCGGGGATCAAAACGGCAAGTCTTTTTACAACCGAATACGAAAACAAGGCTGAGCTTTTATCTCAGCTTAACAGGATAAATATACTTTTGAAAAACAAGGGCGTTACCGCTTTGCCTTTAAAATATGTAAGGGGAAGGGCGGTCATATACGTTTTCAGGGCATCGGCTCTTAAGAGAGATATGCAGGATGAACAGGTGAGCCGCATGCTTACAAAGGCGGGCTACAGCTGTGTGTCTACGCAGGGCTGCGTTGCCGAGCTTGTAAAAAGGATGAGGAACGGCAAGGATTTTCCTCACGAGATAGGGCTGTTTTTGGGCTATCCTCCCGAAGATGTGAAGGCTTTCATACTTCACAAGGGAAAGGATTACGTTTTAAACGGCTACTGGAAGGCATACGGCAACAAAGAAAGGGCGCAAAAGCTCTTTGATGCCTACAGAAGCTGTACCGAAAGCTTTAAAAAGCAGTATAATTACGGCAAGACGCTGGACCAATTAACGGTTCGGCTTTAAGGAAACACAGATGAATTAATTAGTGTTTCCATAAAAAATAACGGCGGAAGTCGTTCATAGAAAAGGAGATAAAAAAATGAGTAAATTGGCAGTTGTTTATTGGAGCGGAACAGGTAATACCGAGGCTATGGCTAATGCCGTTGCGGAGGGTGCAAAGGGCGCAGGTGCCGATGTGACCGTGTTAACGGCAAGTGAGTTTGGCGCCGATGATGTGGCAAGCTATGAAGCAATAGCTTTCGGCTGTCCTTCCATGGGAGCCGAAGAGCTTGAAGAGGCTGAATTCGAGCCTATGTTCGCTTCCGTTGAGTCTTCACTTTCAGGCAAGAAAATAGGTCTTTTCGGCTCATGGGGCTGGGGAGAAGGCGCATGGATGGATTCTTGGAAAGAAAGAGTTGAAGGTGACGGCGTTACCTTGGCAGCCGACCCCGTTATCTGTCAGGAAGCTCCCGATGACGAAGCTGTTGAAGCTTGCAAAGCATTGGGTGCCGCTTTAGCATAATAATAGGGAAAGGAGTGATGACGGTGTTTGATATGCTCTGTACTTTGGCAGTGGCGGTAACGGTAGTGTTTGTGCTCATGAGCATAAAAAAACAGTGTTATCGCTCGGTGAAAAAAGAAATAAATGCCGTTTAAACGGTAGGAAAAACCGTGCAAGGGATAGCCTTTGTACGGTTTTTTTTTGTGCAACGGCAACGGAAAATGTTGCGTGACGGCGAATGTTCCCCACCTTGGGGAGGGGAGGACGCATGCGCTCTCCCATTTGTTATTAAGGATATTTTTCGTGATATAAAAGTATATCAATAATGTGAAAATTCTGCGTAACGGCGAATGTTCCCCACCTTGGGGAGGGGAGGACACATGTAGTTTCCCGTTTGTTATTAAGCAATTTATTCGTGATATAAAAGCATATCGTCAACGGAAAAATGTTATGCGGCGGCGACTGTTCCCGGCGGATTGTCGTTGTAAGTGCAACACCATACTAAGCCGTTTTTTTGCTTGCAAAAAAATGCGCAGCACTCTTGACTCTGGGTAGAGCGTGCGTATAATTTTTCAAGGCGGTTGGGGGAGCAAATGCAAAAGCTATCACAACCGCCTTAATTATACGCTCTTGCACGCTCTGCACGGGAGTCAAGAGCGGGCGGACAGAGTGGCAGCGTCGGACGCCTGTGCTGCAAGGTCAAATATTGCGTTTCTAGGGGCTTTATGCGTCGGCAGCGTGAAAAGCATTTTGCAACGGCACAATGTGGCTAGTAGACGCTTGTAAGCACGGAAACGGGCGGAACGGTGATGCACGGGGGCACGGGGGTTTCCCCGCAGTGGCACCGTGCCGCACGGACACGGGAGTTACTATAGTATTACTAGTAACTTCTGTGGCTTGTGGCATTTTGCTCTTTCTCTGCTCCTGTGGCTGCTCTCTCTTGCCACAACTCATTTTTCTGACTTGTGGCAATCGTGTGGCTTGTGGCAATTATGTCCGCTCTCTCTCTGCTTCTGGATGGGTGTTGCACTTGACCTGACAATCTGCCCCCCTCCCCAAGGTGGGGAGGGGTTAGGGGTGAGGTTGTTTTTTTATTATTACACTCAGATAAATACAAAACCGTCGCAAAAAAAACGTGCGGGCATTCGTCCGCACGTACTTGTTTATGGAAGCACTGATTAATTAATCAGTGTTTCCTTATATCTTGCCGTAAATTTCCGTCAGCTTTTGTCCCAAAACACGGTAGCTTCTCTGTTCTACGGTCTTTTTTGCACCCTCGCTCACGTCCGTTGCCTTGCCTTCCAAAACAGCCTTTATTTTTCTTTTAAAAACGGTGTTGTTGTCCGCTTTGTAGCAGTTTTTTCCGTCTATGAGCCATTTTTCGTACACGGGAATGTTTCTTACCAGCACGGGTATGCCGCAACTCATTGCCTCAAGCACGACTATCCCTTCGGTCTCCTCGTAGCTCATGAAGGCGAAAAGGTCGCTTCCGCAGTAGGCTTGTCTTAGCTGCGGCTGTTCCACAAAGCCGGGAAAAAATAAATTTTTCGGAGCCGTGTTTATCGCCTGCTGTATGTATGCGGGAATGAGCCTTTTGTCGGTGTAGCCGAACCAGAAAAAGAGGTATTCGGGCATTTGACGAGCCATTTCGATAAAATCGGTAATACCCTTTCTTTCGATGTAGTGACCGACGGAGATGACAACTTTTTTGTCCTCGTCTATGCCGTACTTTTTGCGAAAGGCTGTGCGATGCTCTTTTTTATAGGAGAAAAATGCGCTGTCTACGCCGTTTGAAATGGCGTATATGGGCTTTTTTATCCCGTAGGAAGTAAGAAGAGCCTTCGAGTATTCCGAAGGGGTTATAATAACATCACCCAGGCTGTAGCAAAGCTTTATCCAGCATTTGAACGCCGGGGCGAAAAAATTGGAACCGATGAAGGAATTTCTGAAATCCTCCATGGTGGAATGTCCGTAGTAGACTATTTTCTTGCCCCTTATTTTGGCTTTCAGTGCCGAAAAAAAAGAGTCGGGAAAGATCGTGTTGTAGTGTACTATATCGTATTTTTCTCTTTTTTTGTAGGTGACGGGGATCCCTGCCGCCTCAAGCATGTGCTTTTGATGGAACATTGCCTGCCCGACACCGCTTTTTCGTACAAGCTGTAGGGAGCCGGGGTAGATCAATACCTTCATATTCAGCCTCCGAGAAACATTTGTATTTTATCGTATATAAAGGTAAGCCCAAGAGAGTAGACCACAATTGAAAAGGGCTTGCAAAAAATCATTATGAGCACAAAAGTGCGCCATCTCATTTTTGTGGTACCTGCAAGATAGCACAAAAAATCATCGGGAGAAACGGGAAAGAATATTGCAAAGGCAAACATCTTTGTAAAATATTTCTGCTCCGTCGTCCAGTAGTCGTATTTTTTTATAAGTTTTTCGGAAAACATTTTGTTTAAAATGGGTCTTCCGTAGTAACGGGCTATGGCAAAAACCATCATTGAGCCTATAAATATCCCCAAATAGTTAAGGATAAAGCCCAAAACAGGCCCGTAGAGAAGAACTCCGACCAAACAGCTTACTCCCCCCGGAATGATGGGTATTATCACCTGCACGATCTGTATTACCACAAATATAACGTAGCCCCATATGCCGAACCCGTTTACAAAGTTTTCCATTTTTTCCTGGCTTTTAAATATTCCTTCACGCCAGGCGTATACAAAAAACAATATACTTGCCACTATTCCCAAAAGGGAGAGGACATTCATTATAAGCTGAGTCTTTTTTGCACTCATCAATAACACCCCGAAAATTTGCTGTATATGGCCGCAACTTTTTTTGCAAAGGCAGAGGTATCGAATTTTTCGGAAGAGGAAAGGGCGTTTTCTTTCAGAAGAGCCATGTCGATTTTCCCGTTGGAAATATCGTTCATGATGTTTACAAAATCCTCTTGGTTAGTGAAAGAAAAGCCGTTTTTCCCGTCTTCGAGTATGCCGTCAAGGCAGTCGTCTTTTTTGCAAAGAAGGGGCACTCCTCCCGCAAGAGCCTCGATATAGGTAAGCCCTTGTGTTTCGCTTGTAGAGGCTGATACGAACAGGTCCGCAAGCTTGTAATAACCTATTATTTCCTCACGGGGAATCATGCCTGCAAAAAGCACGCTGTCCTCTATGCCGAGGGCGTGACACTGCCTTATAAGTTCGTCTTTATAGGGGCCGTCTCCTGCTATAAGCAACAGCCAACGGTTTAAATCGATTTTTTTCCAGTGTTCCAGTATTTCCGAAAGATTTTTTTCCTTTGCCAGTCTTCCCACAAAAAGGGCGATCTTCTTTCCTTCGGGAATGGAGAGCTTTTCCGAAAGCTCCCTCTTTTTTTCCGCGGAGATCTCCTTTGCAAAGTTGGCAGTTTCTATGCCCGTGGGAACCACTTCTATGGGACATTTCACATTATAGCTGTACAGAAGCCTTCTTACCTTTTCGGTGGGCGTTATTATGCAGTCGCATTTTTTCGATATCCACTTTGAAAAGTGGTGCACGGCGGATCTGCCGATATTCTTGTTCAGCGAAAAATAATGGGTATAGTCCTCGTAAACGGTATGATATGTGTGTATAAGCGGCACATTTAAACTCTTTGAAAGTTTCCTTGCGGCAATGAAGGTGGTAAATTCGCACTGAGAGTGTATAACATCGGGCTTCCACTCCTCAAGCTCCGCCATTACCGATTTGTGGGGCGTTACCGACACCCTTGCACCGGGATAGACTATCTTAAGAGGAAGAGAGCCGAGTTTTGTAACCTCTTCTTCGGTATATGTATGTATGGACTGTGAAAGGGTGAGTATTTTCACATCATGCCCAAGTTGTGTAAGTCCGTTTTTAAGATTTATGACCGACGTGACCACACCGTTTATTTCCGGCTCGTACATATCGGTTGTTATAAGTATTTTCATTTATCAAAATCTCTTTCAATATGGGATAAACACCGACTTTTTCTTCGGCGGTGTTCCTTTCTAATCTTTCACAGTATATCACGATTAAACGGTGATTGTCAATATAATCAAAAATATTTAAGGGCTTTTTCAAACCATGAAAAAGCCCTTTTAAAAACTATGATTTACTTAGGGAAACACAATAAAACGCTGTGTACATTGTATCATTATTCAGCTAAAGTGTCAATGTCAATATCCCAATACGGATTTGAGATCTCCATAGTGTAATTATTGCTAAAAAAATTGCAAAGAATTGTGAATATTGCACAAATGTAAAACTAATTTATTCAAAAAAAAGGAAATAATAACAGAAATGTTGAATATATACTGTAATAACGCATGTCGTTTAACGACAAAAAATATTATAAGGTGGTGCATATATGAAAAGCTATAGTGCAAATGAAATAAGGAACGTTGCCGTTTTGGGACACAGCGGTTGCGGAAAAACGACCATTGTTGAGGCGTGCTTACATGTAAGCGGTGCCACAAAGCGTTTCGGAAGAATAAACGAGGGCAATACAGTCAGCGACTATGACCCCGAGGAGATAAAAAGACAGGTTTCCATTTCTTCTTCCGTTATACCCGTTGAATGGCTTGAAGAAAAGATCAACTTTATAGATACTCCCGGTTACTTCGACTTTGAAGGAGAGGTAAGACAGGCACTTTCCGTTGCGGATCTGGCTCTTATCGTGGTTGACGGTAAGTCGGGCGTGCAGGTCGGCACCGAGAAGGCGTGGGAGCTTGCCGAAGAAATGAATGTGCCCAAGATGATATTTGTAAACGGCATGGACGACACAGAGGCAAATATTGACAAAGTGGTGGAACAGCTCAAAGAAAAATTCGGAAAGAGCATAGCACCCCTTCAAATTCCCTTCTACGAAGACGGAAAGTTTGTGGGCTTTATAAACGTTATCCGCCGCGGCGCAAGACGTTTCGAAAACGGACTTGTTGAGCCTTGCGATATGCCCGGCGGCTTTGAAGATGCCGTTGAGGAGATGAGAAAGCTTGCCGAGGAGGCTGTTGCCGAAACCGATGACGAGCTTATGGAAAAATTCTTCGAGGACGAGTCCTTCACCGAAGAAGAGATGAACAAAGGTCTTCGTATAGGTATTGTTGACGGTTCCGTTACACCCGTAATATTGGGTGCGGCAAATTACACCATAGGTGTAAGAGTGCTTATGAACGACATCAACAAATTCCTTCCTCCCACAAGCGGCGTAAGACCCACCATGGAGGCGATAAACCCCAAGACAGACGACATTGTTGAAATAAACTGCGATGAGAACGATCCCGCTTCCGCTTTCGTTTTCAAGACCATTGCAGACCCCTATGTGGGACGTCTTTCCCTTTTCAAGGTTTGCTCGGGTGTCATTAAAAAGGACACCATGATAAAGAATGTAAATAAAAACATTGCCGAAAAAATAGGCAAGGTATATGTTGTAAGAGGAAAGGAACAAATAGAGGTCGACGAGCTTAAAGCAGGTGATATAGGTGCCGTTGCAAAGCTTCAAAACACCCAGACATGCGATACCCTCGCAGATGCAGACAGACCCGTTCAGTTCCCCGAAATTAAATATCCTCAGTCCAATATGTCAAAGGCTGTCACACCCAAAACAAAGGGCGATGAGGATAAGCTTGCAGGCGCTATCTCCAAGATGATCGAGGAGGATAAAACTCTTAAATTCTCCGTAGACAAGGAAACGAAGCAGTCCGTTATATCGGGTGTGGGCGATACACACATCGATGTATTTGTAAGCAAGCTTAAATCACGCTATAAAATAGATGTGGAGCTTTCCGACCCCGTTGTTCCCTACAGAGAGATGCTTTGCGCTCCCGTGGAAATACGAGGCAAGTATAAAAAGCAATCCGGCGGACACGGCCAGTACGGTGATGTTCTTATAGAATTTTCACCTGCGGACGATCTTACCGTTCCCTACGTTTTTGAGGAAGAGGTATTCGGCGGCTCCGTTCCTAAGCAGTATTTCCCCGCAGTTGAAAAGGGTATTCAGGAGTCTGTAAAGTCGGGTCCTCTTGCAGGCTATCCCGTTGTGGGTATAAAGGCTGTGTTAAAAGACGGAAGCTACCACCCGGTAGACTCCTCGGAAATGGCATTTAAAACGGCTACCTCCATGGCATTTAAAGAAGCTTTCGAAAAAGGCAAATCCGCCATTCTCGAACCCATAAGCTCCGTTGTGGTTACAGTGCCCGATGAATATACGGGAGATGTAATGGGAGATATGAACAAGAGAAGAGGAAGAATACTCGGAATGGACAAGGTGGGAAGCAAGCAGCAGATCTCCGTTGAGGTACCTACCGCGGAAATACTCAACTATGCTAC
>DFJD01000023.1:0-1635 GCA_002372875.1 Clostridiales bacterium UBA3680
ATTGGTGCTATTTCTTCTGTAATACTTGATAAAATATTAAGGAAGCGCTGATTAATTCACTTGAAGCAGATTTGAGATAATGTTTTCGCAGACAAGGAAAAGACCCGATGGCATAGCCAGAAGCTACGTAGCGGCTATTTTGCTATGCAAAATAGTCCGTCCCTACGGGATTTGTAACTTTGCGTGCAAAGTTACAAACATGAGCTTTGACACAGTATGCGGGAACATTAACCAAATATGCGAATGATTAATTAATCAGTGTTTCCTTAACTACCTCACCCGTTACTGCAGCCGTGCAATTGGTTTTAAGGTCGTTGTAAATTCGTCCTTGCCACGATCCCGCGGCAAAAAAAAGCAATGCCGCGGTAAATACAAGTATTATGCAAAACAATACTGCTTTTTTACTTGGTTTCTTTTCCATTTTTCCCTTATGCAATCAGATTGCTTTTCCCCTTGGTTCAGCATATTCTCGGAAGAAGCTCTCCCGTAGGCTGAGGAAGAATTGTTTTTGTGCCTATTTCGGTTTCTAAGATTACTCTTCCTTTATCGGTATCGGTAACCTCACCTATAATCACAGAATTTTCCGTATATTTACAGCTTTTCAATTTATCAAGAACGGTTTGCGCCTTTTCTTGGGGTACTACTATTACCAATCTGCCCTCGCAGGCAAGATACAAAGGTTCAAGTCCGAGCATGCCGCATATTCCCTTAACGCTGTCGGCAACAGGGACCGCTTCGGCATTTAAGCTTATACCCACATTACTTTGAGCGGCAATTTCGTACAGAACAGTTCCCACTCCGCCTCTTGTGGAATCTCTTATTACGTGTATGTCACCTGTGGTCTTAAACAGCTCTTCAACGGCATTGCAAAGAGGGGCGCAGTCGCTTTGAACATCGGCCTGAATACCGAAATCGTTTCTTTCCACCAAAACCGTGCAGCCGTGCCTTCCCACGTCACCTGTTACAATAACTTTATCTCCGGGCTTAGCGTAGGCTCCCGATGTATTGGCATTATCATAAAGTCGTCCCACTCCCGTTGTGGTAATGAAAACCTTATCTACCTGTCCTCTGCCTGCGACCTTTGTATCTCCTGCTATTATTTTCACACCCGC
Source organism: Clostridiales bacterium UBA3680 (assembly GCA_002372875.1). Taxonomy (GTDB): domain Bacteria; phylum Bacillota; class Clostridia; order Lachnospirales; family CAG-274; genus UBA3680. Next base: position 1,113 of record DFJD01000023.1, read on the forward strand.
TTCATCTGCGGTTTTTTTCATTGCCTCGGCAATTTTTTCAAGCTCTGCTATTTCAAAACCCTCTTCAATTACAAAAGCACAGGTTATGTAAAGCGGCTTTGCTCCCATACACGCAATGTCGTTTACCGTGCCGCATATACTGAGCTTGCCGATATTTCCGCCCTTAAATTTATAGGGTGAAACAATAAAGCCGTCGGTGGTCATTGCCATTCGACATTTTTCGGTTTCAAAAACGGCGGCATCATCCGCTGTTAAAAGATCGTTATCGAAGTATTTTTTAAATATTTGTCCTATAAGCTCATTTGTTTGCTTTCCTCCCGCTCCGTGAGCAAGAGTTATTGTTTTTTCGTTCATATTAAACTCCTTTTACAGAACGGGACGACACACGGGTCGTCCCCTACGATATATTTTATCGGTGGTTTCCGTATTGATAGAATGCAGAACATGCACCCTCGCCCGATACCATACAGGCACCGATGGGATGCACGGGTGTACAGCCTGTACCGAATGCCTTGCAGTCGTT
>DFJD01000023.1:1779-18180 GCA_002372875.1 Clostridiales bacterium UBA3680
GCATCGAAGCAGGCATATTCTTCCCTTAGCTCCATTCCCGACATGGGTATTTTTCCAAGCCCTCTCCAAACGCTGTCACAAGGCTGCATAACCTCTTCCATAAGAGCAATTGCCACTTTATTGCCCTCCTCCTTTACTACGGAAGGATAGCAATTTTCAAAAAAGGGTTCTCCTTTATCCGCTTTTACCACCGTAACGGCAAGGGCGGTCAGAAGCTCCGTTGCGGTAAAACCTGCCACAACACCCGAAACGCCCTCTTCTTCACACAGTTTTCTGCATACGGCATTACCTGTTATGGCATTGACATGCCCCGGATAAATAAAGGCATCGGCAGAGCCTATAAGTGCCTTATAAGCATTAGGCATGGTTTTATTGGCCGTTAATATCGAAAAATTATCAATTCCCAGCTCTTTTGCCCTCTTTATGGCAACACAAGAAGAAGGGGTCGTGGTTTCAAAGCCGACGGAAAGAAAGACCACCTGTTTATCGGGGTTTTCTTTTGCTATATCCACCGCATCAAGAGATGAATATACCGCCCTGACACTTCCTCCGTTTGCCCTTGCGTTTGCAAGAGAACCGTTACTTCCGGGCACCCTTATAAGATCGCCGAATGTACAGACTTCACAACCTTTTTCAAGGGCAAGAAAAGCCGCCTCATCTATGAATGATGAAGGTGTGACACACACAGGGCAACCCGGACCCGATATTATGTCTATGTTTTTCGGAAGTAATGCCCTTATACCGAGTCTGAATATCTCATGGGTGTGGGTGCCGCAAACCTCCATCAATCTGAGAGGTCTGCCCTTGTATGAAGTGAGAATGTCCCTGGCTCGCCGTGCTTGCTCGTTCATAATATACTCTCCATTACGCTTTCACTTTCTTCTTCTTCGTTGCTGTCGATTTTTGCTATTGCCATACCTGCATGTACCATTACATAATCGCCGGGTTCAAGACCTTCCATAAGCTCGGCGCTTATTTCTCTTTTTGCTCCTCCTGCATCGACTATGGCGGTGCCGTCTTTAACATTTACCACCTTTGCGGCAAGTCCTACACACATATTTATTCCTCCTTTAAAGCTCCGTAAACTGCCTGCCCTAAGCAAATTCCTCCGTCATTTACGGGAAGCAGGCTGTTTAAGAGCACTTTAAAATTATTGTTTTCCAATCTTTCACGGCAGAGCCTTACAAGCAGACTGTTTTGGAAACAACCGCCCGAAAGAGCCACCGTATCTATGTTTTCTTTTTCCCTTATACCAATACATGTTTTTGTGAGAATATCGGCAAGATTTGCATGAAAATCGTATGCCAACCTGTCAACAGGCTCCTTGTTAAGTTTTCTTATTGCAAGAGCTGTAAGAAGGCTGTTTGTGGAAAGTATGCCATTTTCACATGACAGCGGTATCTTATCGTATTCACACGATCTCTTTTCATACATAAGAGCATGATACATGAGATTTGTCGCCGCCTCTCCTTCAAAGCTTGAAGCCCTTTTAAAACCCAAAACAGCGCTTGCGGCATCAAAAAGTCTGCCGCAACTTGTGGAGGAGACGGAATTGATACCCAAAGAGGACATTCTTTCGATTATCGTTCTTTCCTCCTCGGTGCATATACCAAGCTCACGGCAAACCTCGGAAGCATTCAAAGAGCTTGAATTTATAACAGCGGCAGCTATACGCCAGCCCTCTTTTGCGGAGATATCCCCTCCGCACTGTTTAAAGCTGTCTATATGAGCCGTTCTTTTATAGCTTGTATAATCGCAAACGAATATTTCTCCGCCCCATATCGTCGCATCATCTCCGTAACCCGTACCGTCAAAGGATATACCGATAACAGGCGTAAAGCATGCATTTTCCGCAATAACAGAAAGCACATGCGCATAATGATGTTGTAACCGTATCAAAGGCAGACCGAGTTTTTTTGAAAGTTCCTCGGCAAATGATGATGTATTGTACCCAGGGTGCTTATCACACACTATCACATCGGGTTTTACCTCAAGCAGATCGCACATTCTTTTTACGGACTCATCAAGCGCTTTTACGGTTCTGATATCCTCCATATCTCCAACATAGCTTGAAGGATAGAACAGCCCTTTTTTACTCAGGCAAAAGGTGTTCTTAAGCTCTCCTCCGATTGCAAGAGCATTTCTTTTATTTGCCTTGTGAAGAGCAAAGGGAAGCGGTGCAAAGCCGCGAGATCGTCTTATCATATAGGGTTTGTCATAGAGCCAATCGGTAACGGAGTCATCCGAACGAATAAGTATTTTTCTGTTGTGAGACAGAAAAACATCACAAAAGCCCGACAGCTCTCTTATTGCATCTTCATCATCACGACAGATGGGAGCGCCCTTTACATTTCCGCTTGTCATAACAAGACAATCACTTATCCGAATATCATCGGGATAATCAAACAAGAGAAGATGAAGCGGAGTATAGGGAAGCATAACTCCCACGGAAATGTTATCGGGTGCAATAGATGGGCTGAGAGTGGAATTTTCCCTTTTTTCAAGAAGCATTATCGGTTTTTGCCAGCCGTCAAGATATTCTCTTTGCCCTTCTTTTACGATGCACTCTCTTTCGGCAACTCGTATATCCTTCATCATAACCGCAAAGGGTTTTGTCGGCCTTGCTTTAAGTGTTCTGAGCCTTTCCACTGCCATGGAGTTTTTCGCATCACAGCAAAGATGAAAGCCGCCTATACCCTTTATGGCGATTATTTTTCCCGCGGCTATCTCTTTTCTTGCCGTTTTTATGGCCTGCTCCCCTTTTAGCCGAGTGCCTATGATATAGACTTCGGGACCGCATTTGTTACAGCAAACAGGCTGAGCATCGAAACGTCTTGTTGAGGGGTCGGTATACTCCCTTTCGCAATCGGGGCACATGGGAAAAACTCCCATGGTCGTTCGTTCTCTGTCGTAGGGCATATTGTCCATTATGGTAAGACGAGGGCCGCACTGAGTACAGTTTATAAAAGGATGAAGATACCTTTTGTTATTTATATCGTACAGTTCTTTTTTACATTCTTCGCAAACCGCTATATCGGGAGATACGAAAATGTCCCCCTTTTCTTTCTCGCTTTGGGTAATAACAAAGTCGGTAAATTCACCCCGAGACACCTTTTCCACCGTAACATTCAGCACCACGGCTCTGTTTGGCGGTCTGTTTTTTATTTCGTCAATGAAGGCATCAAGCATCGCCTCTTGTCCCTGTGCGAAAATTTCCACAAATGAACCTCTGTTGGCAACACTTCCCTTTATATTGTATTTTTCGGCACATCTTGCAACAAAGGGTCTGAAACCCACCCCTTGAACGATGCCGTACACATTTATATTCAGAATACTCATATCAGCCTCTTATAAGTCTGCCCGAAAAGGCAAAGTGAGGAAAGTCGATAAACTCGCCTTTAAAATTACGCAAAATTCTTTTCATCAGTTCATCGGCAATGATGACATCATACTCACGAGCCTTTTCACGCAGCATCTGTTCGGACGAAATTGTAAAATCTCCCGAAGAGGTATATTCCTCGTCCATGGAAAACCAACTTGCACAATCCGTTTGACGACCCGATATAAGGGTCCTGAGTTTATTTGCGGCGGCCTGCTGATGAATTATAAGCACCTTTTTATCAGCGAGTTCGGCAGCTTTTTCAAGTATGTTCCCATCGGTAAAGGGAAAATCATATTCAAATTCCGTACCGAATTCTTTTTTCAGCTTTCTTGCCGCACCGAGTGCAGACGGTGCCGTTACCTTGATTTTTTCGCATGAAGTTATTTTTTCGATATCTTCAAGTGAGCTGTCCATTCCAAAGCAGACCACATCGGTAAATCCCTCTTCTTTGTAGTGGGAACATATCTTTTCGGCATTTGTGACCGACATATTAAGGGGAGTTGTTCCGAGTATGCCGAGCTTGCCTTTTTGGGTGGGATATTTTTTCGTCACAAATTCTTCAAGCAGCAAATTATACGCTTTTTCCTCTCCCCTATCATAGTATTGTGTGCCCGTGGTGTCAAAGGCAAGACATTTTAAACCCGTTTCTTTTTCGCACTTTTTTTTAAGTGCCTTAAAATCGGTGGCGATAACTGCGGGAACGGGAGTGCCTATCAAAGCGGTAAACTTTGCATCCACCTGCCGGCAAACTTTGCACAGTTTACGCACAAGTCGTTCATCTCTGCCGAGTATTGCATCCATATCCCTTAGCCCTGCACTGAATATTGCCGATTTTTTTTCAAACCAACGAGGCTCGTCAAAGCCGCATACATTACCCGCACAGCCGCCTGCATCAATAATCACGATAATGCCGCCAAGCTCATACAATACGCCGCTTACGCCCGAATCATCGGGAGCGAGGGGAGACATATGCTTTAAAAGCTTTTTCATTACAATACACCTCCAAGCTCACTTATAAGTTTCCGAAAGCCGTCAAAGCCGAAAGGTTGTTCTTCGGTGTTAAATTGAATGCCCTTTATCCCACTGTGATAATACATGGCATCGACCCCTATGACCGCATCAAGATGTGTATTTCTTTTATAGGCAAGCATAGTGGGAGAAAGATTGGAATATATCCGAGTATCGGGAGAAAGTGTGGCAAGCCTTTTCAAAAAAGGATAATTTCCTTCTCCGACGGTGGTGTAGAGTTCCTTAACATTGATACCGTATTTGATAAGTGTGAGAGCAAGCTCAATGCTGTCGGCATTTAAGCACTCACCAATTGCCACAGATGCGCCTTCATATCGTGTTTTAAAATCTTCCGCCTCTTTTATTGCCGTTTCGTAGTATTTTTCATAGCCGAAAGAAGTACCGAGCACCGTATTAAGCCCGATGTACTGCGTTTTTATTTTGTCGGGGTCATATACCCTTGTAAGCTCGATAAAGGGTATTCCGAGTCTTTCCTGCATATCCTGTGCGGCATGCCTTGCCTCGGAATTTAAAACAAGGTTAAAATTTGCCTCGGCAAGTTGAAGGTACCGGTCAAAATCTTTACATCTTGATATCTCGTTTATTCTTTTTATCCCCGCTTCCTTTAAGAGGGTATACAGCTCACAGCTGTCATAAAGCGGCGAAAAAAAGCCGAGTATGTTACAGACCGCAGAGTTTCTTTTTCTCTTTTCAAGCAGGGAGTAAACACTTTTTCTTACCGCCGCCATAGGGTGCAAACGCTTTTCTCTCGTGAGAGCATACATATAGGCAGGTACGGTGGGTACTCCGTGCTCAAGTTCGCATTTTTTGCATACCCTTTCCATATCCGTGCCCAAAAGAGCATCCACACAGGTTATACATATCATCACAGCAGTCGGCTTTTGTTCAAGCTCCTCAAGTATTTCTCCCACCGCCTGAGGAATCTTTTTCAAATGTCTGCCCGTAACGATGTCGGTATCGTCAAGCAGAAGATAAAAAAACCTTTCGGAGTAACCGAGTTCATTCAAAAGAGCGGTATTTCTTCCGCAACAGCCCGGTGCCACAAGAAGCATAACAGACCCCGGAACGGCAAGAGCCGCCCTTTTTACACCGAAACCCTTTGCCCCCGGCGAATTAAAATCGAGGGTAGCGGGAGAACTGTATATCATGTGGGCTGAACTTTTAAGCTCATCGGGAATTTTTTTAAGCTCAAGCTCCGAGAGCTCTTTTGCCGTTATATAATAGGCATCAGTCATTTTCATCCTCCAATATCAGTCTTTTGGCAAGTTCTTTAAAACAGCGTGCGCTTTCACAATCGTCTCTTCCCTCCACAACGGTCTTCCCCATATCCTCGCAGGCAATAATGTCATCGGAACGGGGAATATCGGCTATAATTTCAAGCCCGTTCTTTTGGGCAAAGGCTCTTACCTTTTCTTCCTCACCTTCGACATTTCTTCTGTTAAGGATGATACCTTTTATCTTTGCATAGCTTCTGTCTTCAAAATTTCTGACAGCGGAACAGATGTTTTGTGCGGCATATAAAGCCATTTTTTCTCCGGATGTAACTATCAGCACGCTTGTGGCATAGCCCTCTCTTATAGGTGCTGCAAAGCCGCCGCAAACAACATCGCCCAAAACATCATACAAAACCGCATCGGGGCTGTATTTTTTAAAGAGTTCAAGCTCCTCGAGAAGGCCGAATGTGGTTATAATTCCTCTTCCGGCACAGCCAAGCCCGGGTGTGGGGCCTCCCGTTTCTATACAGAGAACATCTCCAAAGCCTTTTTTTGATATTTCCTCAATACTTTCGGGTTCATCGTCATTATCTCTCAGGTAATCCATAACGGGTTTTACGGGTACCCCTCCAAGGAGATTGATAGTTGAATCCGCCTTAGGGTCACAGCCTATCTGTATGACCTTTTTGCCCAAACTTGCAAGAGCAGCCGAAAGATTTGCGGTACAGGTGGATTTTCCTATTCCTCCCTTACCGTATATAGCTAACTTTATCATATCTGTATATCGATCTCCCTGTCAATAAAATTTAAAATCTTTGAAGTATAACACCTTCCCGAAAAGGCAAAATGAGCCAAGGGATAATGCTTTGTTCCCTTAGGTATCACAAAAGAATAGAGAGGGTCGGCAATGACCGTCTTCGGTTTCTTTTCTTTAAGGTAGGCTCTTATATCCTCTTCGGAATATACTTGCGCATCGTTTTGAGAAAGTACGCCTTTATCCGTTTCAAGAGGAGAGATAATATTTGCATCGATACCCTTATACAGAAGTTCGCTTGCAAGACTTTTTGAATATATGCCCTCTCCTATAATGCATACTTCGCTGCCCGAGCCGTTTTTAAACACTTGCTCGGAAGGGTCTTCAAGCGCTTTAAGCACTTGCTTTGAAAAAAACTTTCCCACGGGAACAGCGCACACATAGGGTATTTCGTATTCGTCGTAAAGATATTTTGCCGTTTTCACACCGCTTTGAGATATAACAAGATTTACCCTTGCCTCGGAAAGCATTCGAAAATCATTTAGGCTTGCTCCCATGGAAAGGCAGGCTCCCACCCTGAAATTATTTTCCGTCAAAAAAGCTTTTATCGCCTCCACGGAACCGTTAAGTCCAAAATCAAGAGGTGTCGCGCCCAAAATGTTTACCGTGTCCGCCCGTTGCTCTCTTTTTTCGGAAAAGTACAAGCTGAGGGTGTAAAAAGCTTCGGAAGCGCCTTCCAAATAGGTCGCCATACCGTTTGTGGAAAAACCGAAGGTAGGTAAATTCGTTCTTCTTTCCACCTCTTGCGCTATGGCATCAAAATCGACTCCCGTCATCATGGGCATGGGAGAACCGCACAGGGCAATAAATTCGGGCTTAAGATCCTTTGCCGCCTTTACCGTGTCGGATATGAGTTTTTCATCGTTTCCCATTACGGCATCTGCCTCTGTAAGGGCGGATATGAATATTCTTGAGGGCATATCGAACCAACGGGGTTCATCGTGAGTTGAATAAGTGGAATTGCAGCCCGACGCATCATGTACCACCGTAAGGCCGCCAAGTTCATACAGAGCCGAACATATACCTGCCGTATCGGCGGAATAACAGCTTATTCTTTTTGAAACATTCTTCATAATCATACCTCATCAATACAAGAATCACAGCCAAAGCCCTTATGTTGTATAATTCTTTTTCTGTCTTTTTTGTTTAAGAACGCATCTGTGAGCATTTCGCAAAATCGCACTATACCGTGATACCCGTATAAACCGCCCTCGGATACGATGTTTACAAAATTATCCGTGGCAAAATAATATGCCGCCTTCTGTCCCACCGCAAGAACATTTCCCTTTTCTGTTTGGGGCATGTAAAGCATATTTACATTTACGGGAGAATATATTTCAATATCGGGATATTTTTCTTTGATATAACAAAAATCTTCGTGATCCTCCTGTTCGGCACTTGCGGCAACAATATATTTCACATTGAAACCGTGTTCCAAAAGAAGACGCGCAAGACCGAAGACCCTTGCAAATGCCGCAAAATCAATGGCTATGGGAGTATCTCCCACAACGGAAAAAGCCTTTTTGAGAGCCTGCTTTGCGGCTTTTCTTTCTTTTTCAACGCCCGAAAAATCAACATCAAGCTTCTCGCATAAGGTTTTATAATTGCTGTCAAGTTCGTCAAAATCAAAGCAAGACGGAAGATAAAGATGCTCTGTTTCAAGTCTTTTTGAAAGAATTTCTCCCGAAAGCTTTGCGGCGGGAAGGAAGGTGATATTTAAAAAGCATTCCGACAAAGCCTTGTATTGATCATAGTTTTTACAGTTATGTATTGTTTTAAGTTCAAAGCCGTTATCCTTTATAATACGGACAAGCTCCGACTCCTCTTCAAGCGGAATGTCGTTTCCCAATATGCCGACAGCCCTTTTGTTTACCTCTCTTTTTTCAAGAAGGGAGTACAGCTGTATACGCATTTTGACATCGGGAGATACGGTGGTTCTCATTGTAGGCGTCATATAACAATCGGTAAAATCTATATCGGGGTACCTTCCTCTAAGCTCGTCAAGTGCGGCTTCAAAGTCACAACCCGCAAAAAGATGTATACAGCTTAAAAACACAAGTACCGCGCGAGGTCTTTTTTCAAGCCCGTCGATTATTTCCGACACACCATCCACAACATCGCTTTCAAGGGTACCGTCATACATATTTTCCTCTTCCACCGAAACCCAACTCAGTCTGTCAGCGGCATGCATTTCCGCGGCGGTAAGTATTACCCCTCGCAAACAGCCTCTTGCACATACAAATATCTGATGAGCCTCGGGTATGAGCATACCCGTATGAACGATATTCCAAACTCCCCTTGCAGGAGGGTTATATTCAAGACCCGACTCAAAAAAGCCTTTTCCCGCCTCCGAAGTTATCTCGGATATATTTTTTTTGGGACAGACCTTAAGCATATCACTCACCTCCGCATATACTTACAATGTTTTCGGCAATGGTCTCTATTTGCTTGAAGGCAACGGAACCCGGCGCATAATTTTTTAACACGGATTCGGCTATTTCCGCCTGTTCAATTTCTTTCAGCCTGTCAATTCTTCCTATAACGGAGGTGCCGAAATCCCGTGCAAGCTCCTCGCATCTTTTTTCTTCATCTGCCACATTACGCCTGTTCAATATTATTCCGCCAAGACCTGCATAACCTCTGTTTTTGAAATTATCCACAGCCATACATATATTTGCCGCGGCATAGCACGACATTTTCTCTCCCGAGGTGACAACGAAAACTTTCTCGGCATAGCCCTTTCTCATAGGCATTGAAAAGCCTCCGCACACAACATCACCAAGCACATCATAAATGACCGCATCAATGCCGTATTCCTCAAAAGCCTTCAATTCATCGAGCTTTTCAAGGGCATTTATTATACCCCTGCCCGCACAGCCAAGGCCCGGTATGGGGCCGCCCGCCTCCACACAGACCACGCCCGAATCGGAGATATATGTTATATCGGAAAGAGACACGTTTTTCCCTTTTTCTCTTATGGCATCAAGCACGGCAGGTATTTTCTTATGACCTCTGAGAAGAGCTGTCGAATCTGCCTTAGGGTCGCATCCTATTTGCATGACTTTAAAGCCCTTTCCCGAAAGTATCGCCGAAATATTACTTGCAACGGTGGACTTTCCTATTCCTCCCTTGCCGTATAAAGCAAATTTAATCATGATAATCTCCTCTTGTTACCTCAATTTCATAGCCTATTTTGTTCAGTCGCATTTGAAGACAGTTTCCGCATTGGGAAGTGTTGTCGTCAACACATATTTTGTTGTCATAGAGCATATATTCTTTACGCACCTGCCCGGGAGACATGTTTGGCATTATTACGTTTGCTCCGCTTAGCACGCCCTGCTCTCTTCCTAAGGGGTGTATGGTGCCAAGCGCCGTGGTGGCGGGAAGAAGCACATTCGGAAGAGCTATCCTGCACAAACTCAGTATAAAAAGCGTAAGCTCGTAGGAGCCCTTTTGCATATCTTTAAATGGCGTATCCTTGTGTGGCAAAAAAGGGCCTATTCCTATCATGTGCGGCTTAAAATCGCAAAAAAACAGCATATCTTTTGCAAGGGACTCATTTGTTTGATAGGGAGAGCCCACCATTATCCCCGCACCTGTTTGGTAGCCTAAGTCTTTAAGCTCTTGCAGGCATTTCATCCTGTGTTCAAAGCTCATAAAATCGGGGTGTAATTTTTCGTAATGTTCTTTGTCCGCCGTTTCATGCCTTAATAAATACCTGTCTGCTCCCGCCTCTTTTAAAGCCGCATAATCGTCATATTCAAGCTCACCTACCGAAAGCGTAACGGCGCAGTCGGAAAAGTCGGCCTTTATTCTTTTCACAAGGTCGCAAAGCTTTGCAACACTGTAGGCTCCCTCTCCGCTTTGAAGCACAAATGTTCTGAACCCCGTTTCGTAGCCTTCGTTACAACATTCAAGTATTTGCTCGGGGCTTAAGATATATCTGTTTACATTTTTATTGGAGCATCTTATGCCGCAATAATAACAATCGTTTCGACAGACATTGGAAAACTCTACTATTCCCCTTATATATATTTTTTTGCCGAATATCTTTACGCTTATCTCTCTTGCAATATCGGCGGCATATTTTGCATCGTCTTTATCGTATTTTTCAAATATTTCCGTCCATTGTTCAAAGGACAGCTCTTTTTCTTTGTTTAACTTGTCTATTAAATGCTCTACCATATTCAACCCATCTTTTCCGCCATGCCTGGAAAAATCTCTATCGTTCTTTTCAGTATTCCCTGCATATATGCAAGAGCAATACCGTAGTTTGTAACGGGAACTCCCGAATCAAGGGCGCACTTCATTCTGTACATAACATCCTTTGCCCCAAGCATACAGCCGCCGCAGTGAATTATAAGAGAAAAGTCCGAAAGTTCTTCGGGAAAACCCGTGCCCGAACTAAGCTCAATTTCAAGCTCCTTGCCCGTGAATTTTTTTAACATATTCGGCAGCTTGACACTTCCTATGTCACCGCACTGTCTGTGGTGTGTGCAGCCCTCGGCAATGAGCACCTTATCTCCGTTTTTAAGTGCCTTTATTTTCGAGGCTCCTTCAACAGCCATCTCCAAAAAGCCCTTATATCTTGCCATAAGTATGGAAAAAGAGGTAAGCCTTATATCCTGCGGTGTTACCTCATTTACATATTTAAACACCTGTGAGTCGGTTATCACTATCGAAGGCTTTTTAACAAGGTTTTCCATTGTATACTTAAGCTCTGTTTCCCGCACGGTGCATGCGGCAGCTCCGCTTTCAAGTATGTCTCTTATGACTTGCTGCTGCGGAAGAATGAGCCTTCCTTTAGGTGCCGCCTTATCTATGGGTATTACAAGCAGTGCAAGCTCACCCTCATTTATTATATCTCCCACGATCTTATGTGTTTGCTCCCCCGTGACCACAAGCCGCGAGACCTTTTCTTTGAGCCTTTCGATATTTGTTTTATTTTTTGCGCTTACATAAAGTTCCGTTTCGTTTTCTTCGGGAACGGTATCAAGTAGGTCGCACTTATTATAAACCTTTATATAGGGGACATTTCTTTTTTGAAAAAGAGCCTGCAACTCTTTTTCCGCCTCCGACTCTTTTTTGGTGGCATCAAGCACAAGTAATGCAATATCCACCATGTTAAGAACTTTTTTTGTCCTTTTCACCCTTTCAAGGCCAAGCTCTCCCTCATCATCATAACCGGGTGTGTCTACTATCATGACAGGCCCCAAAGGCAAAAGCTCCATAGCCTTACGCACGGGGTCGGTGGTGGTGCCGGGGGTATCGGATACCACCGCAAGCTCCTGACCTGTAAAGGCATTTACCAAACTTGATTTTCCCGCATTTCTTTTACCGAAAAAACCTATATGTATTCTTTCTCCCGACGGGGTATCGTTAAGTCCCATTTCATTCTCCTTATAAAAAAAGGCCTATTGTGAGAAATAGACCTTCCGCTTAATTTATCCGGAAACACTGATAAATCAATCAGTGTTTCCATAGCTAAAGTATATTCTCACTTTCATCTTAAGCAAAAACTTTCAATGTCAGTAAAAACCGTTTATATTGACAAAACCGATCATATCGGCGAGAAAAGTGTTTTCGCACTTACGCCGTCAAGCTCTCCTATCTTTCCTGCAAGAGTGTTTATAACATCCTGAGGAGCATCAAGAGCTATTGATATTATATTAACATTTTTTTCTTTATATGGCAATCCCATTCTGCCTATAATATAATCGCCCTGTTCATGCAAAAGAGCGTTCACACTTTCGGCAGACTCCCTGTTTTGTACTATTATCGCCATTATTGCAACTCTTTTATCCATTTTTTTCTCCTTTCACATCATTCTTCTGTTTTTCTCCGTGTTCTTGAAGGAAGCTTTCCTTAAGTAACTTGTCAATTTTTTCCGCCGTCTCATTTCTCCTTTCCGTAAGCATAAGTTTATCCGACAATTCTTTATATTCCTTACATCCGTAATAGGACAAAAATCTTGCACACCGAAGGTCGACCGTAAGCTCGGTAATAAGCAAAAGAGCCTCATTTCCCACGCCATAAACATCTACGCAAAATTTAAACATATTGGAATATTCTTTGCTTACTTTTTCTGTCTCTTCTTTGAGCAAATTTATATCACTGTCAAAGCACTTTTTTACCGCCTCAAAATCGGAGGGGTCCGCATTGCACACGGAAAGATATGCCGATGCTTTTTCAAGCAAAAACGATATTTCTGTTTCCGTATTGTAGGAAAGAGAGTTTGCGGCTTTCAGCTTTTTTCTTTTTTCGTTAAGCTCCGAAATATAGCCATGCAACTCCTTTGCAACGTCCCCGTCTTTTATTGTTTTTAAAAAGTCGGTCAATTTGCCGAAGTTGTTTTCTTTAAACAAAACCTCATCGGTATCTCTTTTTATTTTATCCACGAGAATGCCAAGCAGGGAATATCTTTCGTTAAAGCCTGCTTTTAGCGCCTTTGCGCGCACCGATGCCGAGGCTCTTCCGTCAAGTATATCCTCTGCGGAATAATTTTTCTTGTACTTATTGTAAAGGTCATAGTAGATGTAAAAATCGGAGGCTATCTCCTCATTTCCTATATACTGGCTTACAAGCGCCTCGTCACAGACTGTTTTTTGAGCCTCGTATACCTTGAGAATTCGTGAAAGGTCCTCCCACCCTCTTGCGGTAACATAGCTAAAGCCCTCAGCTTCCACCCCTATGGAGTAGAAATTCTTTTTGTTCAGGTCAAGGTAGGTAAGTACAGCGTTATGCACACCCGTTTGCTTTGCATAATTCTTCCAAACATCGAAGCTTTCTTTCACGTCTATTTTTTTCAGTCGGTCAAGCACAGCCACATCGAAAGACCTTGCGGATGAATTGTATTCGGGGGGATTTCCCGCCGCCACGACCGTCCAACCCTCGGGCAGGCGATGATGCCCGAACACCTTGTACTGAAGAAATTGAAGCATAACGGGCATCAGTGTTTCTGAAATACAGTTTACCTCGTCAAGGAACAAAATGCCGTTTTTTATCCCCGTTTCCTCTGTTAGGGTATAAACATCGGCTATAATTTCGCTGACGGTATACTGTGATACTTCCGTATCTACACCGTTAAAAGTTTTATGCTTTATTATCGGCAATCCCAATGCGGTCTGTCTTGTATGGTGAGTCATGGAGTAGGACAAAAGACCTATGCCAAGCTCCTGCGCCGCCTGATGCACTATTTCGGTTTTTCCTATACCGGGCGGTCCCATAAGAAGAAGAGGACGTTGTTTGTGCTGAGGTATTGCGTACCTTCCGTATTCATCCTTCAACATATAAGCCTTGACGGTATTTATTATCTGTTGTTTTGCCTGAAGTATATTCATGATCAAAGTTTGAATTTTTCTTCCATTCTGTTTAATATATTGTTATGCGGCTCTTCCCTGTCTGCAAGTTTGTATTGCAAAAGTATAAAACGAAGCTCGGGGTCGGAACTGTTTAAAGCATACTCCACACATTCCTCAAGCTCCCCGTCACTTAACAGTTTATGGTCGGCAAGCTTTTTCATAAGCTCCTTGTCTTGTGCATCGGTCAGGCGTTTCATAACCGCCATACGTTCATTTTTTATGTACAAGGCACATTCTTCACTCTCATCATAAAATGTAAGGGCGATCATATCTTTATACAAACAAGAAGACATTTTTCCGAAGGCAGCCAAATCACCTTTTAAAAATTCGTAAAGATGTCTTTCGTTTTCTCCGTATTCCTCCCTTGACATAATAGGAGGCATCTCCCCTGTAAGCTTAATTTCAAAATGCTTCCCCCTAAAGTCGATTGAGAGAATATTATTCATCGGAACGGCATTTTCACCCATATACATTCCTTTTGTGGGAGAAAAACGGATAACGGCATTTTCACAGTGGTCAAAGCAATTTTCTCCCAAATGTGCAATGTTTTTTCCAAGATCCGCCTCGGTAAGAGAGGTACACCATTCAAATGCACCGTCACAAACTATTGTTGTTTTATCCGAAAGATATACTCTTTTTAGCAAAAAAGAATTTTTAAAGGCACCGCCCGAAATAAGAGTTATATTTTCGGGAAGAGTATATTCTTCGTCTTTTGAACAGTATGATATAAGGCGGTTGTTTATAATGAGGGCATCTCCGCTCTTATTATTAAAAAGCTCAGTATCGTAAAAAGCATCCTTGCCGATATTTTCAATTCCCTCACCCAAGGTGACCGATGAAAGATTTTTACAAGATAAAAAAGCACTGTTTCCGATACTTTTTACACCTTTAGGTACACAGATACTTTTTAAATTTTCGCAGCCTTCAAAGGCGTAGTCCATAATTATTTCAAGGTTTTCGGGTAAAACCACCTGTTCAAGTTCATCATGATAGGCAAACGCCCTCTCGCCAACAGACTTTATTTCGGGCGGAAGAACAGCCTTTTTTTGTTCACCTCGGTATTGAACAAGCACACCCTTACCCACAACAAAATAATCACCGCTAAAGTTTTCAAGCAGCTTTGTTTTGATGAATGCGGAGCTTCCCATATATTCAAGCTCCGATGAGAAAGCCGCCTTTTCAAGGCTGTAGCAAGAGTCGAAGGCATGTCTGAATATTTTTTTAAGCCCCTTCGGAAAAACGATCTCTTTAAGGTTAGAACAGTTTTCAAAGGCGTACTCTTCTATCTCACGCAATGTTGACGGAAGAGAAACTTTTTTAAGACTTTGACAGGAAGCAAACATTCTTTGGCTTATTACTTCGATACCCTCGGGAACGGAAATACTCTCAAGGCTGTAGCAATTTGAAAAAAGACTGTTGCCAAGATATTTCATTTTTTTTGGCAAGGTAACGCTCTTAAGCATTTCACATGCTCTGAATACGGCATTTTCTATGATTTCCGTTTGCTCGGGTATTACTATGCTCTCAAGAAAAGAACATTCCCAAAATGCAAATCTTGATATTTTTTTCAGGGTGCCTGGCAATGTGATCTTTCTTAAGCCCTCACATTTTAAGAAGGCATATTGCCCTATTTCCGTCACCCCTTCGGGAATGACCACCTCACGCAAAGAGGTGCAGCCTGCAAAAGCATACTCTCCTATTTGAGTGATGTTAGCGGGTATGACCACTTTTTGTGAAGGCTCTTCTTCGTTGTATCTTATCAAAATACCGTTGTCTGTTTCAAATGCCGTCACTGTATTTATACCTCATCAATAATAAGCTTTGCCGCCCAATTCGGAAGTTTTTCTCCTTCAAGATCAAAGGCATCGTAGGCACTTTTGGTAAAAACGAACACAGATTCGTAACCCGGTTTATTTTTGGGATATTCTCCGAAACCGTCGGTAAAATAGATAAGCCCTTTAAGGTTTTTAAGTTTTCCGAGAAAAAGTGCTTCATTTACATACTCAAAAACGGGACGAAAATCAGTTCCTCCCATTCCCCGAACCACAAAACTTTCTATATATTTATCTATATCTCTTAATTCCTTTATTATCTTTATTTCTCTTATATCGTTGTCACATTGTATGATGTGGATATTGGTCTGTTCAAAAAAACTTGAGCTGTTTTTTAAAATGTTGTACGTCTTTGCAAGAAATTTTTTTATAAGGTCGGTACTGACCGAACCCGAGGTATCTATGGCAATGACAAAATCTCGTATTTTGGTACTTTGCTTATACTCGTTCGGTTCAATAAGGGCAACATTTCCGTACAGTTCAAGCCCGTAGGAATAAAACCCGGGGTCAAAGGAATCAAGGTCGGGTCTCAAAACTTCACGAGTTACGGCAAAACGCTTTAAAAAAGCGGTATAATCTTGTGTTTCCCTGTTTACGCTCTCAATGGTTTTTATAAGCCGCTTATCAGAATCGCCCGCTTTTTTTCCGAAATGTTCAAGCTCGGATCTTATTTCTTTTGAAATATCCGTCCAAAGCTTTTTTAATTCGGGATCGGAAAGAGAATTTAAAACTTGAGGAAAATCCGTTTCCTCGGTTTCATTTGCAAGTT
>DFJD01000023.1:18283-33291 GCA_002372875.1 Clostridiales bacterium UBA3680
CGGAAGCATTATCCGTGCTTCCGCTGTCTATTTTGCCTTTATCGTCATAGTTCTTCTTACCTTCTTTTGAAGGAATATGCAAAACATCGTATTTTTCCTCATCTTCATATCTTTTCTTATTTTTCTTAAACCAAAATAAGTGATCGTCAAATTCAAACACCCTTTTAAGGCGGGACAATTCATTTTCGGATATTTCTTTTGAGATAAGGTAGGAATATATGCTTTGTGCCGTCAAAAGCGGTATTTCGTTTTCAAGCCTGCCAAGCAAACTCAGTCTTTCATTTACATATTCATCATTGTAAAAAGAAAACTCAAAATCGAAAAGTATCGCTTCACATGCAATATCGCAGGCAAGAGACCACTTTTTTTCGTCTTTTTCGGCTGCGAAACTCCAATGCCTGAAGATGCAATGCATCAAACTGTGCATAAGGCTGTGCACAAGAGCCTTTTCGCTTTTTCTGTAAAGCTTAAGTATATATACGGGCTCGTAGTACAAAAATCTGCCGTCCGTCCCGAAAAAAACGGAAGATCTGAACGGCTCCAGGCTGCCCAAAGCCTTTACCGTAAAGCTCATATTGAGCAATACTGTGTTTTGAGCTTGCTTTAACAGGTGTAAAGCAAGCTCGTTTATCATTTCGGTGTTTTCATTCATATCCATACAGACCCCACGAACAAAGTCATGGGGTCATATTCTTACGCTTCGTCTACCGTTTTTTGAAGTGTTGCGTTGATGTCGTCTACAAGTGCCGAAATTTCGGTTATAGACTTATTTATAACAGCCGAGGATTCGTTTGTTGTATTAACATTGTCATCAAGAGCACTGAATGCGGAAATGGTGGTTTCAAGTACGCTTACAAGCTGCTTGACCGTATCGGCATCCATCGTGGAATTATCGTTACAGAATACAACGATATTCTTAAGCAAGTCGTTAACAACTCCCGCTCTTTCACTTGTGGCTGTGGTGGAGTTACCTATTGTGGACATACTTCCGTTTATGCTCTCAAGGTCGGCTCTGAGCTTATTTGAAAGCTCAAGACAGTCGGCCGTGATAGCTGCAAGCCTTTCATGCTGTTCGGCAAGCTGGCTGTGTCTTGCAAGAAGGACTGTTTTTGCGTGTACTATACAGTTTGAAGGTGTGTTAAGTCCTCTGAATATAGCCGTTGCCATATCACGACATGACTTGTAACCACAGGCATGACAGTTGAAATTCTTGTCTGCCATGGTATGCTTGCCCATTTTCTCGAATATGGGTTCAAGCTCCTCGTCGGTGGGAACGGGCGTAGGCTCTCCGGGAAGATAATTTCTGTAGAAATCGTTAAGTCTGAGCTCTTCGTCAAATTTCTTGAAAAGCTTATCCTCTCCTGCTCTGAAAAGACCTGTCTTACGCTTTTTCTTGGACTCCTTTTCCACTTCTCTCATGGTAGCCATAACATCAAACACGGTTTGATTTGTGCCCGACGCAGGGCCTACGTTACAGCCAAACTCACAAGAGAGAACATCAAACACCTCGGGATGCTTGAACTCGGGCATTTTTGCATACATATCAAGCTCGGGATAAACCTTGTGAACACCCTCGCTTGTCGTAATGTTAATATCGGGATCGTGAAGCCATATATTATCTCTCAAGCCACCGGGACGAGGGTAAACCGCACCCACCTGACCTTGCTGATCATCGAAGTTGTACTCATAGTTATCCTGTGTGGAGTTGGGTATCCTGATGCCGTTTTTCCTGAAATATTCATCAAGATGCTTAAATGTAACGTTAAAGTCAACAAGTCCCGTTTCGGTAAACTCTGTCTTTTTAGCGATACAAGGACTAAGAACAGCAATGGGATTGGGCTTTTTAAGATATTTCTTTATGTATATGGCACCACATGAAATGGGGCTGTGTATAGGCGAGAGATTGTTAAGCAGTTTAGGCTGATAGATCTCTATATATTTTACTATAGCGGCACAAGGCTGAGTTATGACATTATTTACCTTCTTTGCCTCTATGGCTCTTACATGTGCCCATGTACATATATCGGCACCGAATGAAACATCGTAAATTATACAGCCCTGGTTTCTGAACCAATCAAGTATGCCCTTCCACTTTGTGGGAAAAACGGATTTGATGGAAGGAGTCGCCATAATTATGATCTTATCCTTCTGCATTCTGTTCATACAGCTTTCGGTATCATCAACATAATCTCTTGCATCGTGATTACAAGTTCTTACACACTCACCGCATGTAATACACTTTTCGGGATTAACACTTGTGACGAACCTTCCGTCTTCGAGCTGTTTTGTGATATTGGCCTCGGGTGCGGGGCAATTTCTTACGCAGGCATTACATCCCACGCAGTTGTCGGTATTTACTCTGATAATTTCAGCCATAAATTGTTCCCCCTGTTATTTTCTAAAATTTTTCTTTTTGGAAGGGTTATTCCCCTGATTGTTTTTATTGTTATTGTTATTATTATTGTTGTTATTATTATTGTTGCTTAACCCCTCTGCCTGACGGGCAAGAGCGGCAAGATCTATTTTACCCTTTTTTTCTTGCTTGGGTTCTTCTTTTTCGCCGCCGCCTAATGCTGCAGCCTGTGCCGCAAGTGCCTGAAGGTCTATCCCGCTCTTATTTTCTTGCTTGGGCTCTTGCTTGGGCTTATTATCAAGTGCGGCTGCCTGACTTAAAAGAGAGGCAAGGTCCATTTCGCCCTTCTTTTCGGGCTTAGGTTCTTCCTTTTTATCCGCTTCTAAATTCTGAGCCATGTTTTTGAGCTTTTCAAGTTCAAGATTTGCCTTTTCCTTTTGCTCGTTGGCTTTTTCAACGCTGTTTTTCTCATGTGAAGGAGCCTTGGGAAGATCGGGCACATATATCTTGGGATCTATAAATGTGGGAACTCCTCCCGAAACAAGAGTTTTTCTGGTATCCTCAAGCATTTTCTCGGATTGTTTCACCTTTGCCATGCCGGTCTCGGCAATAGCTTCCATAACAGCCCTTAACCCTGCAATTTCGCTTCCTATAAGCTCAATGTCACCCATTATAAGTGCCTTAAGGTTATTTGATGCCACTCTCAGCTGTTCGGTGGAATTTTTCGCATCGGCAATATTCTGTGCAGCCTGTTTTTCGGCTTCATATACGATATCCGCCGCCTTGTTGTTTGCCTCTGTGATAATGTCGTCTGCAAGAGTTTCCGCATCCGCCTTTATTTTATCGGCTTCTGTTTTTGCCACATCTTTGAGTGTGGTTGCGGATTTTTGCGCCTCTATAAACACCGAACCCAAAGCTGTGGCAACATCGCCTCCCGTGGCAGCTTTAAGCTGTGTATCGGTCTGTTCGAGTTGTTTTTTCAGGCTTTCGAGTTCCTTTTCAAGTTCTGCTGACTTTTTCTTATACTGAGTGTTTTCATCTTCAAGATTATCAAGCAAATTCTTGTATTCTTCATTATCGGTCATAAGTCGGGAATATTCTTCCTTCTGCTTTTCTACCATCTGTTCAACGGCTTCGGTAATTTCTTTCCCCTCTTTGACACTCTCATAAAGAGCATTTTTAATTTCATTGTCTGCCTTAAGGCTCGATATTTCCTTATAGAGGTTGTCAAGTAACTTATTGACCCCTTCTTTTTCATATCCGCCGTAGGCAACTGTCTTGATAAATCCGGTCTGACCCATTTATAAATCCTCCTTATTGAAAGGTTAACCCCCGATTTCGGACAAACACCGATCAAACAAACATCGGCAAGTTTACAGCCGGGGTGTTCCTGCTTTAATTATAATCCAAATGAACAAAATATTCAACATAAATATTAAAAATTTTTTAAGATTTTTGGCTATATTTATCACAAAGCAATAATGATATTAATTAAGTTAGCATTAGTTAACCAAATTTAATATCTTTATTTTATTGTTTTTTCACAAATATTGCTTTTTTTAATTTTAATGAAACAAAAAAAGGCTGTGAAGAACAAACAATTCTCCTCACAGCCGTGATCGATTTTACAAAGCCTGTTTTTATCGGTTCATGTTACCGGCTAAAGTCGCTATAACAGAAAAATTCCCCATTTTCATTCCGGTGAGAGAAAAACGGTATGGTATCTCTCTCGTGACAGCCAAAATCTTGATCTGGTTCATTAAGCAGCATTCCGTAGAAATGATCGTCGGCAAGTCCCGTTATCCTTACCCAACATCCCTCGGGCTGAAGACCTTCCTTACCGAGTATCACGAGAATATCATCAATGAAGTGTTCATGCCTGCAGGGGTCGAGAAACTGCATTTTTCTGCTGTTTTCAACAGCCTCGGAAACATCGTATTCCTTCAACATGTCAAGTTTTTTGGCAAATTTTTCCGCCATTTTTCCGTCTTTATCCGAATAGAAGAGAAGTTCCGCATCCTCCACCGCACCTATTCCGACCTTTATCGACGTATCTTCAAACACATCGGAGTATTTTAAATCGTTTTCTCCGACAAGCGCAAGGGCAAGCAGTTCAAGGGTAAGCCCCGCCTCTGTGTCATAATAACCGTAGGCAAAAACGGCATTTGACTGTTGTGCCCCCGGAAAACCGTTAATGACATTCCTTATGTGATCATTGTTTTTTACTATTACAAATTCGTGATATATGGCACGAAATCCCGTTTCTTTAAAATTCATATATTTTCTCCTTTCTTTTAGGTGGGCGGCACATCTGTAACGGTGAGCTTACCTTACCGTAAATCGGGTTTTACAACCTCACCCCCTGCCCCTCCCCACCTTGGGGAGGGGAGGACGCATGCACTCTCCCGTTTGTTATTAGGAAAATTTTTCGTGATACATTAAAGTATATCAACAATGGAAAATGATGTGTGGCGGCGATTGTTCCCCTCCCCAAGCAGGGGAGGGGTTAGGGGTGAGGTTGTCAATGTGAGAATACATTTGATTTTGTAAACCTCCAACGGAAAAATGACTTACCCCGCTCTTTCCCTTATATCGGCACATTTATACACTTTCCTTTGTAAACGGCGTATAATATGCACTCTTTAACTTTTTTGTTTTCGGCTTTTTCAAGAGCCCTTATATAATATCCCATTTGCAGGGCATACTTTTCAATAAGTTCATCCTCTTTTTTAAAGAAATCCGTTTTGTAATCAACAAGCACTATTTCATCATTCTCCACAAAATAAAGGTCTATGATACCTCTTATCATTACATTACCCTCATTTTCGGTAAAATGCATGGGCTTTGCTTCATTGACGGGAACATTTAAAAGAAAGTCCGCTTCCCTTCTTACCTTGGGAGATCTTCTTATTCTTTGTGCAAGGGGTGAGGTAAGAAATTTATATATTACCTCGGCTTTCACCGCCTCGGATTCGATTTTGTTAAACACGCCTCTTTGGTAGAGACCGTTAATAAGGTCTTGCACCTGTTCAACAGACTCGGTATTTATATCGAGCTGTTCAAAAACGGCATGATAAAGCGTTCCCACCTTTGCATTTGTAAGTTCCGAAGAGCTTTTTATTATAAATTTCGGTTTATTGGTAAAATATATGGTCTGCTCTACGGGCAAGCCCATATATTCGGCGGTTTCTCTTTTTATTTCGGTAATATTTGTTACCGTGGGCACATACGACGGCTTTGTTTCCCGTATAAGGTGAATTCTTTCATCGATAGCGGAAATAAGCTCATTATCTACTTCCATTGTTTCGGTATGGAATGAAACACCGTCTTTATCGGTTTTGGGAATGATGGTATGCTTTGGCATAATGTGGCTTACAATGCTTTTATCCTTGCCTGCAAGCAATATAAGTTCGAGAGCCGATTTTGCATTAAGCAGTTCTTCTTCGCCTATGGGATCGCTATTGCCGTATTTTTCCGTCTGCGCTTCGGTGGCGGAGCCGATAAGAAAAAGTTTCTCTTTTGCTCTTGTCATCGCCACATACATAAGCCTTATTTCTTCGGCAATAATGTTGTTTTTCATGGCTGAGGCAAAAGTATTTCTAACAACGGGCTTAAGCTTTACAAAAAAATCGGGGTTACATTCATTTCCCACAAGTATGCTCTTTTTAACATTGACATTCATACAGATACCGTATTCTTTGTTTATGAGCATACTGTCTTTAATGTCTGTAAAATTGAAATTTTTACCGAGCATACCGTAAAAAACAACGGGATATTCAAGCCCTTTTGAAGAGTGTACCGTCATGATCTTTACCACATTTCCTCCCTCGGCATCAAAGGAAGCACGAGTAAGCCTGTTATCCACCGCCGAAGCCTCGAAAAATTTAATAAAGCCTTGCAGTGTACATGATTCATTATTTTGATATTCTCTTGCAAGCTGTGAAAAAAGGCGAAGGTTTTTTCTTCTTAGGGTGCCGCCTGCGTACATACCGAAAATATTGTACAGATCCAGTTTTCGGCTTATAAATTCCGTCAGCATGGACAGATTGGATACCTTTGCATAATCTCTTATCGACTTGTAAACGGAAAAGAAATTATCTATTTTTACCGAAACGGCATTGTTATACTTTTGTGTGTAATCCTTAAGCTTCAAATAAAAATATTCTCCCTCTGCGTTAAGAGAAATGTCTACAAGCTCGTCGGCGGTAAAATCGAACCTTCCGCAATGTATAACATTAACCAGATCTATATCTCTTAGAGGATTGTCCGTTATCTTAAGTGCGGAGGCAAGTATTTTCACTTCTATACACTCAAAAAGAGAAGCATCGGTACTTGAAACACAGGGTATGCCCTCTAAGGAAAGCTGTTGTATCACATCGTTTATGTATGCTTTCGGCGATCTGAATATTATTGCTATATCATCATAGGTGATTTTTCTGTAGCCTTTTATACCGTGATCGTACACTTGGAAATCCGTTTCGAAAAGCTCCTTTATTTTTTTTGCAATAAAGGCGCCCTCTCTTGCGGCGGTGTCTATATTGGCAACATCATTGTCTTCTCCGTCTGTGATGATAATGTCAAGCTCTGTTCTGTTATCGGATAGCGAAAGAGGATATTTCGCTCCCAAAACAAGCTTAACATCGTCATTGTATTCTATGCCGCCTGTTTTCTCGGTCATGATCTTCGAAAAGACATGGTTTGCAGAGTCTATTACTTCTTTTCTTGAACGATAGTTTTCGGACAATATTATAAGTCTGTCCAATGCCTTCTTTTCAAGAGAAAAAGCATTATATTTGTTTACAAATATTTCCGGCTCTGCCTGTCTGAACTTATATATGGATTGTTTCACATCTCCCACCATAAAAAAATTGTTTTCGCTTGTTATGGCGGAAAATATCATCTCCTGCAAATAATTTGTATCCTGATACTCATCAACAATTATTTTTTTGAACTTAGCGGCATACTCCTCCGCCTCGGGTGTTATAGTGCCGTCTTCATTATAGAAAACTGAAAGCGTTGCCTGTTCCACATCGGCAAATTCGGCATAGAACTCTTTGTTTTTGTATTCTTTGTACTTTTCGTGAAATTTAACGGTATACTCACAAAGAGTTTTTACATATTCTTTTATTATTTTCTCTTCCTTCGGTTCGAAGGTAAGGTCGGCATTTTCCACCGCTTTTTTATATCTTTCGATATATCCCTTTCTTTTTTCGAGTATTTCGGTTCTGTAGTCTTTATCTATGGGAAGAGATCTTTCTTTGTTGTAGGGAGTTTTGTTTGCGGCAATAAAATCCGCTTCCCCCATCTGCATTTTATCAAGGTCGTTGTTTATCAAAGCAATGACCCCGTCTTCAACTTCACTCACACCAAAACGGCGACACAAATCGTCATAATACGCCTTGTAGGAAATGTATACTCTTTGCTCAAGCTTTTTTGCCTCTTTTTTGGCAATATTTAAAAGCATTGATGCATTTTCGTCGTAATTTTCGTAAATTCCTTCAAGCCATTTTTTCGGAAAAGGAATGCTCATGGAATAATCGTAGAGCTTATAGACGGCATCTACAAAAGAGGAGTCGGTGCCGTTATTTGAAAAGGAGGCACAAAGCAGACCGAGAGCCTTATCTCCGCTTGCAAAGCCTTCTTCCAAAACGTCGTTAATGGCTCTTTCCTTTATTTGTGCGGCTATTCCCGAATTAAGTATTTTATAGTTGGGGTCAAGGTCGACCTTATGAAAATTGTTTTTAACCACTTTAGAGCAAAAGGAGTCTATTGTGGAAATTTGTGCCTTTTCTACGGCTCTTATTTGTGTTCTGAGAAAATCGTTTTCGCCGTCTGTGTCAAGACGAGCCTGTATGGCATTTGCAATTTTCTGCTTCATTTCGCTTGCCGCCGCGGATGTGAAAGTTACAATGAGCATATCTTCAATGCTTATGTTATCGTTTACAACAAGGCCGATTATATGCTCAACCATTGTTGTCGTCTTTCCCGAGCCCGCTCCCGCACTTACAAGCAGGTTTTGACCTCTCGATTCGATTATTTCTTTTTGTCTTTCCGAAAATTCCATAGTTTCACCTTATAAAAAAGCTGTGAGCATATTTTGCATCACAGCTTGTATAACGTTATCTCAGTTTTTTAAGCTTTATATTTGCAATAACAATACATATTACGGATATGCATATCAAAGCTATAAGAAAAGCTCCGGGTGTGAATATCGCACCTGTTGCCGCAGTCAAATTCATCTTGGATATGTGCATCTTTACAAGCTCGTTTATACCCAAAAAGCCGAAAAAATACACAAGCAGGGAAACCAAGGAAAAAATTGCCGCTCTTTTTGCCATTTTATAGCAATCGGCCATGGTCTTGCGGTTGGGATTGCGCATTATTCCGAGAGCCTTTATTATGCTTATTACCGATGGTATATACATAAGGATATATATAACGGCAAGAGCATATATAAGGTATATCTCATAGGGCTTGTTAGGCGAGGAGAAAAGCGTTTTCATACTCTCACCAAAGCCGTAGACCACCTTTGGTATTCCGAAAATGTTGAAATTACGGGCATTTGCCAAATTGTTCGGCAAAATCATTCTGCAAAGAGGGATAAAAGGTGCAAGAGCACATATTCCGCACAACCCGAGCACCGCATAGATATGGTTATCCCTCATACCGTATTTCTGCGAGTTTTCAATGGTCTCAAAAAGTTGTTCGGGATCTCTTGTCAGGCTGTTGCCACATTCCGAGCAATAGACCTTATCGTTATCATTAAAGGCACCGCACTTACTGCATTGCATTCTCATCCCCCCATAAAACCTCAAACAAGCGCCCCAAAGGGCAAGGATCTTTACTTTACTTTACTTTACTTTACTTGGTTTAATTGCTCGACATAGTTTTCTATCAAAGCAACCGCGCAATCTTCCGATATCTTTGCGGTATTTATCACAAGATCGTAATTTTCAAGCTCCTCCCACGCTTCTCCGGAGTAGAATTTGTGGTAGGCAGCCCTTCTTTTGTCGGTTTTCTTTATCACGGCTTCAACAGTCTTGTTTTCGGGTTTTTCGAATAAGGTGTTGAAACGGTTTATTCTGTAATCCATATCCGCTCTTATGAAAACCTTAACAAGCTTTTTTTCTTCTCTTAAAACATAATCGGAGCATCTGCCTATTATGACACAATTGTTATCTTTCGCAGCCTTTCTTATAATTTCGGACTGAATGCCGAAAAGCTTATCGTTATCGGGCATAGCGGCAGCACCGTTCGCGCCGTATGTTCCCAAAACAAGCGAATATAACAGGGAATTTGTGGCAACCTCGTCTACCCTTTCAAAGGCACTCTCGCTGTAGCCTGCTTCCTTTGCCGCCATTACTATAAGCTCGTTATCATAAAACTTGTAATCCAGCTTTTCGGCAAGTTTTTTTCCTATGTCCTTACCTCCGCTGCAAAACTGTCTGCATATTGTAACAATGGTATTACTCATTAATATTCCTCCCTTTAGTGTTTCATATTCATTTCCTTATATTATACACCTTTCGGAAAAAATTTCAATATTTAAATGATGTATATTTACTGTATATTTACTGTATATTTACTGTTTAATACATGCATCAAGTTTTCTTTTAAGAAGGTTATACCTTTCCTCTTTTTCCTTTTTTTGAAAATGTACAGACCTTTCCTGCTTGTTTTTAAGGTCGTATATCAGTTTTTCATTGCCGAACTGCTCGCTTGTAAGGTCGAATTTTTTCCCTCTGACGTAATTATAGCAATGGTAATTTCCGTCGGGTCGGGCTATTCCGTAAACCTCACCGCCGAAAATATCCTGTGCAAGAAAGGCGGTCACGGAGCACTGCCCCATTGTTTTGTTATCCTTTGTCCATTTTTCTCGCATACGGGGGGCGCAGGTCTCGGCAGACCAAATATTTTCAAGCATTTGATAGAGCATAACGGGGCCGCTTATTGTTTTGTATTCTCCAATACCCGGTATATCGGCTTTTTCATTTCCGTAAAAAGACATATTTACCTACCTTTACATTTTTATGATGCCAAGAACGTTTGCCACGGAGCTTATCAATATTATCAAAAGGAAAAAGATACACAGATATTTGATCATAAACTCAAATACCGCTTTTCTTTTGAAACTGCCTCCGCTTTTTAAAACCTCTTGCTCTATTTTTTTCAAGCCTACAGCCTTTAAGCAGTAGATACAGATTATGATGGCCGCTATTGGCATCATTACAGAATTTGTTATAAAGTCGAAGAAATCGAGAAATTGCATTCCGAATATTTTCACATTACCCAAAAGACCGTAGCCCAAAGAAGAAAGAGAACCTAAAACAAGCATTATACCCGCCATTATAAGGGTGCCTACTTTTCGGTTTACGTGAAGCTCATCTTCAAAGGTGGAAACGGCACTTTCCATAAGGGCAATGGCACTTGTAATTGCCGCAAAGAAAACCAGTGCGAAAAACATTATTCCTATCAAGGCGGTAATACCCATGTCCGCAAAAACCTTAGGCAAGGTTATGAACATAAGCCCGGGACCCGATTCGAGAATGCTTTTATCTCCGCCCGAAAAAGCAAATACCGCGGGAATTATCATAAGACCCGCCATAATGGCGATACCCGTGTCAAAAATTTCCACATTTATCGTTGCTCCCTCAATATGAACATCATCTTTCATATAAGAGCCGAAGGTGATCAAAATACCCATAGCTATGGAAAGGGAATAGAACATTTGTCCCATTGCCGTTACAACCGTCATCCATGAGAAATTTTCAAAGCTCGGAACGATAAAATATTTCACACCTGCCAAGGCTCCGGGTCTTGTTACGGAATAGACCGTCACAACCACCGAAAGGCCAACCAATATGGGCATCATTATTTTTGATATTCTTTCGATACCGTTTTGCACTCCCGCAAAAATGATGACAAGAGCAATGGCGGCAAAAATAATAAACCATATTTCTGCCGAGGCATGGGAAATAAAGGAATTGAAATAATTATCCGCCGCAAGCTCCTTACCGTGACCCATACAATATTCGGCAAGATATTTAATGATCCAGCCGCCTATTGTGGAATAATAGGGAACGATCAGCATGGGTATGATCGCATTTAGCCAGCCGCCCGCATGAAATATTTTATTGTTCGAGCTTGTTTTAAATGCTCCTACGGGGCTTTTCCTTGTCATTCTGCCCAAAGCGGTCTCCGCCATGATCATGGTGTAGCCGAAAGTACAGGCAAGTATAATGTACACAAGCAAAAAGATGCCGCCGCCGTGTTTTGCGGCAAGGTAGGGAAAACGCCATATATTGCCAAGGCCTACCGAGGCGCCCGCCGCAGAGAGCACAAAGCCCAATTTTCCCGAAAATGTACTTCTGTCAATATTTTTATCTTTGATCTTTTTCATTTTTTACTCCAATTTTTCCAATAATCCCACCGACTGCAGGAAAAGTACCAACATTATAACGGGTGCGATAAATCTGATCATTACGTTATAAATACCCTTCCTTCCGAATTTCTCTCCGTTTTTCTCCATTTCGTCCGTTACGGTTTTCGGCGATAATACCCAGCCGATAAATATGCACGAAAGCAAGGAGATAAAAGGCATCATAACACTGTTTGAAATGTAATCCATAAGGTCGAGAAGCTGACCTTCGGAACCGTTGGGTAAAGGTATCTCCATACGAAATGTGCTGTAGCCAAGAGAAATTACGGCAGTCGCAACACAATAAATAAGGGTCAGTATCACCGTAGCCTGTCGTCTTGAAACATCAAACAGCTCCATACAGTTTGCCGTAACGGCTTCAAGCACCGATACACAAGATGTAAGAGCCGCAAAGGCTGCCGTCAGGAAAAAGAAAAGACCTATAATACTTCCCACAGGTCCCATTTCGTTAAACACCTTAGGCAGAGATATAAACATAAGTCCGGGGCCGCCGTTCATACCTTCCGTTCCCGAAAAACAGTAAACCGCAGGTATTATCATGGCTCCCGCTATAAATGCCACGACGGTATCGAATATTTCTATTTGGTTGACAGCCTTATTAAGATCGACCTCATCTTTAACATAGGAGCCGTAGGTTATCATAATGCCCATGGACACGCTCAGAGAGAAAAAAAGCTGACTCATTGCATCAAGCAGTACGTTAACAAACTTTTCAAATGTCATGCCTGTAAAATCGGGCTTCAGATATACGACAAAACCTTGCAATCCCGTTCTTGCCGTTCCGCTTGCGTCGGTGTGTTCAAGAAAAAGGGAATATATTGCGATCGCAATTATAAGGACAAGCAGTACGGGCATAACAAATTTTGAAAATTTTTCAATGCCCTTCTCCACTCCGTTATAAACCACAACGGCTGTCAAAATCAAAAAAAACAACGCAAAATAGCAAGATGATTGAGGGTCGGAAATAAAATGGTCGAAATATCCATCATTTGCGACAGCTTCGGCTTTTCCTGTCATATACACCGTAAGATATTTGGTTATCCAGCCGCCTATTACGGAATAGTAGGTCATTATAACAACAGGCACAAAAAAGGTCAAAACACCGAGACCCTTCCAACTTGGTTTTAACAGTGCATAAGCGTTTATGCAGCTTTTCTTTGTTTTTCGGCCTATGGCGATATCGGAAACGAGCAATGTAAAACCGAAGGTAAGCACAAGACATAGGTATACTATAAGAAACAGTCCGCCTCCGTCTTTTGCGGCAAGATAAGGAAACCTCCATAAATTGCCCACACCTACGGCACTTCCCGCCGCGGCAAGAACAAATCCGATTTGCCCCGAAAAACCGCTTTTTTCTTTCAAGTTGATCTTCCTTTCTTTTTCTGTATCGGATATGATTATATCACAAACGATACATACTTATCAAGGGCAACACCCATAAAAATCAAATATGCCGAATTTCCGAACAATCGAATTTTTTCTTGCTATTTCCCGGTTATTGTATTAAAATGTATTTGATAAACAATATATATCTATCCGAATAAATGTTATGGAGGAACAGATATGATAAGCAAGTCCGTAAAAAAAGCAATACTTGCATTCGGTATTTCTCTTGTCGCTGTGTTGTGCTGTTTTTACATAAGCGCAAAAAAAACAAGAGATTACAACAATACGGAGCATATCAAGACTTTTTCAGGCGACGATCTGTTTACCGAACAAAAAAACAGCAAGCAGGATGTTTTGATATATGCCGCGGCAAGAAGCAGCACATGGGGAAAGGTGTTTGATTTTGAAAATGTCGGTCTCACCGAAAACAATTATCAGGCATACACCTATGATTTTAACATAAAAAACAACACCAACGACAAAATAAAAGATTTCCTGTTCAAACTTTCATTTAAAGGCGAGGTTTATCTTATGAGCGCTTGGAACGGCGCTCTTCAGATACATCAAACAGTAGACGGCAGGGAAGTGATCGATACCGTACCCGATTTGCGTGAGTATGTGCCCGAAAATCATGAGCTTAAAAGTGTCAATGTTGACGGAGATGATCTTATACCCTTAAGTGCGGGAGATTATTTTATATATATACCCGCCACCACCGTTAACGCCAAAGAAATGCCGATAAACAGCCGAGAAAGCGTGACCCCCGGTTTTATAGTGTACACTCCGATAGACGAGAATATTGAAAATTCCGTTCTTGAGATGACCTACAGATTTGACAGGGAAATAACAGCAGAACCTCTGTTTTGGATATCCCTTGCGGGTTTGGCGGCTTGGTTTGTGGCACTTATAATATTCGTTCTTACCTCCATACAGATAAGAAAATATAAACAGCGTCATGTAAGAGACAACGAAATAATAAACGAATCCATAGAAACATTCATAAGCTTCATAGACGCAAAGGACCCCTACACAAACGGTCATTCCAAAAGAGTTGCGGTCTATACAAAGCAGATCGCCGCAAAGCTCGGTTATTCGGGTGACGTTCTCGACCGCATTTACTATATAGGTCTGCTGCACGATTGCGGAAAAATAGGCATTCCCGACAACATTTTGGGTAAACCCGGAAAGTTGACGGACGAAGAATTTGAAGTAATAAAATCACACACGGTAAAAGGCGGCGAGATACTGAGCCACTTCAAAAGCCTTAAAGATGTGGATGAGGGTGCGAGATATCACCACGAAAGATACGACGGCAAAGGCTATCCCGAAGGAAAAGCAGGAGAGGATATTCCCTTTATTGCCCGTATAATATGTGTTGCCGATGCTTTTGACGCCATGAATACAAACCGTGTTTACAGGAAAAAGCTTTCAAGGGCAAAAATAATAAGCGAGATCGAAAACAACAAAGGAAAACAATTCGACCCGAAGATCGCCGATATTATGCTTGAGCTTTTGAAAAACAAGGAGATCGCCACAAGCGAAGAATCCGAAGATGACGTGTAATACCATTCCTTCCCCTATGCATAGGGGGAGGTTTTTTATTTATAATGCGGTGATGAAATTCGATTTTACGGGCAATTGGCGGCTCTCAATTTAGGGAACCACCGATTAATTGATCATTCGTTAATATTACCTCAAATCTGCTTCAAGTGAATTGTTCAGTGCTTTCTTAGATCTTTCCCTATTCAGCTTTAATATTTTTCTTTTCTCCTCTTCGGTATAGGTCGATCCCTCATAGTTGCTGAAATTATCGAATTTTGGTTTGGGTTT
>DFJD01000030.1:0-23652 GCA_002372875.1 Clostridiales bacterium UBA3680
CCTTAACATATCCTTTATGCTGTCTTATCAAGTTTGTATCTTTGTATGAATTTTGAAACAACCATTTTAAACAGCTCATTGTCTACCGTTGCACAACCTTCTTTACAGGAAAAAGAAAGTTCATCGTTATCGGTATTGTACCAAGATACAAGTATTTTATCGTTTTCCTTCTCAAAAACAATATTTGCAAGTGTTTCATCTCCGCAGGCGGTGCGAAGACGATGCCTTTTTCCCCAAGCTTTAAGCTCATCGTTCTTTTCAATGCAACGAGCATATTTTTCAGCCGAAGTTTTTGCGGGGAAATCACAAGGAATATCGTCGTTTTTTGCGGTGTTTACGAATATTCTGAGCCATTCCACAAGTCTGTCTGTATCGATCTGAGCTGTAAATTCGTTTCCCAAACGCTTATAGCCAAGCACATTTAAACCTTTAATATATATATATAGTGGGGTGAATCGTGTTTCATCCGTTAAACCGTATTCAAAAGCAAAATCATTTTTGTTTCCTATTAAAACTGTATTCATTTTATCCTACCTCCATTGTTGAACAGTATAATACAAAACAGATGAGTTTAACATTATATTTTAATTACACATTTTTTACAACTATGGACACATAAACGAAAAAAACTAAAAAAATGCTTCATTCCGGAGGGGTACGTTTCCCCAAGGAGAACCCATTTGTTAGCTTCGATAACAGTATAGCATACAGTACCGCAAATATCAAATATCAAATATCAAATATGCAAACGAAACAATAATTAATATAGTTCAAATGAGGAAATATCTATAAAACATTCGTTACAAAAAAATAATAAAATTTTAAAATTGGTATTGTTTATTTTTTTATTTGGGGTTATAATGAAAAAGTGTGTTGTTACACAAAGGTAACATAAAGGTTATCTAAAAACTCATAACTCGTATGATCAGATTTCTTATTCGATCGTTTGCCATAGGCTGATAAACAATGTTTCGGTATTACCTTTTAATTGTTTGACTGCGGTCGAATAAACGATCTCTGTTTTAATCCGACGGAAGTTTTTAGAAATATCCCCAAAAACCGAAAGGAGAATATAAAAATGGGTATTTTAGACACATTAAAAGCTAAAGCAAAAGCCGACAAGAAGACTATTGTTCTTCCCGAATCCATGGACAAAAGAACATTTGAGGCTGCAGAGAAAATAATCAAAGAGGATCTTGCAAATATCGTAATTATCGGAACACCCGAGGAAATCGAAGAATATTCAAAGGGCTACGATATAAGCGGGGCAACGATTATCGATCCCTATAACGATCCCAATAAGCAAAAATATATAGATAAATTTGTTGAGCTCAGAACAAAGGCTTACGCAAGAAAGGAAATAACACTTACCGCGGAAATTGCCGAAAAGGAAATTTTTAAACCCGGTAAAGACGGAAAGGTAGATTATATGACCTACGCTTGTCTTATGTGTAAGTGTTCCGATGCAGACGGTGCCGTATCAGGTGCTTGTCATGCAACAGGCGATACCATTCGTCCCGCACTTCAACTTTTAAAATGCAAGCCCGGCGTATCGTCCGCTTCCGGTTTCTTCCTTATGGAGGTTCCCGATTGTGAGTACGGAGACAATGGTGTGTTTGTGTTTGCCGACTGTGCTGTAAATATTGCACCTAACAGTGAACAGCTTGCCGAAATAGCTTCACTTTCTGCCGAGAGCTTTGAGGCTTTCACAGGCAAGAAAGCAAAAGTTGCAATGCTTTCCTTCTCTTCAAAAGGTAGTGCAAAAAGTGATGAAGTCACAAAGGTTGCGGATGCAACAGCAATTGCTAAAGAAAAATATCCCGATATTGAGCTTGACGGCGAACTTCAGTTAGATGCTGCAATTGTTCCTTCCGTAGGGCAGTCAAAAGCACCCGGAAGTTCCGTTGCAGGTAATGCAAATACACTTGTTTTCCCTTCTCTTGAAGCGGGAAATATCGGCTATAAGCTCGTACAAAGACTTGCAAAGGCAAATGCTTACGGTCCTGTCCTTCAGGGTCTTGCAATGCCCGTAAACGATCTTTCAAGAGGCTGCTATGCCGACGATATCGTAGGCACGGTAGTTATCACCGCTGTACAGGCACAACTTGCAAAATAAATCCAAGGAGATAAAAAATGAAAATATTAGTTATAAATTGCGGAAGCTCTTCATTAAAATATCAGCTTTACAACATGGAAAACAATGAAGTCCTTGCAAAAGGCCTTGTAGAAAGAATAGGTATTGAAGGTTCAAATCTTCAACATACCCCTGCAGGAAAGGATAAGATTGTTTTTGAACAGCCTCTTGCAGATCATGGACAGGCTATCAAGCTTGTTATGGATAAGCTTACCGACAGCGAGGTAGGAGTAATTGCTTCCCTTGATGAAATAGACGGTATCGGTCACAGAGTTCTCCACGGAAGTGAAGACTTCAAGCAGTCTATAATTGTAGATGACAGAGCGAAAGAAATCATAAGAAGTCACTTCGATTTAGGTCCTCTTCACATGCCCGCAAATCTTATGGGTATTGAGGCTTGCGAAAAACTTATGCCCGGCAAACCCAATATTGCCGTTTTTGATACAGCTTTCCATCAAACAATGCCCGCGAAGGCATATATGTATGCTCTCCCCTACGAATATTATGAGAAGTATTCCGTAAGAAGATACGGTTTCCACGGAACGAGCCATAAGTTTGTAACAAAGAGGGCTATTGAGATGCTTGGAGGAAAAGCTGAGGGAACCAAGATAATCACTTGTCACCTTGGTAACGGATCTTCTATTGCAGCAGTAAAAGACGGAAAAGTAATAGATACATCCATGGGTCTTACACCGCTTGCAGGATTTGAAATGGGTACTCGATGCGGAGATATTGACCCTGCAATTGTTCCCTTCCTTATGAAGAAAGAAAACCTCACTCCCGATGAAATTGATAACATTATGAACAAAAAGAGCGGTATTTTAGGTGTTACCGGTCGTTCAAGCGATTTCAGAGATGTTGAGGCAGGTATGAACGAGGGCGATGAAAGATGCAAACTTGCTCTTGACATGTTCAGATATCAAATCGCAAAGGTTATCGGTTCGTACTATATTGCTTTAGGCGGTTGCGATGCCATTGTATTTACGGCAGGTATCGGCGAAAACAACTCAGGACACAGAGCGGCAATATGTGAATATCTTTCCTGCTTGGGTCTTAAGATCGATAGCGAGAAAAATTCACAAAGAGGTAAGGAGATCGACTTCTCTGCTCCCGATTCCGCATTTAAAGCTTTCCTTATTCCCACAAACGAGGAATTGATGATTGCACAGGATACAAAGGAACTGATTTCAAAATAATAAATGAGCATAAATTAAGGAACCACTTAATCAGTGTTTCCTTAAATGTTTCACAAAAAAAGTCGCAGAAATTTTTCTGCGACTTTTTTATATTTTTTTACGTTGTTTTTACTCTGCTTGTACTTCTGTTTGATTGGTCTCCGTACTCTCGGGCACATATTTTTCGGGTGTAAAACCGTAAACCGTCACATCATCATCTTTTTCAAGGTTGTAAAGTCTTGTTTTGGAAACATCCAGCTCTTTTATTTCCGTATTCAATAAAGAAAGGGAGTTAAGCCCGTTGTTCTTTTCCAAATTAAGTTGTGTCAGCTTATTGTTATCACACACGAATGCTGTCAGTTCGGTTAAAGCGGATATATCTATTTCCGTCAATTCGTTTGAAGAACAATCAAGAATATTAAGATACTTACATCCCTTTAGATCAAGGTTGTTTATTTTATTTGCCTGACAATAAAGCTGTAAAAGAGAAGGATTATTCTCCGTTGAAATGGTGGTTATCTCATTTCCGGAACAGGTCATAAGCACAATATCCTTATTTTCGGATATGTCCAGTTCTTTAAGTTTATTGTTGTTGACATTGAGCATTTGAAGCTTTGTAAGTCCCTTTAAATCTATGCTTTCAATAGCGTTTGAATAGCAGTGAAAATATAAAAGAGAGCTGTCCGATGATACATCGATTTTTGTAAGATTGTTTGAAGAACAATACAGTGTATCAAGCTTTTCGTGATTACTTAAATCAAGTTCCGTAAGCTTGTTGTTATCAAGATTTACATATGTAAGCATCTTGTTTTTTGAAAGATCGACGTTTTCTATTTCGTTGTCGGGGCAGTAAAGCACCTTCAAATTCTTAAGGTGTTCAATTCCGGCAAGCGTCTTTACTCCTTTTTGCGACAAGCCCGTATCTTTCCATTGGTCATCTTCATATTTTCCTATATTTTCGGCATTTTGTATTTCCGATATGTTTAATATACCGTTTTCATTTGTGTCGAAATTTGTACTTATATATGAACGAAGAGCATCATCGGGAAAGTTCCCCTTAGAGATGGGAACAGAACCGTTCTCAAGATACCCGAGTGTTTGAAAATGGTGTATTACCGAGAAAATTGCTCCGACAAGAAGCAATATGGTTATGCATGAGAGCATAATCATTCCCGCCTTGTTTTTTCTGGGGTCGGTGCCTGCGGGAGTACCGCAGCGAGGACAATACAAATCGTCCTTAAGTAAATCATAATCGCAATTTAAGCATTTCATCATTAATCTCCCAAAAAAACGATGCCCACGGCTATGCTACAGGCATCGTTATATTGTGGGCTCCCTTATATGGGTATCCCTTCATTTCCTCTTACATTTCCACACTTATTTTGATTTTTTATCTTTTTTTGTTTTTTTATCGTCTTTCTTTTCATCCGGTTCAATATATTCAATATTCACATCACCGAAATAAAGAGTTTTGTCGTCAAGAGCACTACCCTTTACGCACTTTATATTTTTTAAATTAGTGCAGCCTAAAAATGAGCTCTTGGCAACAGTTGTAACATTTCCTTTGGAAACAAGCAGATTTAGAGCCGAACAACCGGCAAAAGCATCTCTGCCTATCGTTTTAACCGATTTGGAAAGAGTAACTTCTTTAAGTTCTCGACAACACATAAACGATCTTTCTTTTATTTTCTTTACACTTTGTCCGTTTACTTTTTTTGGTATAACGACCTCCGAAACAGATCTGTCACAATCTATAACGGAACCGCTATCGGTATCAAAATAAATATATCCGCCTTTTACGGGCATTGTACAATTAGAAGGCAGCTTATCCATAGTAAGGGTGGTCGTTGTACCGTAATAAACCATAGATATACCTATGGGGTATATCATTTTGTTATCGGCTTCCGTGCCCCTTATACAGTAAACATATCTTAAAGAATCACAGCCGTAGAATGCATACTCATCTATAGTCCTTACCTTTTCGGGTACCACACAACTTGTGGAATGACCTGCGGGATAAGCGATAAGGCGAACACCTCTTTTGTCATAAAGTACACCGTTTTCGTCGCTGTAATAAGCATTATCCTTGTCAATTTTTATTGATATAAGGTTTGAACAGCATTCAAAGGCATGAGATTGTATATTTGCAACCGTTGAAGGCACATTGATCTTATTTAAAAGATTACACATATAAAAAGCATATGCTGCAATATTGACTGTGCCTCTGGGAACATCGTACACTCCGGATCTGCCCATAGGAAAATTGATAAGGGTAGAATAGTTTTCGCTAAAGAGGACTCCGTCAATATCGGAATAAGTTGCATTGTCGGGGTCTACCTTAATATTGAGAAGAAGAGGGCAGCTTTTAAATGCCCAAACACCCACATTTACAATGCTTTTGGGAATATACACTTCTCGCAGTGAAGTACATCTTTTGAAGGCACTCTTGTCAATTTCAAGCACAGGTTTTCCGTTTATTTCTTCGGGAATGTTGATTTTTGTAACTGTGGGATCAGCACCTTCAACATTTCCGTATGTAAGGTCTATATATATATTTCCGCCTTCGGCAGGATACTCCACAACATTTGAAGGAACATCATATTCATGATATATCGGTTCGGGGGATGAAACAGTTCTTTGCGGGGTGGAAACTATGATATTTTTACCTTTATCTCTTGTGTTGTTGTCAGCCATTTAATCACTCCTGTCACTAATTTTATTGACGCAGATATACGAACACCACATCCCCTGAGGGATAGTGTTCTTTGTTGTCGGCGAATGACCCTTTATCACAATAAACAATGCTTAAGTTGGGGCAATCGTCAAACACAAATTCATCAAATGTTTTTATTGAATCGGGAATATCAACATCCGAAAGGTTTTTGCAATGTTCAAAAGCAAAGCTTCCCAAGACTCTTACCCCCGAAGGTATTATAATGCTCTTAAGAGAGTAGCATCTTGAAAACGCTCCGTCGCCTATCCTTGTAAGTTTCGGACACAACTCAATTTTTTTCAGATTGACACACTCGTCAAAGGCGTTGTCGTAAATGGTTCGAGTGGTTGGCTCGATAGTATATTCCTCCTGTTGTTTTCCTGCAGGATAGGAAATAAGTATGGATCTGTCTCTTGAATAGAATACTCCGTTTTCATCGGTAAATGAATTGTTTTCGGGTGAAACTTTAATATTTTTCAGCTTTTTACAGCCACTGAACAGACATCCGCCGATTTTGGCAAGCGATTCGGGAAATTCAATGGTTTCAAGGTCTATGCAGTTGTTAAAAGCTCCCTTGCCTATTTTCTTTATTCCTTGCGGAATATTTATTTTTCTGAGGGCGGTACACGAATCAAAAGCGTTTGAACCTATCTCCTCGATCGTTTTCGGAAGAACTACCTCCGAAAGTCTGCTGCAAGAGAGAAAGGCACCGCTTCCAATGGAACGAACTGTGATATTTTCAACTTTTTCGGGTATGGTTATACTTGTAACATACATATCGCAATCGGTAAAGGCACCGATGCTTTTTTTGAAGTAAGCATTTCCACCTTTAACGGGATAAGCGATAAGATCTTTATCTTCTTTTGTCTCTTCCTCGCCCGTGTATATAAATTCCGTATTTTCGGGGTAAAGTGTTTCGTCGTCTGCAACGGATTTGTGGTTACAATATACGGTAAACAGATCCCAACATCCTTTAAATACGGCTCTTCCCATGTATTTGACAGAAGAGGGAATAGTGACAGACGGTATTGCCGTACAGCTTTCAAATGCCTGAGAAACTATGCTTGTCAAAGTATCGGGCAGAAGAATATCTTTAAGAGCATAGCAATAGCTGAATGCTCCCATGCCGATGGTCTTGACACCCTCGGGAATTGTAATGGCACGCAAAGAAGAACAAGCGGCGAAACAATAGTCGTCTATTGTCTCTATGTTGTTGGAGAACATAACCTTTTCAAGCTTTTCGCAATGCCAAAATGCTCTTTTTCCGAGTATTGAAACGCTGTCGGGGATAATAATGTCCTTCAGAGAGGAACAGTCTCCAAATGCCCATTGTTCTATTTTTGTTACCGAAGACGGAATGATGACCTCCGTAAGATTATCGCATTTTGCAAATGCCCACGGACCTATTGTCATGGTGGAGGAGGGGATCTCGTAGCTTTCGGAATGTGCATTCGGATAGGTCAGAAGAGTGGATCTGTCCTTTGTAAAAAGCACTCCGTCAACATCGGTATAATATATGTTGTCACTGTTGACCTTTATGGATTTTAAAGCAGTGCATCCGCTGAAGGCACTGCCGTCTATTCTTTGCACAGAATAGGGAAGAGAAATCGTTTCAAGGCTTTTGCAATTACCGAAGGCTCCGTCGCCTATAACAGTCAGTCTTGCGGGTAATTTGATGCTTTTAAGAGCTGTACAGCCGTAAAAGCTTCCTTGAAGTGAAAGTATCGAATCGGGAAGCTTGATTGATTTTATGTTTGTGCAGTTGTAAAAGGCACCTTTTGCAATTCTTTCCGTTCCCGGTAATATTTCGTATTCATCCGAGTGAAAACCGGGATAAAAGATAAGTGTTTTTCCGTCTTTGGAATATATAACGCCGTCTTCGTCTTTAAATTCAGGGTTGTCGCCGGCTACATAAACATTTTTTAAAATATTTCTTCCCCAAAAAGCACCCGATGACAAATGGATCACCGTAGAAGGAATGGTCACCTTTGTAAGCTCGTCACAATAATTAAAGGCATATTCTCTGATTCCCGTAATTTTGATTCCTTCGGCCTCCTCGGGGATTCTTGCTTCGGTAACGGTTTTATCACAACCTATAACATAACCGGTGCCTCTGTCTATAATGATATTTCCGCCGGTAACCGGAAAGGAAATACCTGTTTTTTGTTGGGAAACTTCCATAAACACACCTCTTTACTTTTTATTTATTCTTTCTGAAATTGCAAGGGCAATATCCATATCTTCGGGAGTGGTAATCTTGATATTCTCATACTCTCCCATGGTAAGCTTTACCTTGCATTGGTATTTTTCAACCAGCATACAATCGTCGGTGCCCATAAAACCGTCTTCATAAGCTTTTTTATAGGCTTCTTTTATTATACTTGTTTTGAAGCCTTGAGGAGTTTGCGCACTGTATAAAAACTGTCTTTCGGGTGTTGAAGATATAAAGCCTTCCGAATCGGCAATTTTGATTGTGTTTTTTACGGGGACGGAAGCAACGGCGGCTCCGTACATCAAAGCATCGTTATAAACTCTTTTTATAACATCACCCGATACAAAGGGCCTTACTCCGTCGTGGATCAAAATAACGTCCGTGTCCGGCATTATGTTGTTTAATCCCTTTAAAACAGAATCCTGTCTTTGTTCTCCTCCGGGGATCACGGCAGATACTTTTTTGAATTCATATCTTTTTATAATATCTTTGTTAACGAAATCAACTTCATCTTTGCCGGTAACAACAACAATATAATCTATAATATCACTTTTTTCAAAGGCTGTTATGGTATGAGCGAGTATGCTTTTGCCTTTCAGCTCAAGATATTGCTTGGCAACAGCCGAATGCATTCTCTTACCGGAACCGGCAGCAACGATTATTGCACCTGCTGACATAAAAGACACCTTCCCTTAAGGAAGCACTGATTAATTAATGTTTCCTTAACAATTGTAATTTATGTTTAAATTATAACACATAAAATTGTAAAAGTCTATAAAGTTTAAAAAAAACGCACAAAAAATTATTATTTTTATTATTTTTTTGGGAGTTTATAACACTAAAACATAGAAAATGAAATACAAATATACAATAATTATTATAATGTTAAACGAAATACTTTGCACATTTATTTGACAAACTCCACCTGTTATTATATAATGCAATATAACCCTGTGTTATGGAAACACTGATTAATTAATCAGTGCTTCCTTATAAATAATTCCTGAAACGGAGGGATCTCTATGGAGAGATATTCCGTAGGAGGTATGAGTTGTGCCGCTTGTTCGGCAAGGGTCGAAAAAGCGGTAAGTGCTGTTGACGGAGTAGGTGAATGTTCCGTAAATCTTCTTACCGGAACAATGACCGTTGAGGGCAGTGCAAGTGTAGAGGCTGTTATAGATGCGGTAACAAATGCAGGCTACAGTGCAAGACTCTCAAACGGAAGTGCCGAGGAGCAGCTTTCCGAAGATAACGGGAAAAAAGAGTTAAAAAGACTTATACCTTCGTGTATCATTCTTTTTTTTCTCATGTATATATCAATGTGGTATAAAATATTGGGATTATCCCTTCCCGATTTTTTTGCTTCACCGTTAAATAACGGCATTGTACAACTTTTACTTTCTTTATCTGTAATAATTATAAATAATAAGTTTTTTGTAAACGGCTTAAAGGGTGCATTGTCTCTTTCTCCTAATATGGATACACTTGTGGCAATGGGCTCGGGCGTATCTTTTCTGTACAGTGTTTATGTATTGTTTACGTATACAGCAAAAGGTATCAATGCTCATTTGTACTTTGAAAGTGCGGCAATGATAGTAACGCTCATTACCGTAGGCAAAATGCTTGAAGCCGTTTCAAAGGGCAAAACAACCAATGCAATAAAGGCGCTTATGGAGCTTGCTCCGGATACGGCATGTATAGAGGAAAACGGAGAAGAAAAAATAATTCCGTCCTCGGAGCTCAAAGGCGGAGACATATTTATAATTCGCCCCGGAGAAAGCATCCCTGCAGACGGAGTCATTTTGGAAGGAACAGCTTCTGTAAATGAGTCTTCCGTTACCGGAGAAAGTATGCCTGTGGATAAGGGGGTCGGTGACGAGGTCATTTCGGCAACCATAAATACATCAGGTTATATAAAATGTCGCGCCACAAGAGTCGGTGATGCTACGACCCTATCCGAAATAATACGTATCGTAAGCGATGCCGCCGCTTCCAAAGCACCTATAGCAAGGCTTGCCGATAAGGTCGCAGGTGTTTTTGTGCCGGCTGTTATCATAATCGCATTTTTTACGGCAGCGATATGGCTGTTTAACGGAGCACAGTTTTCATACGCTCTTGAAAGAGCTATCAGTGTGCTGGTAATATCTTGTCCGTGTGCTCTCGGACTTGCAACTCCGGTTGCAATAATGGTTGCGGGAGGAAAAGGTGCATCGAACGGCATTATGTACAAAACTGCCGCCGCAATAGAGCTTTTGGGTTCTGTGGATTTGGTAGCTCTTGATAAAACGGGCACCGTCACAGAAGGCGAACCTTCCGTAACTGATGTAGTAACATCGGATGAAATTGAAGAAAATGAGCTTTTGTCCTTTGCTTACGGTTTGGAAAACAAAAGTGAGCATCCCATAGCAAGGGCTGTAACCGAATATGCACGCGAAAAAAATATACAAGCAAAAGAAATAACCGACTTTGTCTCTCTTACGGGAAATGGTATAAAGGGAAAATTTGAAAATAAAGATATTTATATAGGCTCTTTGAGCTTTATAAGCACGATCACCGAAATACCGGGTAGATTTATCAATATGTGTGCGGAACTCTTTGAACAGGGAAAAACAGCGATACTCGTTGTTATAGATAACTCTGTTTCGGGCGTTATTGCAGTTGCCGATACAGTGAAACCCGAAAGTGCGCAAGCCGTAAGACAGTTGCGTAAAATGGGCATAACTGTGGTAATGCTCACAGGTGATAATGAAAAAACCGCCAACGCCGTTGGAAAGGCGGTGGGTGTAGATAAGGTTGTTGCAGGTATACTTCCGTCGGGAAAAGAAAGTGCGGTGAAAAAACTCTCTTCAATTTGCAAAACGGCAATGGTGGGAGACGGTATAAACGATGCACCCGCACTTACAAGTGCCGATGTCGGTATTGCCATAGGAGCGGGAACCGATATTGCAATTGATGCGGCAGATGTCGTTCTCATGAAAAGCGATCTGCTTGATGTTGCTGCGGCGATCAGGCTCAGCAGAGCAACACTGAAAAATATCAAACAAAATTTGTTTTGGGCTTTTTTCTACAATATAATATGCATTCCTCTTGCCGCGGGAGCATATGTTTCCCTCTTTAACTGGGAAATGAGTCCTATGGTGGCGGCGGCAGCTATGTCTGTTTCAAGCATATGTGTTGTCACAAATGCCCTCAGACTTAATTTTATAAAACTATATGATCCATCGGCAGACAAAACTCGCACCGATACAAAAAAGGTCGATTTAAGTGTGCTTGATTTTAAGGAGGAAAAAAGAATGACGGTAAATATGACTATTGAGGGTATGATGTGTGCTCATTGTCAGGCAACGGTCAAAAAAGCATTAGAGGCTGTTGACGGTGTTACCGAGGCAAATGTAAGTTTTGAAACCGGCACGGCACAGGTAACCCTTTCAAAAGAAACGGATAAAGCCCTTTTGAAAGCAGCTGTGGAACAGAAGGACTATAAAGTAATAAACATAGAATAACTCGGAGATAAAAATGGACGCAAATTTAAACAGAAAATTAAAAGAACTCATAAAAACTGCTTTGGAAAGCGGAAAAGAAACAGATATAGCAACTGCGCTTACCTTTATGGCACAGTGTTCGCTCATTGTTCCTTGCCATGTATTTTTGAGCAAGGAGGATGCCGAGGCTCTTGAGGGTGAGGGTCAGATCGGTTTTACACCCGAAAAGCCTGTGAAACTTCAACCGGTAACGGTTGAAATTGCAGGTAAAAGCTATGTTCCCGCATTTACAAGCAAGGAGGAAAGAGGAGAAAAGTATTCCGCACCGTATTCTCCTTTTGATGCTCCGGTTCATAAGCTTATTGCCATGGTCAGGGCAAATGAGACCTTAAGCGGGATAGTTGTCGATCCCGAAAGCACTCCCTTTATAATTGACGATAAATTTATGGGTTATATTATTAAACAGATAACAAGAATGTAGAGATACTTGAGAAGGTGACTTTATGCGAAAGATGAAACCACTGCAGCCGCAGAAAAACTCCACAAAGGCAATACAAACATTCAAAAGAAATATGGCAATTTCCTTTGTGTTGGCTTTTGTCATTTTTAATGCCATAATGCTGTATGCGGTGGTTAGATTTTCTGCCAATGAAATTTTGGAAAGAATGACCTTCTTTGTTGCCTCAAGTGCTAAACAACAGGCCATGAACGTAGATAATTATTTGGCAGAGATAAAGGATACGGGAGCTTTGCTTTTTTCAAATGAGCTCTACTATTCTTTTGACCCTATAGTTTCCGGAAATGAAAATATTGAAGCGATAGAGGCAACAAAGGCAATATCGGCAAGAATCGAAGATATAAAGGTTCTCAAAAATTTCTCTGATTTCGGCATAATTTATAACGATCCCGATAATCCCGGAGGGATCGGTATTTCCGAGGGAACTTTCAAAAATCTTGC
Organism: Clostridiales bacterium UBA3680; assembly: GCA_002372875.1. Classification (GTDB taxonomy): domain Bacteria; phylum Bacillota; class Clostridia; order Lachnospirales; family CAG-274; genus UBA3680. The sequence continues at coordinate 12,675 of DFJD01000030.1, forward strand.
CGGTGAGAATATTTATTCATTCTTTGCTTCGCATATTACAGATAATAAGTCTAATTCCGGATGGTTTGCCACCGAAAAAAATAATTTCGGAAAACTTTTCTATGTAAAGCAGTTGAATGAGCATTCCATCCTTGTGGCAGCCATCTACTCAAGAGAGCTTGACAATACTTTCCGTGCCGCAGATAGGGAAAACCTTAAGATAAGATTGATAGATGAGAACGGAGTTACCATCTACTCTAACGATAAAACCGAAATAGGAAGCAAATTAAGTTCATTTGATGATTCCAACTTCATAGAAACATCAATGAAATGCTCCATCAATAAGTGGAAAATACAGTGTCTTTCCTCAACAGAGTCGATAAACGACTATATGAGGTTAATTATGCTTTTCGCCGCTTTATTCTTCGTTGTAATGCTTGTTGTGGTTACCCTTATTTCCTTCTATGTGCTTAACAGAGTATATTCTCCTCTTGCAGGTATAGTTACAAACCTTGAGCAAAGAGCACAAAGAGACCAGCTTACGGGAATATTAAACAAGATGAGCTACACCACAGCCGTTAAAACGATTATCATGACAGGCTCAAAATCGGATGTGTCTGCATTTATAATGCTCGACATGGATAATTTTAAAAATGTCAACGATACACTTGGACACAAAACAGGTGACGATGTCCTTGTAAGATTTTCAAATCTCCTTAAAAATATGCTTGATGCCTCGTTTGTCGTTGGAAGAATGGGTGGAGATGAGTTTGCAATATTTACGCTATATCAAAACACCGATTTGGATACCGCAAGACGAAAGGTAACATCTCAGCTTGAAACAATAAAGACGGAGTTTGCAAAAGAGTTTAAGGATATGTCCGATAAATGTGCTCTTTCGTTAAGCTCGGGTGCTGTATGCGTAAACAATGAGGAAGCAAGGTTTATGCAGCTTTATCAGGATGCCGATGAGGCGCTTTACAGTTCAAAGAGAAACGGAAAAGACAGATATACCGTGGTTTAAGGAGTGAGATGAATGAAAAGAAATTGCAAAAGGATACTTAGCTGTTTATTGTCATTAAGTATTTTATCCTCTTGTACGCCCTTAAATAAGACCGAAAGCAGTGAAAGTCCCGAAGAAAGCAATACACAGATAAGTCTCTCATGGTGGGGAGACGACCAGCGTGTAAACTACACAATGGATGCCGTTGACATATTTGAAGAAAAAACAGGCATAAATGTAGAGTGTAAATACGGAGTATGGAACGGATATAAAAACAGACAGAATATTTTTATGTATTCTAACGAGGAGCCTGATGTAATGCTTATCAATTTCGATTGGATAAGCAAATATTCTCCAGATGGATACGGATTTTACGATCTTTACAAGCTGTCCGACGAAATAGACCTTTCAAACTTTGATGATAACATATTGCAATACGGAGTGGTTGGCGGAATGCTGAATGCACTTCCCACAGCAATGAATTCAAATGCCGTATTTATAAACAAAACACTTTATGAAAAATACGGTCTTGATGTGCCGCAAACTTGGGATGATTATTTTGAGGCGGCAAAGCTTATGAGAGAAGACGGTGTATACCCTTTGGCGATAGGCGATAAAGCTCTGTTTTTCTTTTTGCTGGCATACTGTGAACAATCCACGGGAAGAACCGCTTGCAATGAAAATGGCGAACTTCAGTTAACACTTGATGAAATTAAGCTTATGCTTAGTTTCTATAAAAAAATGAAAGATGAAAAGGTTATAATGCCTGTAAACGACTCTTCATTTACGAAGATAGTAAGCGGAGAGGCAGCAGGTACCATGAGATGGATAAGCGGCACACAGAGCTTACTTGAAAATATGAAAAACGGAGAAGTTGTTGTGGCACCCTATCCGAGACTTGAAGGCGCAAAGTCACTTGGTTGGTATGCAAAGCCGGCAACGATGTATGCAATAAGCGAAAATACCGATCATCCCGAAGAGGCGGCCAAGCTTCTTGATTTTCTTCTAAACAGTGAAGAGATGGCTCTTTTGCAAAAAACAGAGAAGGGCATTCCGGCTTCTAAGGCGGCAAAGCAATACCTTGATAAGAACGGAGAGCTTGAAGGAATAGACAACGATGCTACAGAGCAGATGCTTGCAATTCAATCGGAAATGAGGCCTATGGTACCTATTCTTGAAAGTGAAGATGTTTACGGTGTATTTATTGATGATGCCGCATACTATCTGTATGCAGGTGTTTCTCTTGAGGAAACGGCTCAAAAAATATACAATCAGTGGTACGCCAAAAAATAGAGACCGGTAAATATAAAATTGCAGGGGTGTGATTCATCACACCCCGTTTTTAAAAGAAAAATGATTGAACTTACAACATTATGTTATATTGAAGATGGAGATTATTATCTTATGCTCCATCGTATATACAAGAAAAATGATATAAATAAGGACAAATATATAGGAGTGGGAGGACATCTTGAAAAAGATGAATCACCCGATGAATGCCTTGTAAGAGAAATATTTGAAGAGACGGGCTGCCATGTGGAAAAGTTCTCTTGTCGAGGAACAGTTACCTTTGTAAGCGGAAGAGGCTTGACCGAATATATGTGGCTATATACGGCAAATGGTTTGAAAGGAGAGCTTAAGGCATGCGACGAAGGGGAGCTTAAGTGGGTAAAAAAAGACGAGGTATGGGACCTTGAATTATGGCCTGGCGACAGGATCTTTTTTAGACTTCTTGCTCAGAACAGCCCCTACTTTTCTCTTAAGCTTGTGTATGACAGTTCCGATAATTTTAAATCTGCCTTTCTTAACGGAAGGGAGCTTGAACTGTTCGACATATATGATGAAAACGGAAATTCTCTGAATAGAGTTGAAGAAAGGGGAGTAGTTCATACAATAGGATTGTATCATAAAACGGTTCATATTTGGATCGTCAGAAAAATCGATGATAGATATGAGGTTTTGTTGCAAAAACGATCCCAAAACAAAGACTCTCATCCCGGTAGCTACGATATTTCTTCGGCAGGGCACATTACAGCAGGAGATGAACCTTTACCCTCTGCTATAAGAGAACTTAAAGAAGAGCTTGGAATTTCGGCTTTTCCCGAAGATTTGACGTTTATAGGTTCTCTTACGGGAGGATTTGATGCGGTTTTTAACAATCGACCTTTTAAAGACAGAGAAATAAGTATGATTTATTTATACAACCGCAGTGTCAACGAAAATGAACTTGTACTTCAACCAGATGAAGTAGACTCGGTTAAATGGTTTTATCTTGATGATTGTTTAAACGATATGGAAGGTTTCAGAAATTGTCTCAGAAAAGAAGAACTTCTTCTTCTTAAAAGAATGTTGAAAATACAATAGAATTATGTTATTATCAAGTGTACATATTATGGGTGGCATATTTTAGGCTTCCCTTATTTTGGAGGATTTATATATGATTGAATTGTACAAAACAGGTGCTTATCTGTTAAATGGCAAGGAACTTGTTGCAGATGACGCAAATGCGGAGCAGGTACTTTCTTCAAAGGGTATTAAAACAACAAAAGAAGAAGCTCGCAAAAATACTATAGCATACGGAATATTATCCGCACATAACACAAGCGGAAATATGAATGAGCTTAAAATAAAGTTTGATTGCATGGCAAGCCATGATATTACATACGTTGGTATTATACAAACCGCAAGAGCTTCGGGTATGGAAAAATTCCCTCTTCCCTATGTTCTTACAAACTGTCACAACTCACTTTGTGCTGTAGGCGGTACAATAAACGAAGATGACCATATGTTTGGCCTTTCTGCCGCAAAAAAATACGGTGGTATTTATGTTCCCGCTCATCAGGCGGTTATTCATCAATTTATGAGAGAAATGATGTCAGGCTGCGGTAAAATGATACTCGGCTCGGACTCTCATACAAGATACGGAGCTTTGGGAACAATGGCAATAGGCGAAGGCGGCGGAGAGCTTGCAAAACAGCTGCTTAAACAAACCTATGATGTAAAATGTCCCGAGGTGATTTGTATATATCTTACAGGAAAGCCTCAACCCTTCGTAGGTCCTCAGGATGTTGCACTTGCCATTATAGGAGAGGTTTTTGCCAACGGTTATGTTAAAAACAAGGTTATGGAGTTTGTAGGCGACGGTATAGACAATCTTAATGTTGAATATCGTAACGGAATTGATGTTATGACAACCGAAACGACCTGCTTAAGCTCGGTATGGAGAACAGATGACAAAGTTAAAGAATACTTTGATATCCACTCAAGAGCAGAGGAGTATAAAGAGCTTAACCCGGGTGCTGTAACATATTATGACGGAGTTGTCTATGTAGACCTTTCACAGATCAAGCCGATGATAGCCATGCCTTTCCACCCCAGCAACACCTACACAATAGAGACTCTCAACGAAAATCTTGAGGATATCCTTGCAGATGTTGAGAAAAAGGCTATCAAAACAATAGATAATCCCAATATTCATTTTAATCTCAGAAATAAGATAAAAGACGGCAGACTTTATGTCGATCAGGGTGTAATTGCAGGCTGTGCAGGCGGTACTTACGACAACATTTGTGATGTTGCCGATATTCTTGACGGTAAGAGTATAGGTGCCGATGATTTCGCGTTAAGCGTTTATCCTTCAAGTCAGCCCACATTTATGTCACTTGTTCAAAACGGTGCCATCACAAAGCTTATGGCAGCAGGTGCAACCATTCGTTCCGCTTTTTGCGGTCCTTGCTTCGGTGCGGGTGATGTTCCTTCAAACGGAGGTCTTTCTATAAGACATTCAACAAGAAACTTCCCCAACAGAGAGGGTTCAAAGCCGGGTAACGGACAGATAGCCTCGGTTGCTCTTATGGACGCTCGTTCCATTGCCGCAACAGCATTAAATAAAGGCTTCCTTACACCCGCAAGTGAAATTGATGTTAATTTCACAAAGCCTAAGTATTTCTTCAACAAGTCCGTATATGACAACAGAGTTTATAACGGCTACGGTAAGGCAGATCCCAGTGTCGAACTTAAATTTGGACCCAATATCACAGATTGGCCCGCTATGGTTGAACTTAAGCCCAATCTTATTTTGAAGGTGGTATCACTTATTACCGACCCTGTTACTACCACAGATGAGCTCATTCCTTCAGGTGAAACAAGTTCCTATCGCTCCAATCCTTTGGGACTTGCGGAGTTCACTCTTTCAAGAAAAGATCCTGCTTATGTTGGACGTGCAAAAGCAATTCAGGTTGCCGAAAAAGCGCTTGAAGAGGGCAAGTGTGCCGCAGCTGCCGTGCCCGAGCTTAAGCCCATCGTTGAAGAAATAAAGAAACATTTCGACATCAATCATGATACAATAGGCATAGGAAGCACGATCTATGCCGTTAAGCCCGGAGACGGCTCTGCAAGAGAACAGGCGGCATCATGTCAAAAGGTTCTCGGAGGCTGGGCAAATATTGCAAAAGAATATGCCACAAAGAGATATCGCTCCAATCTTATAAACTGGGGTATGCTTCCTTTCACTTTTGACGGAGAGCTTCCTTTTGAAAACGGGGATTATATCTTCATTCCCGATGTTGCAAATTCTGTTGCGCAAAAGGCATCCTCATTCAAGGCATTCGTTGTAAGAGAGGGCGAAATGAAGGAGTTTACTCTCTCAATGGGTGAGCTTACAGATGACGAAAGAAGTATTATTCTTGCAGGCTGTCTTATTAATTATAACAAAAATAAGCTTAAGAAATGAGCAATATAGAAGAACAGAAAAATGAACTGAGAATTTCGGCAAAGAAGCAAAGGGCATCTCTTTCCGCTATACAAAAAGAAAAATTGGATAAAGATTTGCTGAATAAATTGCTTTCTTTGCCCGAATTTAAAAACGTTCACAGCGTATTTACTTATATTTCAATGCCTATAAAAGAGGTTTCAACAACAGGAATGATCGAGTTTTGCCTTACCGAAGGAATACGAGTAGCAGTTCCCGTGTGTAAGGCACATTCTTGTATGGACTTCTATTACATATCCTCTTTAGACGAAACAAAGCAAAATAAATACGGGATACTTGAACCCGAGGAAAACGAGGATAGGCTTGCGTCACCAAGCGAAGCAGATTTGATAATAATTCCGGGGCTGAAATTTGATAAGCGAGGTTATCGTCTTGGTTGGGGCGGAGGCTTTTATGACAGATATCTGAAAAATTGTTCCTGCCCGAAAATAGGAATATGCTATGAAGATGAGATCACCGAGCTTCTTCCCGTCGACAATTATGATGTAAAGGTCGATATGCTTGTTACCGACAAAACAATATATAAGTTCTGAAAAGCGCCGATATTCGGCGTTTTTTAGTGTTTCCATAAATATAAATTTGTTGTTGAAATGCTGACAGGGGGAAACTTCAAGCGTTTTTTCATCGTTGACTTTTATCTGTTTGTTTGTTATCATAGATGTTGTATACCTCGAAAGGAGGAATTCTAATGAAAAGTGATATACAAATAGCTCAGGAATGTATACCCGAGCCGATAGTTGATGTGGCGAAAAAATTCGATATCGGTGAGGACGACCTGGAACTTTACGGTAAATATAAAGCGAAACTTTCTGATGAATTGGTTCGAAAAACAAAAAATAATAAGCCCGGCAAGCTTGTTCTTGTAACAGCAATAAATCCCACACCTGCAGGAGAGGGAAAAACGACTGTAACAATAGGACTTGCTCAGGCTCTTAACAAGATGAATAAGAAAACACTTGTTGCACTCAGAGAACCGTCATTGGGCCCTTGCATGGGTCTTAAAGGAGGAGCGGCAGGCGGAGGCTATTCGCAAGTTATTCCCATGGAGGATATAAACCTTCATTTTACGGGCGATATTCATGCCATGACTACTGCAAACAACCTTATTTCCTCTGTTATAGACAATCATATTTTTCAGGGAAATGCTCTTAGAATAGATACAGAGAAAATAGTCTGGAAAAGAGCAATGGATCTTAATGACAGAGTTCTAAGAAACGTTGTTGTGGGTGTTGGAGATAAGAAAAACGGCATTATAAGACAGGATGCCTTTAAAATAACGGTTGCTTCGGAGATTATGGCAATAATGTGTCTTGCGGGAGATATTACAGAGCTCAAGGAGATGCTTTCAAATATTGTTGTGGCATACAATGTTGATTCGGAGCCTGTTACCCTCAAGCAATTAAATATTGTCGGAGCTTGTGCCGCACTTTTAAAAGATGCTCTTAAACCCAATTTGGTACAGACCCTTGAACACACCCCGGCGATCATACACGGAGGACCCTTTGCTAATATTGCCCATGGTTGCAATTCTCTTAAAGCCACAAAGCTTGCTTTGAGATTATCCGACATTACCGTAACAGAGGCAGGTTTCGGGGCAGACCTCGGTGCTGAAAAATTCTTTGACATTAAATGTCGAAAAGGTGGGTTGACTCCCGATGCAACAGTTCTTGTTGCAACCGTAAAAGCACTCAGATATAACGGCGGAGTTGAAAAATCAAAGGTTAACAAACCTGATTTGTCTGCTGTCAAAAAGGGTTTCCCAAATCTCTGCAAGCATATTGAAAACGTTCAAAAGTTCGGCGTACCCGTTGTGGTAGCGTTGAACCATTTTATAACCGATTCCGAAGAGGAAATAGCTTACATTAAAAGCGAATGTGAAAAAATAGGTGCCGAGTTTGCTTTGGCAAATGTTTGGGAAAACGGTGGAGAGGGCGGAAAAGAACTTGCACAAAAGGTTCTTGATATCCTCGAAAATAAGAAAAGCAATTTTAAACCCATCTATGATGAAACACTTCCCATAAAAGATAAAATAAATATCGTTGCAAAGGAAATATACGGAGCGTCATCGGTTGAATATACAAAAGAAGCACTTAGTCAAATTGATGAACTTACAGGCTTTGGCTTTGATAAAATGCCTGTATGCATAGCAAAAACACAGTACTCACTCAGTGATGACCCTCTTTTGAGAGGTCGCCCCGAAAACTTTACCATAAAGGTTCGTGAAGTGAATGTCAGTGCAGGTGCGGGATTTTTGGTAGTTTTAACAGGTAATGTGCTTACAATGCCGGGGCTTCCTTTTAAGCCTGCAGCAGAAAGCATTGATGTGGATGAAAACGGCGTGATCACCGGATTGTTTTAAGAGGTGCGGTTTTGAAAAGATTTTTAATAGGTGCGGCTGTTGTTGCATTGCTTTTGTGTGGCTGTAACATGAAAAAAGAAAATGACGCTGCGACACAAACCGATATACAGCAAACACAAAGTGAGCAAACAGTAAAAACGGGTAATACAAATGCAAATATTTCCAATTTAGGCGGAGCCTGTTACAGTGACGGAATAGCTTATTTTCAAGACAGTAAAGATTTTCATATGGTCACTTCCGAAGGTAAAAGCCTAACACAGTGCCCGGTATATTTTATAAATGTTCTCGATGATTATATTTACTATTGTGACGGTACCGATTCAAAATTTGATATTCACAGAATGAAAAAAGACGGCTCACAAGATGAAAAAATAATTGACGGGCAGTGCTATTATGTTCAGGTAGATTCAAACGGTATCTATTTTTCAAACTATCACGATAATAAAAAGCTTTATCGGGCAAATCTCGACGGTTCCGATAAAAGGGCGTTAAAAGATGTCGGAGCGGCTTATATAAATCTGTACGAAGACGATATTTATTATATCGACGAAAATGACGATTACAAAATTTACAAAACTGACAAAAACGGTGAAAGGACAGTGCTTATTTCCGATTCATCGGCATCTAATCTTATTTTGATGGATGATTATGCCTACTATATCAATTTTATGCATAAGCCCGACCTTACAAAAAGAGAGGCTATAGGTGATAACCTTCTCTATAGAATATCTCTTTCCGAGGACAAAACAGAATGTGTTTCTTCTGTGCAAATGCTTGATGTGAATATAATAGGAGATAAAATTTATTATCGAGAGCTTCACGAAAACGAAAGTGATGATAAAATATGTGCTGTCGATTTTGATGGTAACAGAAATGTTCTTGCCCAAGAAAACGGCTCATATTTAACTGTTGCAGGTGATAATCTGTATTACCTTTTCAGAGACCTTGATAAAGATATAATGGAAATAAGAAGTGTGAAAATCGGAGGATAATATGGCTAATATAATAGATGGTAAGCTTATATCAACACAAATAAAAGATGAAGTAAGAGCTGAGGTTGAAACTCTTTCAGAAAAAGGCATCCAACCCTGTCTTGCGGTGGTACTTGTAGGTGACGATCCCGCAAGTGCGGTATATGTCAGAAATAAGAAAAAAGCTTGTGAATATTGCGGCATCAAGTCCTTAAGCTACGAACTTCCCGACCAAACAACGGAAGCTGAGCTTTTGGAGCTTATAGATACCCTTAACGCAGACCCTTCCTGTCATGGAATACTTGTTCAGCTTCCTCTTCCCAAACATATAGATGAAGAAAAGGTGCTCTTAAGGATCCTTCCTCAAAAAGATGTTGACGGCTTCCATCCATATAATGTGGGCTTGCTCAGTATCGGAAATGCCGTTTTAAAAAGTTGTACACCTGCAGGCTGTATAGAGCTTATCAAAAGAAGCGGTGTTGACATTGCAGGAAAAAATTGTGTTGTTGTAGGCAGAAGCAATATAGTCGGCAAACCGGTTGGAATGCTTCTTATGGCTGAAAACGGCACGGTAACCACCTGTCACTCAAAAACGAAAAATATGTCCGAAATATGTTCTAAGGCAGATATTTTGGTTGCCGCAATAGGCAAGCCCAAATTTATCACAGCTGATATGGTAAAAGAGGGTGCCGTAGTTATCGATGTGGGAATAAACCGTCAAGAAAACGGAAAGCTATGTGGCGATGTTGACTTTGACTCCGTTGAAAAAAAGGCAGGATATATCACTCCCGTTCCGGGCGGTGTGGGACCTATGACAATAGCAATGCTTATGAAAAATTGCTTGACTGCTTGCAAAGCAATCAACAATATTAACTAAACGGAGGCACTTATAATGAATGCGTTACTTCAGATTTTTCTTCTTGTAGTAGGCTTTTTGCTTCTTATAAAAGGAGCGGATTTCTTTGTTGACGGTTCGGCGGGCATAGCAAAACGATTCGGCATACCCGAACTTGTTATCGGACTTACCATAGTTGCCATGGGAACCAGCGCACCGGAGGCGGCGGTAAGTATATCGGCGGCATTCAAAGGCAATGCGGATATTTCCATAGGAAATGTTATAGGAAGCAATATCATGAATATTTTGGTTATTCTCGGTATTGCCTCTGCTATTGTTAAAATTGCCGTTTCGGATTCCACCATAAAGTACGAATTGCCGTATATGATATTCTTGTCGGTACTTCTTCCCGTGCTCGGACTCGATGGAAAAATAAGCAGAATAGACGGAGCAATTCTTTGGATATGCTTTATAATCTATTTAGGCTATCTTTTTATGATGGCAAAAAATAACAAGGAAGAGGCTCCCGAAGAAGAAAAAAAGCTGACATTGCCAAAGGCTCTGTTATTTACTCTCTTGGGACTTATAATGATTGTTCTCGGAAGTAACGTAACCGTTGATGCTGCTTCAACCTTAGCTAAAATGTTTGGCATGAGTGAAAGATTTATCGGGTTAACGGTTGTAGCCTTCGGAACATCTCTTCCCGAACTTGTTACCTCCGTGACTGCGGCAAAGAAGGGAAATGCAGATATTGCAATCGGAAATATTGTCGGAAGCAATGTTTTCAATATTCTCTTTGTTCTCGGAACTTCAGCGTTGATTATTCCCATAAATTATGCAGGTACTTTTATGGTAGATGCCCTTGTTGCTATAGCAGCGGCTGTAATTTTGTGGCTTTCTGTCTTTAAAACCAAGCATTTGGGAAGAAAAGCAGGTTTGTTTATGGTTGCTTGCTATGCAGGATATTTTGTGTACCTCATATTGAAGTGATATATAGGGAAACACTGATTAATTAATCATTCGCATATTTGGTTAATGTTCCCGCATACTGTGTCAAAGC
>DFJD01000030.1:23783-25650 GCA_002372875.1 Clostridiales bacterium UBA3680
TGAATTAATCAGTGCTTCCTTAGAAGGAGCTTATAGGCTCCTTCTATTTTTTTAGGTATTTGACATTATACTGATTTTATGATATAAACAAATATGATTAAAAAATAATCTCATTCAAATGATTTTCTCATTTACATAGTATACAATTGCAAGGGAAGGGCGAAATATATGAATATTACTGTAAGAAAAGCAAAAAGAACGGATGTTCCCGCAATAAATGAGATATTGAATTATGCTATTCTTAACACAAATTATAACATGAATGAAAATGCACGTTCCCTTGAGGATGCCTATAAATGGTTTGATGATCATGAAAGAGAGGATTATCCCGTGCTGGTTGCCGTATACGACGGAAGGACAATAGGGTGGGTATCTCTTTCTCATTTCAGACAGTATTCGGGTTATAATTGTACAGCAGAAGTGTCGGTTTATGTATCCGAATCCTATCGGCATAGAGGTGTGGGAACAATGTTGCTTACCGAGCTTGAAAGAATTTCGGGACGATTCCATACACTTGTTGCGGTAATAACGGATAATAATACCGCTTCTCTTTCTTTGCATTCAAGATGTGGTTTTATCCCTGTTTGTACTTTTCGTGAACTTGCATATAAAAACGGTACGTATATTTCCGTAACCTTTATGAGTAAACGTCCATATTCAAGTATTCAAAGGAAGTGAAGCCTGTGAAAAAAACAATTGCTCTTTTGCTTATTCTTGTTTTATCCTTGTGCTCTTGTACCGAAAAAGAGATTAAAGTCTCTGATTTGCAAATTACCGCACTTAATGTCGGTAAGGCGGATTGCTTTGTTATAACCTCGCCCGAGGCAAATATTGTCGTTGATACCGGAGAGGCGGACACGGTGGGATATGTGTGCAATTATTTGAATAAAAATAATATCACACAAATAGATGCTCTCATAATTTCACATTTTGATAAAGACCATGTGGGAGGGGCAGCGGAAATCATTGAAAGCTACGATGTAAAAGCCGTTTACACCACGTATTATGAGTCAAAACAGTCCGATGAAGTTACAGCATATCATTCTGCTTTGGAAAAGAAAGAGCTTTCGGCAAATGCAATATCCGAGATGACCGAAATAAAAACAGGAGATATGAATTGGCTTTTCGTACCCCCCGAAAGTACGGATTACGGCAACAATACCGGCAACGATTCTTCTCTTGTTGCAAAACTTGAATATAACGGAAAAACCATGCTTTTTACGGGAGATATTGAAAAGGACAGGATAAATGAAATGCTTTCGGATAATTCGGAAATTCTTGATTGCGACATTTTGAAAGTTCCTCATCACGGAGTTAAAGAAAAAAATACAGACGAGCTTATAGAAGCATGCTCACCTAAATACGCCATAATAACAAGCTCCTTAGATGAACCCGAAGATGATAAAACCAATAATTTATTGACGGAAGCTGACGTAGAAACCTTTTACACAAAAAACGGAGACATTACAATAACAATAGACGATGATATAACCGTAAACTACCGATAACATGTGTTAAGAGGAGATTTTTATGGTAAAAATGCTTTTTGAATTAGATGAAAAAAAGTCGAGGAATGCGGCGAATATACCGTTGAACAAATATATGATTATATTGACGAGATATTTGCATTGACAAAAATAACCAAGATTGAGAAACTTGAACATGGCAGGATGTATTACGGAAACGGTAACAACCAAGACCTTGTTAATTTATTTAAGCCCATTTTCCATATGGAAAAAGAAGAATGGTTATTCAATGATATTCGTATTCCGCAGAAATAAATTTTTGCTACATACTCATAACCAACGGAATTGCAAGCAATTCCAAATTCAGTGGAAGCTTGGACATTGCACCACAAAGATAGATG
>DFJD01000048.1 GCA_002372875.1 Clostridiales bacterium UBA3680
TAACAAGCAAAAGCTTAAAAAAGCCATCTCTTGCAAAGCTGCTGTAATCCGAAGGTGAACTTAATGTTTTTCCGCTTCCCAAATAACCAAACTGTGTTATGCAAAAAAAGAGAAACAACATATTTACGGGAGTAAGGAAGGCAATAGAAAGAGTATTGTCGGGATTGTCTATACCAAAAACTATTTCATCTCTTTTCTTGATACTGTAAAACAAAAAACCGCACATATAAACAAAAACAAAGGCAAAAACAAAAAGCTTCAAATGTAAAGAAGTCAGATCAAGCGCTACCGCACGAAAAATGCTGTCAAGTATTTGTGAAAATATTTCATCAGATGATGCCAAAAGAACCGTAAGTATAAGCAACACGGGAACAGAGACCAAAAGCCCCACAAATATCGATACACTTTTCTTGTTAAGTTTTATTCTGTTTGTTATAACCTTCTCCGTGGCAGTAAAGCAATTATTCAGCACTACCGAAAGCAGGGTGTCGGTCTGTATTTTTTTATCGGGTCTTGTTGCCTTTACAAACATAACGGAATAAAGCACGAAAAATGCAATACAATTGAAAATATTGTAGTAAGAATACATAAATATACTGTTCATGCATGACAGTGCAAAAATGGGCACCGCAATAATAAAAGCTTTTTTGTTCAAAAGAGAGCCCGTTTTTTTCAAAAGATAATACAGTAACGCAACCGCAACGTTAAAAAACAAAAGACTTGAAAGGGATGATTTTATATCGAAACCCACAAAACAAAGTGTAAACATAAAAGAAAACAAACAGGAAACAATAAATATCGCAGACAGCTTTTCGGGAGCAAATTCCTCCTTTTTGGCTTCCGTATTTACAAGCGTTTGTACCGTCATTTTTTCATTCATTTGAGATCCTCCTCGTATTCAAGCACATCACCGGGCTGACATTTCAATGCGGAACAAACCGCATCAAGGGTCGTAAAACGCACAGCCTTTGCCTTATTTGTTTTAAGTATTGAAAGATTTGTTGCGGATATACCGGTTTTTTCGGAAAGTTCGTTTAGGCTCATTTTTCTTTTTGCCATCATAACATCAAGATTGACTATTATCATTTTATTTCCTCCTTAAACCGTATAATCGTTTTCTTCCTTTATTTCGGCGGCTTTTTTAATAAGCTGCGAAAACACGGAGGAAATAAGCCCTGTCATTATGAAGGTGAAAGCAAGCATAAGACCGGGTGCGGCAGGGAAAAACAAGAATTTCACAATATAGAATACAACCGATATAAAAGAGGCAACCGCAATATGCTTTAAAGCTCTGTATGTCGATTTTTCAAAGGGAGTCTCCCTTTCTGTGGAGCGACATATTTTAATGAGCCTTGAAACAATGAAAAGCATCGTTATTCCCAAAAGATAGACCTCCGCAACCATTGAGTAGTATTCTCCGCTTGTAATATTTCCTCTTGTAAGCATAGAAAACTTCAGAAATTCTTCAAACCCCTCCGTATTCATAACGGTATTTCTGAAGGTATGAAGCAGATAATGTATAAACGGTGTAACAAAAAGACCAAGACAAAAAACAAAGTAAAGAGCATAACGAAGAAGTTTGCTTAATGCCGAAACAGATAATTTTTCCACTATACCACTCCTTAGTATTTATTTTATAACATTGATGTTTCAATCAATGCTTACTTTATGAATATAGCAAAATTCAAACCGAAAGTCAATATTTTTTTTATGATTATCATAAAATTATATTTCTCTTGCATAATTCTTCTATATGCTGTATAATCATAATATAAAGAATGAAACGGGGTGAGGTAATGACAAATGACTCCGCAATAAATTATTTTAAAGAAATATTTAAAGCTTTTTCAACCTCCAAAGACGGTAGATATTGCTTTGTGTGCGATATAAAAACGGACCTTTCATTATGGTCTCAAGAAGCGGTGGAGTATTTCGGTCTGCCCTCTGAGATGATGAAAAACGCGGGACAGATATGGGCAGAGCATATAGAACCAAGCTCAAGAGAGCCATATCTCAAAAGCATAAAAGAAATTTTTTCGGGAAAAACCGATCGCCATGAGTTCATGTACAGAGCCAAAAACAAAGACGGAAGGTATGTGACCTGTCTGTGCAACGGAAAAGTTATAAGAGATGAGGAAGGCGAGCCTAAATTTTTTGCGGGCGTTATAATAAACTTTGAAATGGGTGACATGGTAGACCCCATAACAGGACTATACAGCAGAAATTCTTTGATGACTACCCTCAAAGACAGACTTTACAACAAAAAGCCTTTTTATCTGCTTATAGTCGGTATTCGCAATTTTTTCGATGTAAACAATTCCTACGGCTACTCCTTTGGAAACAAAGTCCTTAAAGCCATTGCCGATAAATTGGTTTCCCTTGTTTCGGGAAGCGACTGTTTCAGAAGTGACGGAACAAAGATGGCTGTTCTCTTTGACAGAGCCGATTTCACTCTTGATGATGTGAAATACACCTACGATTGTCTCAGAAGGTTTGTAAGAAATGATATGCTGATCGAAAACAGGCATGTCGTTTTGGATCTTGTTGGCGGAGTTGTCACGGCAGACCTTACCAAAAAGGATGTTAACTCGATTTATAACAGCGTTATTTTTGCCATTTCGAAAGCTAAAGAGGATAACAGATATGAGCTTGAACTATATGACGATTCCTTCTTCACGGAGGATAGCAAAAGGCTTGAAATACTTTCAAAAATAAGAAAAGCGGTCATAAATGATTGTGAAGGTTTCTTTTTGTGCTATCAGCCTATAATAGATGCCAAAACAAACAAGATTTCGGGTATGGAAGCACTTGTTCGCTGGAAAAACGAAAAGTACGGACTTGTTCCGCCAAACAGCTTCATTCCATGGCTTGAAAGAGATCCCATATTCAACGATCTTGGGGATTGGATATTAAAAAGAGCAATGACGGATACAAAAAAGATAATAGAAGAAAATCCCGAGCTTATAGTAAATGTTAACCTTGCCTATCCCCAGCTTCAACAGAGTAATTTTGCAGCCAAAATAGACTCCTTTGTAAACGAAATAGGCTTTCCGCCTCAAAACTTGAAGCTTGAGATAACCGAAAGATGTCGTCTTTTGAATGTCGATATGTTAAAAAACGAGATGCTCAAGTTTAAAAACAGCGGCTACCAAACGGCACTTGACGATTTCGGCACGGGTTATTCGGCAATAACTCTGCTTGCCTTCCTGCCTGTAGACCAGATAAAAATAGATCGTTCCTTCATAATGGGAATCGAGACCGACAGATCCAAGCAATGTCTTCTAAAGGCTATAACCTCTTGTGCGGGAGATCTTGAAAAAGATTTGTGTATAGAGGGAATAGAGACAAAAAACCTTAAGGATTATTTGAACGGCAACTTCTATGTGAATAATTTTCAGGGCTATTACTACTCAAAGCCCATAACAATAGAAGCATTTAAAAACTTTTTAAAAGAGTACGACCCCGAATAAAGAGCACCGGAACACAACAACACCCCCGATTCTTTGAAAAATATCGGGGGTGTTGTTTTCATGTTGTATAAAGTTTTATTACTGTTCCGACAGTCTTGCGGAATTTCCTTCTACCTTTATTCCTTCTATATCTCTCAGAAAATCGCTTATTTTTCCGTAGCCGTAGTTTTTATACTCAAAGGAATGAACGGATTTAAGATGCCTTGTAAGAGGGGCAAGAGGATGAATCGAACCTCCCTTTTTCGTGATGAAAGCAATTACAGCCGTTTTTATATCTTTTAAAGGGTCTATCTTCTCGGATTGTTTTTTTACGGAAGACCTTCTTGTTCTTCCTGTCTTCTTCTCGGGTTGTTCCTTCTTTTCGGTTTCTTCGGCGACTGTTTCCAAACCGATCGGCTTACTTTCAGCCGTTTTTGATTCGATAAGAGATGCACTTTCCTTAATGACCTTTATTTCGGGTATGGTTTTAAGAAATTGCTTAAGGCTCGAACAGGAATACTGTCTGTAATTAAAGCTGTCGTATGTAAGCTTTATATAATCACCTATTTTTGAAATGGGTTTTACATAGCCGTTATTTTCTCTTATAAATTCCACTATTCCCTCACTTACGGAGGCACGATCGTAGTTTTCCCTCTTAGACACGTTTTCGGTTTTTCTGACGTTATTTTCCGTTTTAACGGTGTTTTTATATACCGTAAGCCCCGGTATGCTCTTTACAAAGCTTGAAAGCCGTGAAAAACCGAACGCCTTAAAGCTGAAATCGGGACAGTTTTCGGTCAGGAAGGCATCTATTTTCTGCAAGGGGTAGACCTTTCCTCCGTTTTTTGCAACATAATCCTTTACGGAGGCATAAATATCCTCAAGGTTTATGCTTGCCTTAAGCGCCGCATATTTGGAGTTGTTGCCGTTTACGCCCACATTCACCGTTGTTGTCATGGTTCTGCTTATAAAAGCGGTAAGGTTGCTGTAGCCGTAATTTCTTGTGTCAAAATCCGAAAATTTTCTGTTTAAAGCATTTCCCAAATCGCTTAAGAGCATCTCTCCGGAGTTGTTCATAAGCATATCGTTGATCGCTCTTTTTACCACCTTAAGAGGTGTGACGGAATCTTCCTCGTTTTTCTCCGTTTCGGGTGCTTCATTTCTGTCAAGATAAAGCAGATCCATATGTATAAAACGGTTGCATGCCTTTACAAAGGAATTCGGCGTCTTGCTCTCACCCATTCCTATAACTTCAAGGTTTTCCTCTCTGAGTCTTGTTGCAAGCTTTGTAAAGTCGCTGTCGGAGGTAACGATACAGAAAACGTCGATTTTTCTTGCGTACATTACATCCATAACATCTATGACCATTGTTATATCCGAAGCATTTTTATGCTTTGCATAGTCGAATTGCTGCATGGGTGTAATGGAATAATCAAGCAAAAGAGCCTCGTTCCAATCGTAATTTTTCTTCCAGTTGCCATATATTCTTCTTATGGAAACCGTTCCTATATTGTTAAGCTCATCAAATATTATCTTTACATATTTTGCACTTATATTGTCTGCATCGATAAAAAGCGCAATATTTTTAACATCTGTCATATATTCTCCTTATTAGGGAAACACTGATTAATTAATCATTCGCATATTTGGATAATATTACCTCAAATCTGCTTCAAGTGAATTAATCAGCGGTTCCTTAGATTGAAACAATGTTTATAAGTACCTCAACGGCCTTTTCCATGGACTCAAGGCATATATATTCATAAGGTCCGTGAAAATTATGTCCTCCCGTAAACAAATTGGGGCAGGGAAGAGACTTGAAAGTAAGCATAGCCCCGTCCGTACCTCCTCTTATGGGTTCAACAAGCGGCTTAACATCGGCTTTTTTGAGGGCATCAAGAGCAATATTCGTTATATCGATATGTTCTTTCATTATATCCCCCATATTGTAGTACTGATCCTTTATTTCTATGTGTGCAACATTTCCGTACTTTTCGTTTATTCTTTTACAGCACTCTTGCGCAAATATCTTTCTGTTTTCAAAATTTTCCCTATCAAAATCCCTTATTATCATGTTTACGGCGGCGCTGTCAACTCCGCCCTCCGCTCCGAGAAAATGATAAAAGCCCTCATAGCCTTCGGTATAGGCGGGAGCCTCCTTTTCGGGAAACATAGAAATGAATTCCGAGGCGATAACACAGGCATTTTTCATTATTCCCTTTGCATCCCCGGGATGCACGCTCTCGCCTTTCACGGTCAACTTTGCCGAGGCGGCATTAAAGTTTTCAAAGCTGAACTCTCCAAGCTCTCCCCCGTCTACTGTAAAGGCGAAGTCACAGCCGAATGCATCCGCATCGAAATATTTTACCCCTTGTCCTATTTCCTCATCGGGTGTAAAAGCCACTCTTATTTTTCCATGCTTTATTTCGGGATGGTTTATAATATATTCGCCAAAGGTGAGTATTTCCGTCACCCCTGCCTTATCATCCGCCCCTAAAAGGGTCGTTCCGTTGGAGCAGATAATGGTTTTGCCGATATATTTTTTTAAAGAAGGAAATTGTGACGGGCTTAAAGGCTCCCCTTTTCTTTTAATTTCACTGCCGTCGTAGTTTTCGGTAATAATGGGAGTGATACCTTTTCCCGAGTATTCCGGCGAAGTATCCATATGAGAAATGAAGCCGATGGCAGGTCCCTCGCAATTAGCCTCTATTGTAGCCGTTACATAGGAATATTTGTCGATATCCACATCCGTAAAGCCTATCTGAGAAAGCTTACCTGCCAAGATCTCGGCAAAATAAAACTGAGCCTCCGTTGAAGGATAGCTTTCGGAACTTTCATCGGACATGGTATCGTATGAGATCAGTTCTTTAAAAAGTGTCAACAAATTATTTTTTATATTCATTTTATTAAATCCTCGATATATCTGTAATATGAACAGGGTCGGTTTTGAAGAACAAGCTTTTCAAAACCATACCTGTTTGCATTTTAACACAAATCAGTAATAAAATCCACGATAAAAAATGTATCAATCGATAAAAAAATGCTTGACAAATATACAAGAAAGGAGTATTATATATAGGCACTTGATTTGGAGAGGTGTCCGAGTGGTTTAAGGAGCCGGTCTTGAAAACCGGTGATCCCGAAAGGGGCCGTGGGTTCGAATCCCACTCTCTCCGTCATATTTATTATATGAGGGCATTTGGAGAAGTACCCAAGTGGCTGAAGGGGCTCCCCTGGAAAGGGAGTAGGTCGTTAATAGCGGCGCGAGAGTTCAAATCTCTCCTTCTCCGTTCAAAGTCGTGTTAAAGCACGACTTTTTTTATTTCGATATAAGGAACCACCGATTAATCTCCGATATTATGTTTATAATCATTCTTATCTCATTTTCTTATAGATTATTTTTAAAAAATTTAAATTTACTCTTGAAATATTGACAAAAAAATATTACAATTATATTACATGATATTAACTTGAATGTTGCAACGAACCTTCGTTGCATTTATCATAAATATAAATTAGGAGGAATTTGCTGTGATTGAGATTTTAAATGATGAGGTAAAAACAACACCCATCTCTAATGATGCGGCTAAGATCGTTGTGCTTGGCGTAGGTGGCGGCGGTTGTAACGCCGTTAACCGTATGATAAGTGTAAACCCCGATGATATAGAGTTTATTGCCGTTAATACGGACCTTACTTCCCTTAACGGTTCAAAGGCCAAAAAAAAGGTTGAAATAGGAAAAGAACTTACAAAAGGTTTGGGCGCGGGAGCAAGACCCGAAATAGGAAAGGCTGCCGCAGAAGAGAACAAGCAAGATATAGAGCAATGCTTAGAAGGCGTTGATATGGTGTTTATTACCGCCGGAATGGGCGGCGGTACGGGTACGGGCGCCGCTCCCGTAATTGCCAAACTTGCAAAAGAAAAAGGTATTCTTACCGTTGCGGTAGTAACAAAGCCCTTCAGCTTTGAAGGAAGAAAGAGAATGCGTTTTGCTCTTGACGGCATTGAAGAGCTCAGACAAAATGTAGACACTCTCATCGTTATCCCCAATCAGAAACTTATCGAAACAGCCGATAAGAACACCACAATGGGTGGTGCTTATATTATGGCCGATGAGGTTCTTCAACAGGGTGTAACCGGAATTTCCGACCTTGTTACAAAGCCCGGTGAGATCAACCTCGACTTTGCCGATGTATGTACGATAATGAGAGATCAGGGTCTTGCACACTTCGGAATCGGTCGTTCCAATTCCGTTGAAGAAGCCGCAAGACAGGCTATCACCTCTCAGCTTCTCGAAAACTCCATTGACGGAGCTAAGAACGTTATCGTTAACTTCACAAGCGGTCCCGACCTCAACCTTAAAGAGGCAAATGCTGCCGCAGAGCTTATTGCCGATGCTCTCGATCCCGATGCAGAGTTCATATTCGGTACCTGTATTAATAACGAACTCGGAGATGAGGTCGTTGTTACTGTTATAGCTACAGGTCTTGTTGAAGACAAAAAAATAAGTTCTCTTACCAAAAAGGATGACAAAAAACCTGCCGTATCCTTCGGCTATCAGTCCGCTCAGCCTAAAAGAGCAGGCTCGGCAACCCCTAAAAGAAAGGATACCTTAGAGGATAAAAATGCTTACGATGCACTTTTTGATGACGATAAAAATGCGGAAGCGCCCAATCAAAAAGCGCAGCAACAGAGCGCACCCGTTGCGGATACTCCCATAAAGCCCGTTCAGCAGGCAGCTCCCGCACAGAACACTCCTCAAAATACAAATCCTTCCTTTACGGCAAACAATCTTGCTCAAACACAAAGATTTACCCCCATCAAAGATGAGGAGCCCGAAACGGAACTGAGCATACCTACATTTATAAGAAGAAAGTAATATGATTAAAATTTTGGGGGTGTGAAAAAACACATTCCCCTAAAATAAAGGGTTTTGCAATCTAAAACAGCAAAAAGAAAGGACTTTTTCAAAAAAATAGTGAAAAAGTCCTTTTTAAGTGGTATAATAAATATATGAAAAACAACAAAACCACTCATTTACATTCTACACCAAAGCAAGGAAAAATTCCAGTATTTTTTTCGGAAAAATTAGATATAATTGATCCGGTTTTAGTTTTCGACAGGCTCATGGAGGATATAAATATAGAGCAGTATCTAAACCAATCCGTTTACACGGAGGGTCGCAGGGGATACAATTCGGTTGATTTACTAAAAACGGTTATATTCGGATTTATGGATGAAGGATACATTTCCTTAAGAAGACTTGAGGAAAATTGTAAGGTCAATTTGAGATATATGTACCTTATGGATGGTGCAACGCCTTCATACCGTACTTTTGGATATTTTATAAATAACGAAATCAAAGATAATGTCGATGAAATCTTTTTGGCAATAAACAAAGAATTAATAGATATAGATGCTATCGACTTGAACCATTTATATATTGACGGTTCCAAATTTGAAGCAAATGCAAACAAATACAGTTGGGTATGGAAAAAATCCACGGAAAAGAATAGGTATAAGCTTTTTGAAAAAATCTCAGCTTTATTTGATGAAATAAACACCTATTTGCAATTTCAGGATTTTAAAATCACAACAAATATCGAATACGATCCCGAACAGCTTGATGAGATTTTAGGTAGTTTGCGATATGTATTTAATATCAATGAAAAGAATTTCGTGAGCGGAAGAGGACATAGAAAAAGTTTTGAACAAAAAAGCTTTGAAATGTTAAAAAAATATACGGAAAAACTAAAAGAATACGTTGAAAAGATTGATATTTGCGGACCTGACAGGAACAGCTTTTCAAAAACAGATCCTTCGGCAACATTTATGAGGATGAAAAAAGATTATATGGGAAACGATCAATTGTTACCTGCGTATAACGTTCAAATCGGTGTTGCAGACGAGTATATTGCGGTTATAGATGTAAACCAATACCGTTCTGATATGGATTGTTTTATTCCATTGATGGAAAAATTTAAAAGCCTTTACTCATTTTATCCCAAATATCCCGTTGCAGACGCCGGTTATGGTTCCTTTAACAACTATATTTTCTGCGAAGAAAATGGTATAGGAAAATACATGAAATTTCCTACCTACAAGAAGGAAACCAAGGATATAAAATATCATGATAACCCATTTAGAGCCGTTAATTTCAAGCTTGATAAAGAAAAAAACTTGGTTTGTCCAAATGGGAAGAAATTCATTTTTAAATACAGAAAAACCGTAAGAGGAAACAAATACGGCAGACAAGAAGAGATTTACGAATGCGAAAATTGCACCGGTTGTCCGTATTCCGAACAATGCAAAAAGACGCCTAAAAATAGAACTATACGCATAAACGAAGAGTTAACTAAATATCATCAAGAAGTAATAGACAA
>DFJD01000003.1 GCA_002372875.1 Clostridiales bacterium UBA3680
GATGCCTACGAGGGAGAGGGAGATGTTGAAGTAAAGGTTTTGATGTTAAACATCAACTACGGGCACAATGCAAAACTCTTGGAAGCCTGCAGACCCCTTTCCGATTATGCTTGGTTTATTGCGAATATACGAGAAAATCAAAAGATAACAAACGACATCGAAAAAGCCATAGATATGGCAATTGAAAAACTTGATGCCACATCACCGATAAAAGAATATTTGATTCAAAACAAAGCGGAGGTGAGAAGAATGTGTATTACGGAATATGATGAAACAAAAGTAATGGAAGCTTTAAGGGAAGAAAGCAGAGAAGAAGGCAGAGCCGAAGGCATCGAAGAAGGCAGAGAAGAAGGCAGAGCCGAAGGCATCGAAAAAGGTAGAGCCGAAGGCATCTTTGAGACATTAACCGATTTAGTAAAGGAAGGTATTCTATCTATAGGCATTGCAGCTCAAAAGGCAAATATGTCCGTTTCCGAATTTGAACTTAAAACAGGGTTAAAGGCTTCTCAATAATTATTTGTTGGCTTGCAATGAAAGGAAGTACCCAAAACAATCGCAACCATCCTATTTATTGGCATTTCATAAAAGATGGGGTTTCCACGCGGCAAGTTAAATTAGCGATATTTCTGTAACAGTTAAACCTCAACCACACCCCTATGTGAGATAATCTCGTAGGGGTGATTTTTGTTTTCCAAAAATGGACAGTAATCGGTGATGAAGCGTAAGCAATCAATCAAAGGGGTGAACTCAGCCAAAATATGCGTAACAGAAAACGTCATCGTCCATGTTGAAATGCGGTTTGCACTTTATGGGAAACTATGCTATAATGAAGAAAATCGAGAAGGGAGTGGGAATGATGCAGGAAGAAAGAAATCTGCCTATAGGTATACAAAGCTTTGAAAAATTGCGTGAAGAGGGTTTTATATATGTTGATAAGACAGCATTTGTTTATCGCATTGCACATATAAAAGTGCAATTTTTTCTTAGTCGCCCGAGACGTTTTGGAAAAAGCCTGTTTCTTTCGACACTTCGTGCATATTGGGAAGGTAAAAAAAATTTATTTAAAGGGCTTGAAATAGAGAAACTTGAAGAAAACAATCCTGATGCGTGGAAAAAATATCCGGTTTTTTATTTTGATTTTAACGGAAAAGATTATACTAAAAATGGCGCACTTGAAGAAAAACTTTCTGCTATCCTCGGCAGACTTGAAAAAGAATACGATTGCTTAAATGAAGGGTGTTCTCCGGAAGAAAGGTTTGAGAACCTTCTTATTACGGCTTACGAAAAAACGGGCTTACACTGTATAGTACTTGTTGATGAATATGATAAACCGCTTCTTGAAACGGTGGACAACAAAGAATTGCAGGAACACAACAAGGCAGTGTTTAAAGGTTTCTTCGGCATTTTGAAAAGCAGTGATGAGTATATAAAATCGGTATTTATCACAGGTGTTACAAAGTTCCACAAGATCAGTATTTTCAGCGACCTTAACCAGTTAACAGACATATCACTGAGCGAAGAGTTCTCCGGAATTTGCGGAATCACCGAAGCAGAGCTGCGAACAAATTTTGCACCTGAAATAGCAGCGATGACGAAAAAAAGAAATATTCCGGAAGAAGAATGTTTTAAAAGACTAAAAAAACAGTATGACGGCTATCGTTTTTGCCGAAACGGAGTGAATGTTTATAATCCTTTCAGTTTGATGAATGCACTCTTTTATAAGGAATTTGGTTCGTATTGGTTTAGGACGGGTACACCAACGTTTTTGTTGAAAGTGCTTAGAAATAGCCGCTTTGATGTCCGCAAATTCACAAACAAGACGATATATGCAACCGAAAGTATTTTGCAGGATTACACGGGAGATGAAATGTCACCTATACCGTTACTCTATCAATCGGGCTATTTGACGATTGATGAATATAATGAGCATTTGGATCGCTATACATTATGTTTTCCGAATGAAGAGGTAAAGTATGGATTGATTAATAGCTTGATGCCGTCTTATGTACCCGATGTAACGAAAGGAAACGGTCTTGATATTTTCTCTTTAGAAAACTATATAGAAAGCGGCAGCCTTGATGAAATAAGGAATTATTTTACCGCACTTTTTGCGAGCATAACTTATACATCATCGGAAACGATATTTGAGCATTATTTCCAAACTGTCATGTACCTTGCATTTACTTTGCTCGGTCAGTATGTACTTTGTGAAATGCATACCTTCACAGGAAGAATAGACTGTAAGGTGGAAACTGATAAATTCATATATTTGTTTGAGTTTAAACGTGATGAAAGTGCGGAAAATGCTTTGAAGCAGATAGAAGATAAAAGCTATGACCTTCCGTTTGCGGCAGATAACAGAAAAATATATAAAATCGGAGTATCATTCGATTCAGAAAAACGTATTCTTTCCGATTGGAAAGTTGCCGAATGATATAATCAGCACTCGCTGCAAAAGTGGGTGCTTTTTTATTCCTGCCGATTTATTCTCAAAATCTCATTTATAGTAAGCAATAAACAATCCCGCGTTTATCATTTCGCCCACTTTTCAGGGATAATTGTTAAAAAAATTCTACCGGAGTGTGAAAGATATGTTCAAAATATGATGAAACAAAAAGAGCAAAAGACGGCTTTGCTGTCCGTATTTCATTGCGGTGAATTGTTTGTCCCATACTCCATTTTTTATCGGGGATTTGCTTTATATGTGGTTCTGCAACCTCACCCCCTGCCCCTCTCCACCTTGGTGAGGGGAGAACGCATGCACTCTCCCGTTTATTATTAAGAAAACTTTTCGTGATACATTAAAGTATATCAACAATGAAGAAATGCTGTGTAACGGTGATTATTCCTTTTCAAAGCTGGGGAGGGGAGAACGCATGCACTCTCCCGTCTGTTATTAGGAAAATTTTTCATGATACATTAAAGTTGCACTTGTCAACAAATTTTGGAC
>DFJD01000002.1 GCA_002372875.1 Clostridiales bacterium UBA3680
ATATATTTACGGCCTTTTACGTTGTATCGCTGTGCTTTATACACCATAAATGCGTCAATGAAATAATCAAGATATTTTGCGACAGTATCATCGCTTATTGAAAGGTTTTTGATGCTTTTAAAAGTTTTTGACAGCTTTAACGGGTTTGTCAGAGAGCCAACCGAAGACGAGATTATATTCAGCAGGTCTTTTATTACATTAGAAATTTTTGCGTATAAATGATATTTTATCTAGCGAGAGCTGCCTGCCGGGCGCAGACCCGTGACCACGAGAGAATGGATCTTGTTATAGACTACAACGGAGAACAAAGCGTAATAGAAATGAATATATGGCACGGAGATGCTTACAATAAAAGATGGGAAGAGCAGCTTGTAGGCTATCTCGATTACTTTGGGCTTAAAAAGGGATATATGCTCAGTTTTAACTTCAACAAGAATAAAACCATAGGTGTAAATGATGTGGTAATAGGGGATAAGCTTATTGTAGAAGCTGTTGTATAATATTGAATACTTCATCTGTTGCGGTTTTATATTTTGGAAATTGTGATGGGTGGAGTATTTTTTTGTGTTTATGGGTGTAAATCTTTTGAATAAGATGTTTGATACGCCGAACGGCAGAATAAAAAGACGAGCCAAACAGGTGTGTAACGGATGACAGATCAGCAAATATGAGGTGTACATTTTTTTTAAAAATAATGCAATTTACATAAGCCGAAAACAATGCTATTATATGGCAATAAACAGATAACTATGTAAATGAATGCTGCGTTTGATATTGCAGCAAGAGAACAAAAAATTTAAGGAGGTATTTTATGAAATACTTAAAAAAGATCACAGCTGTCGGAGTTTCTCTTATATTTGCACTGTCATTGGCAGCGTGCGGAGGCGGCACGGATGCAGGCGGCACGGCATCGGCACAAAGCACGGCGGGTATCAGCGAGAGCAAAAAGGAGCTTATAGATTTTCCTGTTGTAAGTGCAAACAATTTGATAGGAGGGATAGCCGCAATAGCGAAAGCAGAAGGATATTTTGAAGAGGAGGGGTTAAATGTATCGTTTACGTATCTTTCGACAAACTCGGATGTACTTACAGCCGTAATAAGCGGAAAAGTAAAGCTAAGCACGGCGGGCGGCGGTTCTGTGGCGCCGTGGGTGTTTATCGAGGATGGACAGGATCTTGAGATAATAGGCGGAGCGATGAGTGAGGGTTCTTCGATATTTGCGAAGAAGGGCAGCGAGGATATATTTACTGATTTTACTCCCGAGATAATGGAGGGGAAAAAAGTTGCCATAAACAGAACATCTCCGAACGAGCTGAATTTCAAATCCTATCTTATAGAGAAAGGGGTAGATTTGAGCAAGGTGGAGTTTGTGGAATTTGATGCGCAGACTACGGTTCTTCAGGCACTCTTAAACGGAGAAGTAGATCTTGGAGGGCTTTCCACAAATAATAGGATCTCAGCGGAAAACAGCGGTCTAAAGCCTGTGCTTCATCTTGATGAGGTTCGTCCTAATTTTGTATGCTGCCGAATAAATGCAACATCAAAAGCAGTAAACGAAAACAGAGATCAATATGTTTCATATCTTAGGGCGCTTTTGAAAGCCTATAAATTCTACTCCGAGTCCGACCGTGATGCAGTATTAGACAGCGTTACATCGGTGATAGATATAGACCGTGACGAACTGATTTCCGAAATGGAATACGGACATCTTCAGCTAAGCCCCGATCCTCTTTTGGATAAATGCAAAGAAGCCTACGAAACAGCGGTTGCGATAAATTATCTTGATAATAAGGTAACTCCCGAGGAACACGTAGATACTTCGGTATATGAGGATGCTCTTAACTCTATAATAGAGGAAAATCCCGAAGATGCATTTTATAAAAAGTGCTTGGAGGATTTTGAACTTCATAATAAAAATTTTTAAAAATATTATAATTTACAAATTCAATAAAAGAGGGTATTATTCCTTTTTATCATATATTCATACTATTCATATATGCATACTATTCATATATCAAACAAAGGGAGGAAAACAAAATGGCAAAAATCAAAGAAAGCTTATCGGATCTTATAGGAGGAACACCTCTTCTCGAGTTAAAAAGATTCAATGCAAAAAACAAAGTCCCTGCAAAGATAATCGCAAAGCTTGAATACTTCAACCCCGCAGGAAGCGTAAAGGACAGAATAGCAAAAGCGATGATAGAGGATGCGGAGGCAAAAGGTCTTTTGAAGGAAGGTTCCGTTATAGTGGAGCCTACAAGCGGCAATACGGGAATAGGTCTTGCGGCTGTTGCGACATCCAAGGGCTACCGCACAATACTTACGATGCCCGAAACTATGACCGTGGAGAGAAGAAGTCTTCTCAAAGCATACGGAGCGGAACTTGTGCTTACAGAGGGAACGAAGGGTATGAAGGGTGCAATAGAAAAGGCAAAGGAGATCGTAAAGGAAACTCCGGGAGCCTACATACCCGGGCAGTTCGTAAATCCCACAAATCCGACAATACATAGAGAAACAACGGGTCCCGAGATATGGGAGGATACGGAAGGCAAGGTAGATATATTCGTAGCGGGCATAGGCACGGGCGGAACTATAACGGGAGTCGGGGAGTATCTTAAAGAGAAAAATCCCGATATAAAGATAATAGCCGTAGAACCTGCAGGCTCGCCTGTTCTATCCGAGGGGAAAGCAGGTTCGCATAAGATACAGGGCATAGGTGCGGGATTTGTACCCGATACACTCAATACGGGAATTTATGACGAGATAATAAAAGTTGAAAACGAGGATGCTTTCAAGTACGGCAGAGAAGTAGCAAGGACAGAAGGCGTACTCGTAGGCATATCATCGGGCGCAGCGCTCAGGGCAGCCGTAGAGATAGCAAACAGACCCGAAAACAAGGATAAAACGATAGTGGCTCTTTTCCCTGATACGGGAGACAGATACCTTTCAACGCCTCTGTTTAAGGATTGATGGTTACTGTCCGCTGTGTGCCTTGTGAGGGAAGCGAGGAAGGAATGGTCTTTTTAATAAAAACTCAGCAACTCAATAAATTCCTGCCGAACGGTAACGGTTGACGGAAGAAAGAGAGGCTGCAAGTTTGCTTACGGCTTGCGGCTTCTCTCTGCCGCTAAAGCTTAACCTCTGAAAAAAAGATTTTAGGGAGGTGAATTATATTTAATGGAAAAGATAAAACTCGAACATATATATTTCAAATATCAGGATGACAAGAACAATATATACAGTGCATTGGAAGATATAAATTTCGAAGTTCACGAGGGCGAATTTGTAAGCATAATAGGCTCGAGCGGCTGCGGCAAGAGCACTACGCTCGGTATACTTTCGGGACTTAGAGCACCCACGGACGGAACATTTTACATAGACGGAAAGCCAAGTGTAGGCACGGGGAAAAACAGAGGTGTGGTGTTTCAGCATTATTCCCTTTTCCCTTGGATGACATCAAAGAAGAACATAAGCTTCGGAGTTCGTCAAGCGGATACATCCTGCGGCAAAAAGGAAGCTAACGAGATAGCGGAAAGCTACTTAAAGGCGGTAGGGCTTGAAGGTTTCGAGAACAGATATCCGTTTCAGCTTTCGGAAGGTATGCAGCAAATAGTAGCCATAGCACGCACACTTGCGATGGATCCCGAAATACTTCTTTTGGATGAACCCTTCGGCGCAATAGATGCAAAAAACAGAAGCGATCTTCAAGATCTGCTTTTGGAGCTTTTGCAAAACAGAGAAGATAAAAAAACGATAGTTTTGGTAACTCACGATATAGATGAAGCTGTGCTGCTTTCGGATAGGATACTCTTTATGAAGGATAAGAAGATCCGCAAGGAGTTTACGGTGGATTTTGAAAGACCCAGAAGCCGTCAGACTATATTCGATACGGATAAATACAGATCTCTGAGGCACGATATAATAGAACTTTTCTACGAAAATATAACGGACAATATAGGAAACGAGGAGGTAGATCTATGAGCCGAAAGGGAAAAATATTTTTCGGCATACTGCCGCATATACTCTTTGTCGGCGCACTTGTGCTTGCATTTATGCCGCCTCTTGTGGAGATAGAAAGTAAATATTCGTATATTGCCGTTTTGATAATAACGGAGGCAGCCTTTTTGATAAACAGAAAAAAACCGAGCGCCATAGGCATATCATCGGTTATGTATCTGTTTTTCATTATTTGGGAATTTTTCACCACAAAATCAAGCTTTGCACTTGAAAACAAAACATTTTACCCTGCTCCCGAAAACGTATTTGATGTATTTCGGACAGATTATCCTAAAATATTCGAGGGTATATTAAGCTCAATGTGCACTTGTCAACAAATTTTGGACACGAAAACAAAAAAATTATTCACATTTTCAAGTATATAATACTTATCTGCAAAGTTTATCGAATGGCGTCCGCCACCCTTGACGGA
>DFJD01000039.1:0-5141 GCA_002372875.1 Clostridiales bacterium UBA3680
CCAGGATTCTGGGTACATATCAGAGCATGCCCTTTTTTTATGGAAATTTATTCACGAATAATTTTCATTTCATTCTTCCAACCGGTAAATATATCGCTTGGCTCAACATCACTGGTAAAGTTGGGACTTTTGTCATAGAAGAAGTCAAAAACAGATTTTATAAATGCCAATTCCTCTTCATTGTAAAAACCCTTGGGATTATCATCGATGAATGATTCAAAAGTGAGTCCTTTTCTTTTGATTTTATCTCTTAAAAATAAATAAAGCTTTGCACGAGCTTCAATGTTATCAAACGCTGCCATAGTTTTCCTCCTTATTGTTTATGTGTTGATATGTTTTTTAACATATCCTAACACTCAAGATTATAAACTATGTACAGGTAAATTTCAAGCTTTTTTTAAAAACTACGCACTTGAATTATATAGCGTTTTATGCTAAAATGATTGATTATGGATGGGGGTTCGTATGGATAAGGAAATAGAAGGCATTATTGAAAGAATAACATTTTATAATGATAAAAATGGATATGCCATATTTTCGGTTATTACCGATTCTGATGAGTCTACCGTGTGTGTCGGATATGTACCCGGAATTGTTAACGGAGAAAATGTAAAAATACATGGCGTTGAGTCATTTCATCCTACCTATGGTGAACAATTGAGGGTTACTTCATACGAAAAAACTTTGCCCAAAAGTGAGCTTGCCATTGAATTATATCTTGCAAGTGGAGTTATAAAGGGAATAGGCAAGACAATGGCAAAAAGAATAATCGCTAAATTCGGTAAGGACACTCTTGAAATCATAGACAAACAACCGGATAAGCTTTCCGAAATAAAGGGAATCAGCGAAAAAAAAGCTGTTTCTATAGGAAAGCAATACAAAGAGCAGGCAGAACTTAGAAATGCGGTCCTTTTTCTCGGGGAGTACGGAATAACCCCTAATTGCGCATTGAGAATATATTCAAAATATAAAGGCAAGACTCTTGATGTCGTTACAAAAAATCCCTATGTTCTTGCAGACGATATTTCGGGAATAGGTTTTAAAACTGCAGATGAAATTGCTGCTAAAATGGGTATTTCTCCCGAATCACCATTTAGAATAAAGTCTGCGGTCAGATATATTCTTAATGAAGCCTCCCAAAACGGGCATGTTTATCTGCCGAAATCAGAACTTATAAAAAAAGTTTTTTCTATTATTTCTGTCAGTGAAGATATTATAGAAAATACTTTGATGGGCATGCATATTAATAATGTGCTGTGGATCGATCGCTCCGGTGATGGTATTGAAAAGGTATATCTCAATTTTTTTTATCGCAGCGAAGTTTATGTTGCAAGAAAACTTATTGAATTAAGTGAAGAAAAATTCGGAAAAGAAGATTATACAAAAAAAATAATTGCCTTGCAAGCTGCACACAATATAGAGTTTGCGAAAGAACAAAAAAAAGCTATAGAAGCAGCAATGAAAGAGGGCGTTCTTGTTATTACAGGGGGTCCGGGTACAGGTAAAACTACTATAATAAATGCTATTATTGAATTGAGTATGGCACAGGGAGATGACGTTTGTCTTGCGGCTCCCACGGGAAGAGCGGCAAAGAGAATGGAAGAAACAACAGGCCATACAGCTCAAACTATACATAGAATGCTTGGTATAAAATTTCTTGATGAAGACAGAAACAAGCAAACATTTGAAAAGGATGAGGACAATCCGATTGAAGCAGACTTGATAATTATAGATGAGAGCTCAATGATTGATATTGCTTTAATGAGTTCGTTGTTAAAAGCAATTTCTTTAGGTACAAGGTTAATATTGGTAGGAGATGCCAATCAGCTTCCAAGTGTCGGAGCGGGAAATGTATTAAGAGATATTATAGCATCGAAACAAATTGATGTTGTTAAGTTGAATGAAATTTTTCGACAGGCACAGGAGAGCGAAATTATTGTAAATGCACATAAGATAAATAACGGACAATACCCCGACCTCGAAAAAAAAGATAAAGACTTTTTTATGATCACAAGAAATAATGTGGAGTCGGTTTCACAGACTGTTGTAGATCTTGTAAAAAGAAGACTGCCAACATTTGTGCCTTGTAAAGCTACTGATATTCAGGTATTAACACCTATGAGAAAAAGTCCGATCGGTGTAAGTGATTTAAATTTTGCACTTCAGTCTACTTTAAATCCGCCGTCATACAACAAAAATGAAATAAAACATGGCAGTGTTATTTTCAGAGAAGGCGATAAAGTTATGCAAATAAAAAATGACTACGAGCTTCAATGGAAAACGGTTAAAAACGGCAAGATTATTGATGAAGGCGTTGGTATGTATAACGGAGATGAAGGTATCATTAATTATATCGACAAAGATCAAGAATTTGTTGAGGTTCTTTTCGACGATAAAGTTGTTCATTATTATTTTAACCAACTTGACAAATTGGAATTAAGTTATGCCGTAACCGTTCATAAAAGTCAAGGCTCCGAGTATGATGTTGTGGTTATGCCCATATTTAACGGACCTCCTATGCTCATGAGCCGAAATCTTCTTTATACAGGTTTAACAAGAGCTAAAAAATTGGCTGTTATAGTTGGGCTTAAAGATTCGGTGTATAAAATGGTCGATAACAATAATGAAATAAAAAGGTACAGTGATTTAAAAAACAAGCTGATAAAGGTTGGTACAGTATAATCGGAGGAAAAAATGAAAACCGTTGATATTAAAAATATAAAAATAGGAGAAGGTATTCCGAAGGTATGCCTTCCCATAGTAGGCCATACTCAATATGAAATTATATCTCAGGCTATGACTATAGCTGCCCTTAAGCCGGATATTGTTGAGTTTCGTGCGGATTGGTTTGATGAAGTTTTCTCTACCGAAATTACAATGGATATTCTTAAATCCCTAAGAAAACTTCTGCAAAATATTCCTGTTCTGTTTACATTCAGAAGAATTGACGAAGGTGGGGTTATGCCTGCTACAACTGCTCAGTACAAGGAAATAAACAATAGAGCGATTTCCTCCGGTTTGATAGATATGATAGATCTTGAACTCTTTGCCGGCGATGAAGTAATAAAGCCTTTGATTGCAAAAGCAAAGGAAAACAATATCGTTGTTGTAATATCAAACCATGATTTTGAAAAAACACCGCCAAAGGAAGTACTTATTTCAAGAATGAGAAAAATGATATTACTTGGAGCGGATATTCCCAAAATTGCAGTTATGCCGCTATCAAATAAAGATGTTTTAACTCTTCTTTCCGTTACGGATGATGTTCATACATCATATCCCGATACGCCAATTATAACAATGTCTATGGACGGAATGGGAATAGTCAGCAGAATTTGCGGAGAAATATTCGGCTCTTCCGTAACTTTCGGCTCTGCAAGAAAAGCATCGGCTCCCGGGCAAATAGAAGCCGATGAACTTGAAAGGGCAATAAGAATAGTGCATGATAATTTATATCACAACGGGAATTTTTAATCGGAGGCACCAATGAAAAAGATTATTTGTCTTGCCCTGGCCTTTTTTGCTGTATCATGTTCAAAACCGCAGGTAAGTGTTTCTGATATAAACAACGAATCTAAAGGAGAAGTTGTATCTTATAAAAGCGGTGAGTTTATTCAGCCTTCCACAAAAAAAGAATTGTCCAACAAAAAGAATGAATATGATATCGGCATAATTCAATACGCAGGAACAGAAAATTTCGAAAGTATAAGAAAAAGCTTTGAAGATAAGATGACAGAACAAGGTTTTAAAGTCGGAGAAAATACTGTCATTGAAGTTGAGTATGCCTACGGAAATGAAGAAAGAGCTGATATAATTGCAAAGAAATATTCGGCACAGAATAAGGACCTGATTTTGACTGTATCACCCACGGCTTTAAAATACGCTCAAAAAGCTACAAGGAAGGTACCGGTTGTTTTTACTGCAGTAACCGATCCTAAAGCGTATATTTCAGATACGGAAAAGCCAAGCGGAAACATTACGGGAATAGCTGATTTTGTACCTGTTGAAAAACAAATTGAGTTTATAAAAAAAATTAAACCTTCGGTTAAATCTGTTTGTATTATTTACGCAAAAGAGTATCAATATTCGGAATTTCAAGCAAAAAGAGCTGAAGAAGAGGCAAAAGCTCTAGGTATCGAAACATCTTTGTGTGCGGTTGTTGATAAGGCTGATGTGAATGCTTTAACAAGTGATTATAAGAAAAAGTATGATGCAATTTATATTCCCTCAGATGCATTGCTTAATGATGAACAAACTTTAAATACAATATCCGAAAATTGCAAATGCCTTATAATGGCAGGAGATAAGGAAATGGTAAAAAACGGGGCGGATGCAACTGTTATTCAAGATTATTCTCAGGTAGGATCTCTTGCCGCTCAAATGTCATCAGCGATACTTTTAGGGGCGAAAATCTCCGAAATTCCGGTTATGCAAGTCGATAAATATATTTATTGTACAAATAAAGAAACAGCTGCTTCTCTTCCTAAAGATATAACGGCTGAAACGGTTGAATAAAATGAGTTATGCCGAAGTTATAACGGATATTAAAATACAAAGTTTAGACAGAAAATTCACCTATGAGATCCCAAGTGATATGAGCATAGAAAGGGGTATGCTTGTTAAGATCCCTTTCGGTAAATCTAACAGACCGATAAACGCGTATGTCATTGATATTGTTGAAAAGACGGATGTAGATTTAACACTTATAAAAAAAATAATTGGGCCTTCTTCCGATAAGCCCGTAATAAGTGATAAGCGATTGAAGCTTGCTTTATGGATGAAGGATGAATATCGTTGCACTCTTTCAAGTTGTATTCAATGCATTGCACCAAAAATCACTTCCGAAAAAACCGAATATACAGTATCTCTTCACCCAAACAGAGCTTTTGTCGATGATGCGGTTGCTCTTATAAGAAAAAATGCTGTTAAACAGCTAAATATTATTGAATATTTAAAAAATAATAGTGATGTTAAATTAAGTACTCTTAAAACCGAATGTTCCGGATTTTCAATGTCGGCTTTAAACATTTTGTGTGAAAAAGGAATAGTTGTTAAATCCCCGTTCAGAACCTACAGAGGTAATTTTACCGATAATGAGATTGTTGAAAACAAAACGAGGGAATTGACTCAAGAACAACAAA
>DFJD01000039.1:5326-15088 GCA_002372875.1 Clostridiales bacterium UBA3680
CAGGCAATACTTCTTGTCCCTGAAATATCTCTTACGCAACAAACTGTTGAAAGACTTTTTTCACGCTTTGGCTCAAGGATTGCACTTACTCATTCTTCAATGAATGACGGAGAACGTTTTGACCAATGGACAAGAGCCCAAAACGGATTGGCTGATATAATGATAGGGCCTCGTTCTGCAATCTTTACTCCTTTTGATAATTTAGGAGTTGTAATTATAGACGAAGAACATGAGTCATCATATCGTTCGGAAAAAAATCCTCAGTTTGATGCAAGACAGGTTGCAATAAAGCTTTCCGCTTTGTACGGAGCCTCTGTAATATTTGGTTCTGCAACTCCATCCATAGAATCCTACAAGAAAGCGTTAAATGGTGAATATTTGCTATGTGAGCTTACAAAAAGAGTTAATAATACATATCCCGACGTTTATATTGTTGACATGCGAAAAGAGTTGTCCTCCGGAAATCGCTCTGTTTTCAGTGGTATACTGAAACAGAAACTTACCGAAACACTTTCAAGAAGAAAACAGGCAATATTGTTTTTGAACAGGAGAGGATATTCAACTTTTGTTTCTTGTCGAAGCTGCGGGTATGTAATGAAGTGTAATAATTGCGATGTTAATTACACCTATCATAAGTCTCTTGGTAAATTAACCTGTCATTATTGTGGTGAAACTATATCCGTTCCGGAAAAGTGCCCGAAATGTTCATCCGAAAATATAAGATACTTTGGATTGGGAACCGAAAAACTTGTAAGTGAAACTCAGAAGATATTTCCTGAAGCTAAAATTCTAAGGATGGATGTAGACACGACCAGAAAGAAAAACAGCCATTCCGAAATATTAAAAACATTTAGAGACCATAAGGCAGATATACTTATAGGAACACAAATGATATCCAAAGGACTGGATTTTGAAAATGTCGATCTTGTTGGAATAATATGTGCAGATATGTCTTTAAATACAGGAAACTACCGCTCTACGGAAGTCACCTTTCAGCTTGTGAACCAGGTTTCGGGCAGGGCAGGAAGATCCTCCGATAAAGGTGATGTTATAATTCAAACCTATACTCCGGACAATTATAGTATTGTTTATGCAGCCGAAAATGACTATAAAAAATTCTTTTCGGAAGAATTGTCTTTTAGAAGACAATTAAAATATCCGCCTTTTTATAATATATATCAGGTGATTTTTGAAGGAAATGTATTAAATGAAGTAATAGGAGCTATAAAATACTACTCGGAAATACTATTTCATTACAACAAAAAGAGAAATTTTATTATATTGGGTCCTTCCGCTTGTACTGTAACAAAAATTAAAAATAAGTACAGATGGCAAATAATTATCAAACATGATAATGACGAAAAATTGAAAAATTTCGTGCATTACTGTCTTGATATTTTCAATAAAAATTTTCCTCAAAGCGGAATGACAACATATCTTTTTTTTAATCCTATATGCTGAATATTTTCAATGGTAATTTTTATAACATTATTTTTAAATATTGTTATTATTTTTACGATAATTCGTCTATCATTAGTTTTAGCTATTGACAAATTTAATGTGGTATTGTACAATTATACATTATATAGGAACGTGCAATTTGGCTATATTGCTACGTTTTTCGAATATGCCCAAAAGGGATATGATTAGGAGGAATATTTATGTCTGATTTCAGCAATAATGAATTGATGGCCGGTATGCAGCAAGGACCTACAAAGAAAGTTGTACCGCTTTTCTTTATGGTTGATATGTCGGGTTCAATGAACGGAAACAGAATTGCAGAGGTTAACAATGCAATGAATCAGCTGTGGCCTCAGCTTAAGGAAGTACAAGGTAAAGAACAACTTTTAGACATACAAGTGAGAGTAATAACATTCGGTAAACTCGGTGCACAATGGAAGGTTGGCTCTCCCAGTGCAGGCGTACCTGCCGATGAATTTGTATGGAACGATATTCCTTTGAACGAACCTGATGGCGGTACACCCACCGAGCTCGCTTTGGAATTGCTCCTTAGCTGTATCGGAGACGATGTGTACAGAGAGTATATCGGAAAGAGATTTTCAATTCCTTTCATGCTTCTTGTTTCGGATGGTGAAAGTAATGATGCCTCTCTCTATTTACAGGCTATAGATAAGCTCAACAAGACAAAAATCGGTCAAAGAGCTGTAATGTGCGCTATAGGTATTGACACGAACAACAATAAGATTGCGGCAGACGAGCTTAAGGTTTTCGGAAGAAACGGTTTCAGAGATTGCAGCGATATGGATCTTGGTTATCTTGCAACATTGGTAAGCACAGCTACCTTCAGAACGATCAATCTTTCTGCTGAGCAGAATAAGGGTGGCAAAAACGAGGTTGATGTATTTGACGATATAGACGTATTCGATATTTTTGATACACAAGAATAATGCATCAGTTACGGCAAAGCTTTTCCGCTAATCAAAATAATACGGATGAACTTTGCCTTTATTTTTTATGAAGGTGATATTATGACCGAAAATGATAACGCAAAAAAATATCATATGTATGATTATGACAGCGAAAACGGAATTACGGGTATCGCAATTACAGTTCAAGGTAAGGGACATATATCCGAAAATAAACCTTGCGAGGATGCTTCCGGGGCTTATATTCATGGTCGTTTTCTTGTATATGCTGTTGCCGACGGTCACTCCTGCTGTGTCAATTCAAGATACGGGGCTAAATATGCCGTAGACTCTCTTCATGAACTTGTTGAGGGTTATTCGTCGATGAACTATTCTCAGGAAGATGTGATAAGAGCCTTCAGAAATAAAACAGCGTGTGAAGATTTTCTTGAAATATGGTTTAAAAAAGTTTATCAAAAGGAAGCGGATGCATTTGAATTAAGCGGAAGGTTTGATGAAAGTTTTCCTGATTATGACACCTTAACACGCACACAAAAGCTTGCAATAACAGAACAATACGGTACAACACTGCTTGCAAGTGTTGTTTGTGAGGACGTTATCATCTGTATTGCCGTAGGAGACGGAGGTTTGTATATTTTTAATAAAGACAGAGAAAATATGACCGATGTTTTGGAGCTTTGTGATTTTGGTAAAGTGGGAGATGCAGTTAACACCTCTGTGTGTGACTTGGTTCCCGGAGAGTTTTTAACTGCAATTTATCCTCGTTCCGAATACGATGCCACGCTTATTCTAAGTGATGGAGTATCCGACCCGTGGAAAGAAACGGGAAGATTTGAAAAAATAAATGAACTCAGAGGAAAGTATCGGGGCCAGAAGATGGATGCTATGCTTTACGGTTTTGTGGTAGAGCATGCACACCAATTTGACCCGGATGATGATTCCCTTGTATTTGGTGAGTTCTGATTGGTGATGATTACGTATGGGAAATGAAAAACCGGCTGTGCAATATGGTTTCTATTATTCCTATGAAGAAGATAAGGAAGGTAGTTTCACTTACCGTTATCCATATTGCTTTATAGTTGATGAAAATATTCTTTCCTCTGTCAGGAAGACTATGACGCTTTTAAATGATGAACGAGGGTTTATCGTGGCCAATGCTAAATTTAAAAGTGGTGTGCTCTATTTAAAATATCCGTTTAGCAAGGAAAAGCATTATCTTTTTTCTTCAATTTTTTGCAGAGAGTACGAATATGAGATGCCTGACGGCAGAAAGATACAGCGAAAAAAAATAGGTGATTTTAATTATGCTCTTACAGCCGATCAAAAGTTAAAGATTCTTTCGGAGTTGTGCAGACTTTTTCATAAACTTAATACTCTACAGATATATATTCGCAATTTCGATGAAAATATATTTATATTTGATTTGACTAATATGGGAGTCTATATTGATATTTTGCCGGCTATGCTTCCTTATACAGCTTCACAGCAAAGATTTATGGAGCAGATGCACCCGGCATATTATTTGGCTTCACCTAACAGAATAGGTGGAGGAGAATACGGTGAGGGTAGTATAAATACAAATAATTTTTTCCTGAATGCAATAGCATATAAACTTATAAGCGGCGATGAACTTTTAGGAAATATGAGATATGTTGATATAATAGAAAACTTTGAAAAAAGAAATCTGTTTATAGATACGGAAAAAAATGGATTATTTTCAGATTTTATGGAAAAACTTCAGTTGTCACTTATAATCAAGCAGCCTAAAAGACTGCCATTTATGACAGAAGAGCTAAAAGAAGACATCATAAAATATCAGTACCCGAATGTCTTGAATAAAACTGTAGCGGGAGCTGCTTGTGTTTGCGGTAACGGTGTATTCGGATTGGGAAATGATGCTATGATCTGTCCCGGTTGTGGGAAGGAATGCTTTGGATTTGTTACAATGAGAGCAAATTCAAAAAGAGTATTGCTCGTTGGTGCATCTAAAGAAAGCGGAAGACTATTTTCCACCGATTATTCACCTTCGTTGTTTGGTATCTCTTCAAGCAGAGATTGTATATTTAAAGTTGTAAGAGGAACCGATTCAAAGGGTAATTTTAGATGTGCCTTGATGTTCCTTTTACAAGATGATGTTTATTTTATAGATAAAGAAACAGATAAATGGGAACCCTACTTTGGCTTTAATGCACAGGGGAACAGAATATATACCGTTTCTGACGGGGAGGACAGAGTTTCTGTTAAAATTGGGAACGATGTGTTTGATTTTGATTTTGATTTTGATGATAAGGGGTGACAGGTATGGCACGTTCACGACTTGAAATTAACAGTCTGATAATGAGTGTACGGAACAATGCCTATACCGTTACAAAGGAGCTTAATGCAACTGGTGGGCAGGGCTGTATTTATCTTGCTACCTGCCTTGGAAAGCAATGGGTGATTAAATGGTATTGGCAGGATGATCCCGTACAAAAAAAACATATCAGTGATATGGTAATGAAGGGGAGACCTTCCAATCTTTCAAGAGTAGAAAAAGTTAAATTTCTTTGGCCGCTTGATTTTATTTCGAACGAGCAATCCTTTGGCTATGTTATGGAATATATTGACACAAGCGAGCTATATAATTATGAAACCGTTCTTTTGCATGGAAGTAATGGCGGACCAAAGTGGGATCACGAAAAGCTTTGTGAAATGTCGGTGAGGTTTTTAAAGAGTTTTTATGCTCTTCACTCATCGGGTTATTGTTATATGGATATTTCAAGAGATAATTTATCATTTGATAAAGATGGAAATATTTATGTCTTTGACCCTGATAACATACAAATGAACGATCCGGAAAGAGTCGATGCAACAAAATGTGATTCATCTGTAAGCGGTACACCGGGTTTTATAGCACCCGAGATTCTGAAAAGAATAAATAATCCAAATACCAAAACGGATTTATGGCAAATGTCCGTATTTTTATTTCTTCTTTGGGTAAAACATCATCCTTTCGATGGCGAGTTGGTTCTTAAAGATGATAAATATAACGATATGAATATTCTTACCCTTGAACCTCATTTTATTTTCGATGAATCTCAGCCTGACAATTATGTCGGAAACGACAAAGATAACTTCGGTTATGTAAATGCATGGTGGGCAATTACGCCTAAGCCGATGAGAGATGTTTTCATGCAAGCATTTACTAAAGGCATAGATCCTATGTACAGAGTTTATGAGTCTAAGTGGGTAAATGCTATAAATACGATAATCGAATCTTATTTAACAGAATGTCCTCATTGCTCGAAAAAGGTAAATAAATATGCGCCTATTTGTATGTATTGCTTCGGAGAGCTTCCTAAAGTGGAATTGCCGAAGGAAGAAGTGAAACAAGCAGATGATCATACGGGTATATGTATACTTATTTTTGAAAATGACAAGAGAAAGAGAATTCTTAAAACCGAAATAGGGACTAAATTTACAGGGAATGACATTTCTCCTTTTTTAAGAGAAACCGAGATTTTTGCTTCTATTGTTGCCAATCCCAGAAATCCGGAAATAAAAGGTATTAAAAACGAAACAAATGAAACATGGAATTGCCGTAAACAAGATGGTGCTGTGTTTAAGGTTGTTCCAGGAGCAAGTATGGTTTTAAGACATAGAAACAGATTTGTAGTGGACACCGAGTTCGGAAAGGTCGGAATATTGGTTTATAATTTTGATAAATAACATTCATTTTTGTTGATAGAAAGAGAAAATGTTTGATAGAAAAGTGCTAAAAATTAACAGATTTTTAACATTTTTATTTTCTTAATCTTATTGACGAATTTGTTTTTATGGGTTATTATATAATACAATAGGGGAGAGTATACGGTATAATGTATACAAAAAATTAAAGAAACGGCGGTGAAACGATTTGAATGACAAAATATGCCTTACGGTATATGAGGATGATAAGCTTGTCAGAGTTTATGCAGCCACAAAAGGAAAGCCCGTGAATGGTAAAGATATGTGTGCTCTTTTTCCGGCTAAGCCTCTTTTGAAGGTAGACGGAGATGATATCAACGGATTGATGCTTACAAACATTTCCGGAAGTAAGTTTGGTTATGTAACTCCCGAAAATGAGGAAAAGGTCTTTCTTGCTCCTCAGCATAACCTTGCTTTCAGTAGAAATTTCACACTTATTTTCTTCGATAATATCAAGAATAGTAAAGTTGTTAAAATTAAAGCTTTAGACTATGATGATAATTTTTATAAGGATATTTCTGCTATGCCGAAAATGCCCGAGGGAATGGATGCTTCATCTGCTCAGGCTGTAAATGAAGCAACACTTGAAAGCAGAAGAATTCTTGCTGAAGCAAACGATAAAAGAAAACAGCTTATAAACGAAGCAAATAACAGAGCTAAAGAGCTTATAGATGAGGCTATGGCTAAGGTTAATCTTGTTACTACCAAGGCCAATGAAGATGCCGAGGCTATTGTTGCCAAGGCAAAAGAAGACGCGGCAAAAATTCAGGCCGATGCCGATAAGGCAAAAACCGAGGCTGAAGCTCTTGCAAAGGAAAATGCTGAAAAGGCCAAAGCAGCCGAAGAAAATGCTGTTGCGAGTGTTGATGCGAAAGCAGAGTTTGAAAAGCTTGTAAAAGAGTATCGTCAAGAGGTTGCAAATGACAAGGATTCTAAGGCTCATATAGATATGTATGAAAAAGCAAGAAATGTTGTAGATGAAACCTCAAAAGATATAAGACAGCAGTTAAATGCAACTATGAAAGCAGTTGAGGCTTTGCAGGCATCTCTTTGGAATAAGCCGTTTGCTGAGTTTACAACAAGAGTCAGAGAAATAGACAGGTTGCTTGATAAAATAGCAGAGTTTGCCATTGACAATGACGATGTAAAGAGAGTTGTTAAATCAATTATGGCTGTAAGAAACAGATTGGTTAAAACTCTAAACAGCGTAGGTGTTGAGGAATACATACCCAATAAGGGCCAGAAGTTTGACCCTGAGCTTCATGAAGATCAGGATACAGAATCGCAAGGTCTTGATATGCTCATAGATGAATGTGTGGATTCCGGCTTTAAATCAAGTGGTGGCGTATTATTGAAGGCTATTGTTAAAACAATAAAGCAAGAGTGAGGTGCATAGATAATGAGATTAGGTATAGACTTTGGAACATGTTATTCATTTCCTGCCGTTGTAATAAACGGAGAACCTCGTTCTCTGTTATCGATGAAAACAAATAACGGAAACAGAGGTATCCCTTCCGTTTTCTATTTCGACAGAAGAAATGGTGAAATGGTTGGAGTTAAGGCGGAAGCATATGGCAACAGAAATCCCGAGTGTGTAGTTACCAATGTTAAAAGTGAGCTTCCTAACGGTACAGAATACGAGCTTGATGGCGTTCATTACGGAGCTGCCGATATTTGTTCAAGAATAATAGCAAAAATTACTTCAGAAGCAAATGAACAGCTTGAAACAGAATTCAGAGAACATACTGTTTATGAGGCAGTACTTTCTGTTCCGGTTCGTTTCGGTGATAAAGAACGTACACTTTTGAGAAAAGCAGCCGAGGTTTCAAGGCTTGACGGCGGTGCGGGCTTAACAATAAAGAACTTTATTCAGGAACCCGTTGCTGCTGCTATTGACTATGGCGAAATGATAAATACAGCCGATCAGGTTCTTGTGTATGACCTTGGAGGCGGTACATTTGACGTTGCGCTTGTTATTCCCACGCCTTTTGAAGAGCAACCTTACAGAGTTGTCGATTTTGACGGTACCGAAATTGGTGGTAAAGACTTTGATGAAAAGTTTGCCGTTTATCTTCAGGGTGTATTTATGAGGGATTGTCAAATAGATCTTTCAAGAGATGCTCGTTCTCGTCACGATCTTCTTATGGCTGCAAGAAAAGCAAAAGAAGAACTTTCCGATGATACCAGGACTGATGTTGAGGTTCAGTTTGACGGTCTGTTTTACGATGTTAGTGTTTCAAGAGAAGAATTTGAAGAGGCAACTCATGATCTTATAACCGACACTATGGAGATTACAAGTAAGCTTGTAGAAAGAAATAATCTTGTTGGCTCAGAACACTTACATGTTGTTATGGTTGGTGGAAGTTCCTTTATGCCTCAGGTTAAAAAGGGCCTTCAAACAATTTTAGGTGAAGAAACAAAGGTACATCTGCATCGTCCCGACAAAGCAATTGCTTTTGGTGCTGCAAGATTTGCCGCAAATGATAACCTCGTTCTTCAGCTTGCACCTTTCTCATACGGAACAAATACCTATGCAGGTGATGTCGAGAAGATCGCAAATATGGTTCTTTCAAAAACTCCTCTTCCCACACCTGTTGTTAAGCATGAGTTTGAGACGCTTATCGACGGACAAACTTCGGTTCTATTTGGTGTATATCAAAATGACGGAAGAGATGAATATGAGGATATAGATGCCGGTGTTAAACTAATGGACATTACTCTCGGTTTCTCAGCTCCTGTACCAAGGGGAACACCGGTTTATGTAGAAATGTCATTAGGTGATGACGGTATATTGTTAATAAAGGCGGTAGACCCTGCCACAGGTTCCTATGAAACAGCATCGATTAATGTTGTACGTATGGATTAACCGATAATAAAAAAAGAGTCTTTAAGCAATTAGCTTTAAAGACTCTTTTTTGTTCAGATTAATATTAAGGAACCGCTGATTAATTAATGAAAATTATACGACGTCTACCAACTTTTTTTTCAAAAGGTTTGTATAAACTTTTATGAAAGGATCTCTTAACATGAATAAAACAGCTAATGCCGTTTCAGAAATAAAAAAAGTTATTCAAGGTAAGGATGAAATTATAAAAAAAGTGATTTCAGCTTTACTTTGTGGAGGACATGTTCTTCTTGAAGATGTTCCGGGGGTTGGGAAAACTACTCTTGCAATTACTATTTCAAGAGTTCTTGCTCTTAAATATAAAAGAATACAGTTTACTCCCGATGTTATGCCCGGAGACGTTGTTGGATTTTCTATGTATAACAAAAAAACAGAAAATTTTGAA
Organism: Clostridiales bacterium UBA3680; assembly: GCA_002372875.1. Lineage (GTDB taxonomy): Bacteria > Bacillota > Clostridia > Lachnospirales > CAG-274 > UBA3680. Next base: position 14,730 of record DFJD01000039.1, read on the forward strand.
TATGTTCCCGGAGCTGTAAACTGTAACATTCTTCTTGCCGATGAGATAAACAGGACTTCTCCGAAAACACAATCTGCACTTTTGGAGGTAATGGAGGAAGGAAAAGTAACCGTTGATTCGGTTACCAGAGAATTGCCTAAACCATTTATAGTAATTGCTACACAAAATCCTTTTGGTTCAACGGGTACACAACGTTTGCCTCTTTCACAAATGGATCGTTTTACGGTAAGACTTTCTATGGGTTATCCCGAAAGAGAGTCTGAAATAGCCATTCTTAAGGGAAAAGGAATGTCAAATATTGACTCTGTTGAGCAAATTGTAACCGAAGGTGAGTTAAAAACAATGCAAAAAGAATGTGC
>DFJD01000119.1:0-3968 GCA_002372875.1 Clostridiales bacterium UBA3680
CGCCGTCACGCAGAATTTTCACATTGTTGATATACTTTTATATCACGAAAATTTGCTTAACAACAAACGGTGAACTACATGCATCCTCCCCTCCACACATTGGCAAGGGGAACAGTCGCCGTTATGCAATGTTTTTCTATTGTTGATATACTTTTATATCACGAAAATTTGCTTAACAACAAACGGGGAACTACATGCATCCTCCCCTCCCCAAGATGGGGAGGGGCAGGGGGTGAGGTTGAAAACCCACCACACATAAAACTTCAACCACCTCAAAAAAAGGGATGTGAAGATATTTTTCTTCACATCCCATAATTATCAGCCAAAAAGACCTTTTTTCTTTTTTGTTGATTTATCCGTACCGTCTCGCAGATCTTTGAGCATTTCTTTTTGCTTGTTTGTAAGCTCGGTAGGGATCTCAACTTTTATTGTCACTATCTCGTCGCCTCTTGTGGAATTGCTGTGTACATTGTAGGCTCCCTTGTTCCTTATTGTAAAGGTGTAACCCGGCTGTGTTCCGGGGCGAAGAGTATAATCCTTATCCCCATCTATTGTGGGTATCTTAAGCTCCGCACCCAAGGCGGCATCATACATTGACACCTTGAAATCCACAAATATATTGTCTCCGTCTCGAACAAATGTCTTTGAAGGAAGAACATTCACCATTACGTAAAGGTCTCCGTTGGGTCCTCCGTTTGTTCCCGCACCGCCTAAGCCTGTTTTCCTGATTCTCTGGCCATGGCTTATACCTCTGGGAATATCCACCGTAATTTCCCTGTTGACTTTTATCTTGCCCTGACCGCCGCAGTGAGGGCATTTTTCCTTTATGACCTTTCCTTGTCCGCCACAGACAGAACAGGTGGTCTGACTTTGCATCATACCGAAAACGGTCTGTCTTGTCACCTTTTCAACGCCCGTACCGCCGCATCTTGTACATGTTTCGGGATATGTTCCCGCCTTTGCTCCGCTGCCCTTACATTCGGGACAGTTTTCGTATACGGGTACATTCAGTTTCTTCTGACAGCCAAACATGGACTCTTCAAAGGTTATGGTTATATTCTGCATGGTATCGGCACCTTTTCTCGGGCCGTTTCTTCTTGATGAGCTTCTGCCCGTGCTGAAGAAATCGCCAAAACCTCCCGAGCCGAATATTCCGCTGAATATATCACCCATGTCAACTCCGCCTTCAAAGCCCGAGAAGCCGCCTGCTCCACCTGCCGCTCCGTCAAATGCGGCATGGCCGTATCTGTCGTATGCCGCCCTTTTCTGTTCGTCGCTTAAGACCTCGTTAGCCTCGTTGACTTCCTTAAATTTTGCTTCCGCTTCCTTATCTCCCGGATTGGCATCGGGATGATATTTCTTTACAAGCTTTCTGTAAGCCTTTTTTATATCGGCGGCAGTTGCGTTTTTGTCTACGCCTAGAACCTCATAATAATCTCTTTTAGATGCCATACCGGTCAACTCCTTTATGCACAAAATTCAAGAGCACGCGGCTCTTGAATTTTGCTTTCTGTTTATCAGTCAATTACTTCTCCGTCACCGTTGTTCGCACCTGCGGCACCCGATGCAACATCTTCGGGGTTAACACCAGCTGCCTGTGCATTCTGATACATTTTTGTTGAGAATTCCTGAACGGTCTTGTTAAGGTCGTCGCAAGCTCTCTTAAGTGTATCCACATCGGTCTCACTCATATTTTCTGCGGTAAGGCCGTTGTTTACCTTCTCAAGGTTTTCTACCTGAGCATTTATCTTAGCCTTATCCTCTTCGCTTATCTTATCGCCTAAGTCGGTCATAAGCTTCTTTGTCTGGAAGATGAGGGAGTCTGCCTGATTCTTTGTGTCAACGGCATCCTTTCTCTTCTTATCCTGCTCTGCATACTGCTCTGCCTCTTTAACAGCTCTTTCCACTTCTTCATCGGAAAGGTTTGTGCTGGAGGTAATGGTGATGTTCTGCTCCTTGCCCGTGCCAAGGTCTTTTGCGGTAACCTTTGTAATACCGTTTGCATCTATATCGAATGTAACCTCGATCTGAGGGATCCCTCTGGGAGCGGGTGCAATTCCGTCAAGTCTGAAACGACCTAAGCTCTTGTTATCTCTTGCAAGAGGTCTCTCACCCTGAACAACGTTTATATCAACAGCTGTCTGGTTATCTTCATAGGTGGAGAATACCTGCTTTTTGTTTGTGGGTATGGATGTATTTCTGGGAATGAGGGGAGTTGCCACACCGCCTGCCGTTTCGATACCGAGGGTAAGAGGAGTAACGTCTACAAGTATAATGTCTACGCTCTCATCTCCGGAAAGCTTACCGCCCTGTATACAAGCACCTATAGCAACACACTCATCGGGGTTGATACCCTTGAAGGGGTCTTTGCCCGTTATCTTCTTAACTTCGTCCTGTACGGCGGGAATTCTTGTGGAACCACCTACAAGAAGCACCTTGTCAAGGTCGCTTGCGCTTAAGCCCGCATCCTTGAGAGCATTCTGAACGGGTATGAGGGTAGCATCTACAAGGTCGTGAGTGAGCTCATCAAATTTTGCTCTTGAAAGTGTCACGTCAAGATGCTTAGGTCCCTCTGCCGTAGCCGTAATATAGGGAAGGTTAATATTTGTGGTTGTTGCGGAGGAAAGCTCCTTTTTAGCCTTTTCGGCTGCTTCCTTTATTCTCTGCATAGCCATCTTATCTGCGGAAAGGTCGATGCCCTCCTTTGACTTGAACTCACCTACAAGGTAGTCCATAACTCTCTTGTCAAAGTCGTCTCCGCCTAATCTGTTGTTACCGCTTGTTGCGATAACCTCTATAATGCCGTCACCAATTTCGATGATGGATACATCGAATGTACCGCCGCCTAAATCGTATACAAGTATCTTCTGCTCTTTGTCGCTTTCAAGACCGTAGGCAAGAGCTGCGGCTGTGGGCTCGTTTATAATTCTCTTTACATCAAGGCCCGCAATACGTCCTGCGTCCTTTGTTGCCTGTCTTTGTGCATCGGTAAAGTAAGCGGGAACCGTAATAACAGCCTCTTTTACTTCTTCACCTATGTGAGCTTCCGCATCCTTTTTAAGCTTTGCAAGGATCATAGCGGATATTTCCTGAGGGGAGAATGACTTTCCGTCGTTTGTTACCTTGTAATCCTCACCCATGTGACGCTTTATTGAAGCCACCGTACCGTCAACATTTGTTACAGCCTGTCTTTTTGCGGTTTCGCCCACAAGTCTTTCACCGCTTTTTGTAAAAGCAACGATGGAGGGAGTTGTTCTCTCGCCCTCGGCGTTTGTGATAACTACGGGCTTTCCGCCTTCCATAACGGCTACACAAGAGTTTGTTGTTCCTAAGTCAATACCTATAATTTTTCCCATGATATGATCTCCTTTATATTAATTTGCTACTTTGACCATAGCCGGTCTTATAACTTTGTCACCTAATTTATATCCTTTTTGGAAAACTTCCGCAACGATATTTTCCTCAAAGTTCTCGTCTTCAATGTGCATTACCGCCGAATGTACATTGGGGTCGAAGGGTTCTCCGGCACCCGGCACCTCTTCAACACCGAGACCCTTTAAAACATCAAGAAGCTGCTTTTGTATAAGGGCAATTCCCTCATACATCGCACTTTCCTTATCCTCAAAGGCATCTATGGCACGTTCGAAATTGTCTGCTACAGGAAGTATCTTTTCAACCGCACCCCTTACACCGTCGGAGTAGCGTTCGATCTTTTCCTGTGTGGTCCTTTTTCTGAAATTATCAAATTCGGCAAGAAGTCTGAGATATTTATCGAAGTTTGCCGCTGCCTCTTCCTTTGCCTTTGTCAGCTCGTCAACCTCTTCGGTTTGCTCCTTAGCCTCGTCTTGTTCGGGCTGAGTCTGTTCAGCATTTTCCTCGGTCTGCTCGTTGGAGTTTTGCTCGGCTGCTTCCTGCTGCACTTCTTCTTGCTGTGTTTCTTCCCGTTTTGTTTCTTTCTGTTTTGTTTC
>DFJD01000119.1:4030-17594 GCA_002372875.1 Clostridiales bacterium UBA3680
TTTGTTTCTTTCTGTTTTGTTTCTTCTTTTATCTTTTTGCTATTCATCGTTATCACCGTCCTCCATGTCAGCCATTATATGATTTATCCTTCTTATGATGCTGCTAAGCACCGATACCGTTTGAGAATAATTCATTCTCGTCGGCCCTATTATGCCTATTCTGCCGAAGGAGGAATTGCCCACCTTGTAATTGGCCTTTACTATGCTGCAATTTTTAAGCTCCTCCATATTATTCTCATCGCCTATCTGTATCTTCACGCTGTCTCGTGAGTCGTTGTCGTCTCCGAGAACGGTTATGAGAAGATCCTTTTCGTCAAGGGCTCTGAAAATGCCTTTCGCCTTCTCGATATCGCTAAATTCGGGAAAGCCCAGCAAATTTTTTGCACCGCTTGTGTAAAGGCGCAAGTTTTCGGAACTTTTGACCGTTTTAAAAGCGACCTTCAACACTTCGGTCACAAAGGCTCTGTTTTCGGGAAAATCCGTAAGGAGCCTTGCCACATTATCTTTGTCGATAGCTTCAAGCTCGACACCCGTGATAACGGAATTTATACGAGCGTTTATTTTCGTGAGCCTGTCACCTTCGGGAACATCGGTTGAGCGTATGACCGTGTTTTTAACGGTTTTGTCCTCGGTTATAATTACCGCAACCACCGACTGTTCATCAAGAGAAACAAGCTGTATCTTCTTAAGAACGGTCTTTTTGCTTGTCGGCTCGGTAATGACGGTGGTGTAGTTTGTAAGCATTGCCAAGGCTCTTGCCGTTTGCTGCATGATATAGTCTATCTGCCCGACATTAAACGAAATGGCATTTTTAAGAAATTCCGTTTCCTCGCCGGTAAGCTCTCTTGAACGCATCATATTGTCCACATAGAGCCTGTAACCTTTATCGGAAGGTATCCTTCCTGCGGAGGTATGAGGCTGTTCGATAAGCCCGAGCTCCTCCAGATCGCTCATTTCGTTTCTGATGGTTGCCGGTGATATTCCCAGATTATATTTTTTGGCAATGGTCCTTGAACCGATGGGTTCCGCATTTTCGATATAATCGGTAATTATTGCTTCAAGTATTTTCAGTTTTCTGTCATTGAGTAGCAATTTTATCACCTGCCTCGTATTGTTAGCACTCTAAATAGTTGAGTGCTAACTTTATTGTAGGATACCACATCATTTTTGTTTTGTCAATAGCTTAAACAAATATTTTTTAAGTACCAATCAAAAATATTTCACTTTTCGGAAAAATTATGATATACTGTAAGGCGGTGTGCATTGGGTAACCACATGCGCGTATTGAAACACATTATAAGGAGATTTTAAAATGTTTAATATCGGAAGAAATGACAGATGCTGGTGCGGCAGCGGAAAAAAATATAAGGTATGCCACGAAAGGCTCGACGAGGAAAAACTTATGCCCTTTATTGCCGAGGGCTACCCTCTGCCCTACAAAGAGCTTATTCTCTCCCCCGAGCAGATAGAAGGAGTTAAAAAGTGTTCAAGAGTTTCCGTTGCGATAATGGATGAACTTGACAGCTTTATAAAAGAAGGAGTTTCCACAGATCAGATAAACGATGTGGTGGAAAAGGTCACCGCCGACTTCGGTGCCGAATCGGCAGACCTTGGCTACGAGGGCTTTCCGAAGAGCTGCTGTACTTCTATTAACAACGTTGTTTGTCACGGTATTCCCAACAAAAAAGATATACTTAAAGACGGTGACATTATAAATGTTGATGTTACCACAAAGCTCAACGGTTATTTTTCCGACATGAGCAGAATGTATATGATAGGAAATGTAAGCGACGAGGCAAGACAGCTTACGGAAGTAACAAAAAAGTGCATGGACGAGGGTATCGCCTGCATTAAGCCCTATATGCCCGTAGGCGAGATAGGAAACGTTATAAACGACATTGCCGACAAATACAACTACGGAGTTGTTCGTGCCCTTTGCGGACACGGAGTAGGTCTTGTTTTTCACGGAGACCCCATGGTAAACCACTACAGAACAGATGATAAAACAATGATACTTGTTCCCGGTATGATGCTTACGGTAGAGCCTATGATAAATGCCGGAACATACAATGTCAAAATAGCCGATGACGGCTGGACGGTGCTTACAGCCGACGGTTCACTTTCCGCTCAGTGGGAGCATACCCTGCTTGTGACCGAAACGGGAGTGGAAATAATTACTGCTTGAGAGGATAAAATGAGAAATATAGATTTTTGGGGCGAGGCGCCCTACGGCTATGAAGAAAAATATAACGAGGGAAACAACAGCGGACTGCCCGTGCTGGATTTTTTCCCCGCCTCAGAAAAAGGGGAACATTCCTGCATGCTTATTCTTCCGGGAGGCGGCTACAATCATCTTGCCGACCATGAGGGAGAAAACATAGCAAAAAAACTGGGCGAAAACGGAATTTCCGCCTTCGTACTCTATTACAGAGTTTTCCCCTATGCCTTTCCCGTCAATTTTTACGATGTGAAAAAGGCTTTTTCCCACATACGAAAAAACGCGGAAAAATATCGTATAAACAAACTCGGCATAATGGGCTTTTCCGCAGGCGCCCATCTTGCCTGCACATACACGGAGCATTTCGACCGATACAATGACATTGACGAAGAGAGTTTCCGCCCCGATGCCTTAGGTCTTTGCTACCCCGTTATTTCCTTTACCGATGAGAATATAATGCACGCAGGTTCCCTATCCTGCTTTTTCGGAAATGACGAAAAAAGAAAATCGGAACTTGCCGAACATTTTTCATGCGAAAAAAACGTAAGAGAGGATATGCCTCCTGTCTTTCTTTGGCACAGCTTTGAAGATAAGAGCGTAAACTGCATAAACTCCCTTGTAATGGCAAAATCTCTTAAAGAAAAGAACATACCCTTCGAGCTTCATCTCTTCCCGAACGGAAGGCACGGCTGCGACCTTGCCACGGATATAGAGGGTACAAAGCAGTGGTTCGATTTGTATGTAAACTGGCTTAAAAGACAGGGTTTTTAATATGTTAAACAGCGTACAGATAACCGAAAAGCTTACCGCCGTTCTTATCAACACCCGTTCGGCGGTAATAAGCAACAAAATAAACGGCGACACACCATACATAAAGGTGACTGCCGAAGCCTTTGAAGGCAAAGAGGAGCTTAGCTATAAGTTTTCATTTTATACCGAAAATAAGGTCACCCATAAGATCATTTCGGAAGATGAGCTTGCAAAAGAGCTGATCCGAACAATGGAACTCGGCTTTAAGCAGTGCAATATTTTCGGTGAAAACAACATCACCCTTTTGATGAACAAAAAGCACAATTTCACCCTGCTTAAAATAAAAAAAGGTACCGTATCCGACATTAAAGGACACAACAGGGAAAAAAATCACATTCTCAAAAACGGGGAATATGTCTCCTGGGCATATCATGTTGGGCTTACAGACAAAGACGGCATCGTTTTGAGCCACATGCAAAAAAAATTCAGGCAGATAAACAAGTTTCTTGAAATGCTTGCCGACATTGAAAGCAACGTTCCCGAAAACTCCGTTATAATAGATATGGGCTGCGGCAAAAGCTACCTTACATTTGCTGTTTACCACTATTTTAACACGGTAAAAAACAAGAATGTTTTTATCCGCGGCTACGACCTTAAAGAGCAGGTGGTGGAAAACTGCAACAAAATTGCGGAAAACTGCGGCTTTGACAGACTTAAATTCTACTGTGACAACATAGAAAACGTGAACAACGAAAGCGGAAACATTTCCATGATAATCTCCCTTCACGCCTGCGACACAGCTACGGATTACGCAATATATCACGGTATAAGGTGGGGTTGCAAGGTCATGATGAATGTGCCCTGCTGTCAACACGAAATATTTAAACAGATAGACAAAAAAGCCTTTCCCCTTATGCTTGGTCACGGCATACTTAAAGAGAGATTTTCCGCCCTTCTGACCGATTCGATAAGGGCAAGGATAATTGAACTTTGCGGCTACAAAACAGATGTTGTGGAATTTATAGATACCGAGCATACACCAAAGAATATAATGCTTCGTTCCGTAAAAAACGATAAGGGGCAAAATGCGGAAAAACTGCGTGAACTTGAAGAAATATTGGCAAAATATTCCGTAACGCCCACCCTTTACACACTTGCAAAAAAGGGAGGCTATATATGATAAGAAGAGCAAAGAAAGAGGATATTGAAGGTATCAACAAACTTTTGATGCAGGTGGAGGAAATACACCGCAAAATAAGACCCGATATTTTCAAAAAAGATGCAAAAAAATACACCGACAAGGAACTTGAGGAAATAATAAACAGTGAGGATACCCCCATATTTGTGTATATCGATGAGAGGCAGATTTTGGGCTATGCCTTTTGCATTTTTGAAACGGTGAAAGATGACGTACTTTTAAAGGACAGAAAAACTCTTTATATAGACGATTTGTGTGTTGATGAAAGCATGCGAGGCAAACATATAGGAAATATGCTTTACGAGCATGTGCTTGACTTTGCAAAAAAAAGCGGCTGTTATAACGTTACCCTTAATGTATGGAACGGAAATGACAGTGCGGAAGGCTTTTACAAAAAAATGGGAATGGTACCGCAAAAAACATATATGGAAAAGATATTGTAAAAAGGGGCTATGAAGAAGTAAGGTAATAATGAAAAGAAAACCTTTGTTTATCGACACTAATTTCACTAATTCAGATGGAACCATAGTAATTACTGAACTTGAATTGACCTTTGAGCTTTTTGCGTCTTTTGGCAAATTCAAGGAAAGTCGCTTATAATGCGGTTTCACAGCACCGTACATTTAGCATCTTGCGGTCACTTGAAGCATACTTTTGTAAAAATAACGACCAAATAACGACCCAAATTAGGCGCACATCTGTTATACAATCAACATAATATTTTGGAGGATTAACAGATGAACAACATACTTAACAAGCTCTACTACGGTGAGATCAACCCCGCCGAAAAGCCTGCACCCGCTACCAAGCGATACATTGAGAACCGCGAGCTGATATGCTCCACCGAGAACAAGCTGCTTGAACAGTTCCCCGACTGCAAGGAGCTGCTGGACACATATACCGATGTACTCCACATCGAAGCACAGTTAGAGTGCGAAGCTGACTTCGAGTGCGGATTCAGGCTCGGTGCTCTGATCGCGGCGGAACTGTCACAGCCTATCGAGTAAATTCAATTCAACCCAATCCCCTTGACGCAAGTTGAGGGGAATTTTCTATAAATGTATTTTCGAGCTTACTTGTTACGCTTGCCAGTATTATCAGATCCGCGTATTTCCTCGTGATAAAAGTAATCAACAATTACCGGGTGACCTTTTGGAACTCTGCCATACGGCATTTCGTTATCCACAAACTGACAATCATACTTTTCAGCCATTTGTTCAGCCTTTTTCTCCAGCTCCTCAAAATAACTGCGGTCGTGCTTATTGTAGATCCGCTCATAAAGTGGTATCAGCTCGGGGCGTTTTTCAGCGATATAGTCTATGATCGTTTTCTTGAATCCACCGCGCAAATTAAGATTTTCAAGCCAGAACAGGTCACATTGTTCTCTTACGCGCTCAAAGATCTTCTCAAAGTCAGTGATACCGGGGAACACCGGCGATACAAAGCATACCGTTCTGATACCTGCATCATAGACCTTTTTCATAGCAGCTATTCGCCGTTCGATACTGACAGCATTGTCCATATCGCTTCTGAACTGTTCGTCAAGGGTGTTTATTGACCACGAGACTGTGACTTGTCCGAGTTCTTTGAGCAAGTCAATATCCCTTACAACAAGGTCGGATTTTGTACAGATAAGTATATCCGCACCGCTACCAATGAGCTGTTCCAACAACTTCCGTGTATTTCGAAATTGTTCCTCCTGCGGAATGTAACCGTCTGTCACGGAACCGATAACAACACGCTGACCTGCATACTTCGCCGGATTATTGATCTTCCCCCAATGCTTCACATCGAGAAAGGTTCCCCATTCTTCTGTATGTCCGGTAAAACGCTTCATAAACGAGGCATAGCAATACTTGCAGGCGTGCGTGCAGCCCACATACGGATTTACCGAATAGCCGCCTACAGGCAGGTTTGATTTCGTCATTATGTTTTTTGTCTCACTGTCTCCTATGATAATGTTATCTGATGTTATTTGTGCCATTTTCTCTGTTCCTCCAGTACCCTGCCGAAAGCTTCGGGTAATTCCTGCACCATATTCATATCGCCCATTATCGGCGAAAGATCTTCCTTCATAAAGACGGGTATGCTGAGAGAATGAGCCTGCTCAGTCAAAGAAACTGCCCATTCCGGTTCGGTATGTATCTTTTTGCAGCACGCTCCGGTCATAGTACCCACTACTATCCAGTCAATGCCTCTGAGATTGACCTGCTCCGGATCGTTGAAAAGCGGCTCAAAGGTAGCGTGATAATGCTTTGCTTTTACATTTTCCCGAAGTGCGTCAATACGCCACAATTCCTCTTTTCTTGTTACAGTGACACCGAACCAAGCGTTTTCAAGGTCTGTTTTTATATCGAGAAGATCGGGACGCTTTGTTAAAAACAAAAACTGATGCTGTGGATTCCGGCTTATCATTTCAAACACCTGCTCCTGCCACTCAGAACTCCAGCCCGCAAGGTCACTCATACCCGTCAGCAGGAAATTATGCGGACAGGGTTTATCCATTATCCGAAGTTTATTTTCAAAGAACTCCGGCTTCTCAAAATCGTCAATGGTATGAAAGCGCTTTACATTATTTCTCGCATAGCAATAGCCGCAGCCTATTGTGCAGCCGATCACGATATTAAGGTTTTGTATCAAAGACTTTATGCAAACGCTCATTTTTCATATTCCTCCAGATTTTTAAGGATGCGATGCAGATAACTCTCAAACTGCTTTACTTCGTCTTTTGTGAAATCCTTATAGTATATGCCGCTTATTTCCTTTGTCACCTGATCATAATCTTTTTCAAGTGTTTTGGCGTTATCTGTAAGGTATATCAATATCTTTCTGCGGTCGCTGTCGCCGCGGTCACGATAGATAAGTCCCGCAGCTTCCATTCTGTCGATCATGCTCGTGAGAGATGTGACTGCAAGACCGGTCTGATGCGATATTTCATTTATCGGGATACCGTCACCCTGCCACAATACATAAAGAATACGCCCTTGCGCGCCATTGAAAGCGTCAATGTTCTTTTTGGCAAGTATCTGTTCAAATATTCTGCCGCCGATCTGCTTTATCTGTGAAATAAGAAAACCACCTTGTTCTTTCATAATGATCAAGGCAGCCGCGGGAACGACTGCCTTTTCCTCCTTTACTTTTTCTGTGCAGCTGCAAACTCCGCGTAGCCGTTCCAACCGTAAACCGCGTCAACGGTCTCGTCAGCAAACACACCTTTGACATCACAAAGATGCACTATATGGTCGTCTGCATCAAATGTCTGAGCAACAATTGCGTGTATGAGCAGCCTGCAAGGTATGGGCGCTTTTATTGAAGTACCTTCAACATCCTGCATTGTAAGCCCGCATTTGGCAATTTTGTCAGTATCCTTACCGGAGCAGGTTCCGCAGCCGATAAGTGCTCCCGCAATTTCAGTGCCGGGTATCGCAAGAATAAGCTCTTTTTTCTCGGCGAGGAGATTGAGGCTATACGCGCCCTTATTCAGCGCAAACATTATTTTGCCCGGATTTGTCGAAGCGTAAGTCCAGAACGCGAGAGTGGCGAGATTAGTTGTTCCGTCAGGCTTTTCCGTACAAATCAAGGTCATAGAATTGGGTGAAGTGTAAACCGGAGCATTTGCAATTGTTATCTTTTTCATAATAATACTTCCTTTCGCAGTACAACTGCATTTTAATTCGTATCAATATTATACCATATAGGAATATATTTGTCAATAGTTTTTATAAAAAGTTTAAAAAATCAAGGTGAATATATGTTTTGCCGGAAAGCCAAGCAGAAACAGGCTTGATAATACTGTTGCATAAAAGGAAAGCAAAAGTAATTTATAAAGCAGCGAACCTTTACCCCCATACGAGGGTGTCCATAGCGTGAACGCCCTCCTTCACCCCTCGGTGCAGACCGAACGAAAAAAGCGCTCTGAGCCGCTTTTGATATGTGGGTAGGGTAATACATTACCCGCTTGTTTTGAACGGCGCACAGCGCGAAAAATCCCCGATTTTCGACCCGGATTCGCCTATTTCAGATGTAGGTACAAGCAGCAATAAGCCCAATGACAGAATTGGTAATGCGTGACAGCGTGACAAACGTGACAGCAGTTATCAATCCCACTCTGTAAAAGGCTTTCCGCTGTCACGCTCGCCTGTGGCATCAGTGTGACAGCCGTGACAAGTGTTGGACGGGTGACGGTTCTGTGTCACGACCGCTGTTTGAGCGGTTTAAACCTGATTTACTAATTTAAAACCGAATATCAAACAAATTAAGCGGAGAAATAGATAATGTCTATATTCTCCGCTTTTCGTACATATAAGAGGAAATCGTATAAAAAAGTTGCAACCGGCACGGAAATAGATTATACTTATGATAAGAACGATCGCTTAACACAGGTGGGCAATGAAGTTTACATCTACGATGATAACGGAAATCTTGCAGGCGAAACAGGTGGAGAAGCTGAAAAAGTCTACACTTATGACAGTGAAAATCGGCTTGTAAAGTCAAAAATTACAGCCGGAAACGGTGTAACTATCCAAACTTATGAATATGACTTCAACGGCAACAGAACAGCGGTAAGCACAAACGAAATCACAAGAAAAGAAGTTGCCGGTCATAGGTCAGCAGAAGGATGGCATTTTGATGAACATATAATATGTGATAGTAAAGAAACAATTAAACATATTAACCTGTATAGTAAAAAAAGAAAATTTCGTGTTCATCTGTTTTGGGAGGGTTAATAATTGCTGAATGATTTCATACAATTTATAGTTACAAAAAAATTTAGTTTACTCTCATCTGATAATAAAAATGAATTAACTAAACTTTTTTTAAACAAATTTTCAAACCTGACATCTTTACACTATTTTTGGACTGACTTAAAAATTAATGACAAAGTTATAATTGCAAAGCTTAAACCGGATGACGATTTTTATAAGAATCACATTAATGATATAATATCAATTGTATCCGGTAATATTATAATTTTATCAATAGATACAGATTGTTCTGTCAATAATACAAATGACGAATTAATGATAAAAACAGAAAAAGATTCTTTAATTAATTTATTAATAGAGTATTATTGGGAATTAGATGAAATAATCATATTTGACACTTTAATGAATTGGTTTATATGTGTTAACCACAATTTTGAAATTATTATATATACTAAGTTTCATTACAGTGAGATATTAGAAAAACTAGAAAGAGCCAATAAATATGGCGCAATAGTTAGATTTATAAAAAAGTGAGGGATTATCCTAAATTTTCTGTAAATTTAAAATTAACACATTAAGCTTTCTGTGATATATAAAATACAGTTTTTATAATTTTATATAAGACGGTGAACAAATCGTTCACCGTCAAATTTTTAGAGTTTGTAAGTGTGTGAAAGCTTTTTTGATATGTACCCTCTTTACTGGACACTCAGTAATGAGGGTACATATCAGATCTTCATAGCCCCTTTTCGTTTAATTGCATATTATACTAAAATCATATTTACTTACAGCTTATCGACAACATTTTTGAATATACTTCTCAGGAAGAACTGAGAAAGGAACAAACTGGCAATTTCGGCTATTATAAAGCAATACCATACATTATCCAAAACACCCGTAAGCGAGAGCAGATATGCCGAGGGAAGAAGGAACGCTATCTGTCTTGTAAGGGAAACGATCATACTCTTTATGCCGTGACCTAAAGCTTGAAGAGTGGAAAGGGCAACAATGCTCGCTCCGGCGAAAATAAAGTGAAGACTTATGATCCTCAAAGCGGGAACGCCTATTTTAAGCATCTCCTCCGAAGCATTGAATATTGCAAGCATTTTGTCGGGAAACAGCTGCATGACCGCCAAACCGATAAGCATTATCAAAACGGCATATATGGTACTTAGCTTTATGGTCTGCTTGAGCCTGTCTTTAAGGTGGGCACCGTAGCTGAAGGCGATAATGGGCACCATACCGTTGTTAAGACCGAACACGGGCATAAATACGAAGCTTTGAAGCTTGAAGTAAACACCGAACACAGCCGTTGCCGTTGAGGTGAAGCCCATTAGTATCTTGTTTATTCCGTACACCATGACAGAACCCACAGATGACATTATTATGGAAGGAACACCTACTGAAAGTATTGTTCCTATGGTTTTGGGATTAGGCTTAAATCCCTTGAAGTCAAAGTGTATCTCGTGATTTTGGGTGAGATTGAAAAATATGGCAAGCACACCCGCGATACACTGCCCTATTACCGTGGCTATAGCGGCACCTGCCGTTGCCATTTTGGGGATACCAAGTGCGGGAACGCCGAAAATGAATACGGGATCGAGTATAATGTTTACGACCGCACCTATGCTTTGTGTTATCATGGTGTATGTCGTTTTTCCCGTGGATTGAAGCAATCTTTCAAAGCTCATCTGTATGAAAAAGCCGAAGGAACATAAACATACTATTCTAAGATAATCACAGCCGTAACCGAGTATTTCCACATCATTTGTTTGCGACTCCATGAAGGGTCTTGTAAGAAAAAGTCCGATAAAAATAAATAATATGTAAACAATGGCAATAAGAAAAAGTCCGTTCAGCGCGGCACTTTTAACACCCTCTTTATCTTTTGCCCCGAGACATCTTGAAAGCATGGCATTCATACCCACACCTATACCGATACCCATAGAAAGCATAAAACTTTGCATGGGAAAGGCAAGAGAAACGGCAGTGAGGGCATTCTCACTGAGTTTGGATACGAAAACACTGTCCACTATGTTATACATTGCCTGCACTATCATTGAAATTATCATAGGCAGTGCCATGGAAATAAGAAGCTTATTGACGGGCATTACCGCCATTTTATTTTCCTTGGAAACCTGTTCGCTCATTTTACCTCCAAATACTTGAAATCATAGCATTTATTGCCGCTTTTTCCGCCACTACTGTTTCAAAGCCTCTCACCAATGCACTAAAGCATTGGCATCGAGTCTTTTCATTGTATTGACGAAAAAATCTGACAATAACTACCCCATGTTTCAACGGATAATCAGTATAAAAACATTTGATTATTATAAATTAAATAAATATTGTTGTCAATAAAAAATTATTGTGGTAAAATAGTAAGTTGAGACAACTCAAAAACACTTGTAAAACTAAGGAAACAACAAAACGAAAGGGGCATATAGATGGAAAAAGATTTGGAAAAAGAAAAACCCGACGCAAAAGGAAAGCCCGGCAGTGACGGAAGGCTGTTTCTTACCGTGCTCGCCTTTTCTCTTGCGTTAACGCTTCTGTTCAACGCCATCAGCGATATAAACGATTCAAGAAGGCACACCGAGCTTGATTACAGCGAGTTTATAAAAATGGTGGAAGATGATAAAATTTCAAAGGTAGAGTTTAGAGCGGACAGACTTATAGTTACTCCCAACAGTGAAAAGCTGACCGCCGATGATAAAAAGCTTCCCGATTTTGCAAAGGAATATTCTACCGGATATGTGCAAGATGATGAGCTTGTAAAGCTTTTAAAGGAAAAAGATGTGGAGTTTTATTCCCCCATACAGTACAATTCTCCCATAGTTTCCTTTTTTGTATCATGGGTGCTTCCAATACTCATAATGTTCCTTATATTCTCGCTTTTTACCAGATTTCTTGGCAGAATGATAGGAGGAGCGGGCGGAATAGGCGCAATCGGAAAATCCAATGCCAAAGTATATATGCAAAAGGAAACGGGTGTTACCTTCGCCGATGTTGCAGGTGAGGAAGAGGCAAAAGAATCTCTTGTGGAAATAATCGACTATCTGCACAACCCCGAAAAATATGTGAAGATAGGTGCAAAGCAGCCTAAAGGCGCCCTTCTTGTGGGACCTCCGGGTACCGGTAAAACGCTGCTTGCAAAAGCTGTTGCAGGTGAGGCGGGTGTCACATTTATGTCACTTTCCGGCTCCGATTTCGAGGAAATGTTCGTAGGTGTGGGTGCCTCAAGAGTAAGAGAGCTTTTTAAAGAGGCAAATGAAAATGCTCCCTGTATAGTGTTTATAGATGAGCTTGATGCCGTAGGTCATAAAAGAGACAACACCCTTGGCACCAACGACCAAACACTTAACCAGCTGTTAAGCGAAATGGACGGTTTCGATTCTTCCAAGGGCGTTGTAATACTTGCCGCCACAAACAGACCCGAAGTTCTCGATAAGGCACTTTTAAGACCGGGCCGCTTTGACAGAAGAGTTATAGTGGAAGCTCCCGACCTTAAAGGAAGAATAGATATTTTGAAGGTCCATGCAAAGGACGTTGCCATGGATGATGACATCGACCTTGAAAAGATCGCCCTTGCCACAAGCGGCGGAACGGGTGCAGACCTTGCCAACATCATAAACGAGGGTGCCCTAAGAGCCGTAAGAATGGGCAGAGAAAAAGTCACTCAGGAAGACCTTATGGAATCGGTGGAAGTGGTTATTGCAGGTAAGGAAAAGAAAGACAGGATAATGAATGACGAGGAAAAGAGAATTGTTGCCACTCACGAAGTCGGTCACGCTCTTGCAGCCGCCATTGAGAAAAACTCCCAGCCCGTGCAGAAAATAACCATAATTCCCAGAACGATGGGCGCCCTGGGATATACTCTTCAAGTTCCCGAAGAAGAAAGGTACCTGATGAGTAAAGACGAAATACTGTCGCGTATAGTTACCCTTCTTGCAGGAAGAAGCGCCGAGGAAGTGGTTTTCAACAAAATTACCACGGGAGCTTCAAACGATATAGAAAAGGCAAGCGAGCTTGCAAGAAATATGATAAGCATTTACGGAATGAGCGATACCTTCGATATGATGGCACTCGCATCCGTGGAAAACCGCTACTTAGATGCCCGAAAGGCGTACAATGTAGGTTCTCAAACCGTGGCAAAACTTGACGCGGAGGTTCTTGAAGTAATACGCAGCTGTCACCAAAGGGCAAAACAGATATTAAAAGACAATTATGATGCCCTCATAGAGATAAGTCAATATCTTTACGAAAAGGAAACCATTACAGGCGACCAATTTATGGAAATACTAAAAAAATACCGTCCCGATGAAAAAACGGAAGAGGAAAAGACGGAACCCGAAAACAAAGACGGCGAAAATAAGGACAGCGAAAAAACGAGCGACGAAAGCAAAGATAATCAATGATTTAACAAACTAAGTAAGCACCCCGCTTCTAAAGCGGGGTGCTTACTTAAAATTCAGTGTGTCAGCACTTTTGCTGCGCAAAAGCCCGGCAAAGCCGGTCCTCATCTATCTTTGTGTTGCAATGTCCAAGCTCCCACTGAATTTGGAATTGCTTGCAATTCCGTTGGTTATGAGTATGTAGCAGAAATTTATTTCTGCGGAATACGAATATCATTGACGATCGGTATATGTTCTTCATAAGAACGACCGTTTGATTTTTACACTACCGTACCCT
>DFJD01000113.1:0-16483 GCA_002372875.1 Clostridiales bacterium UBA3680
ATAGATAAGGAACCACTGATTAATTCACTTGAAGCAGATTTGAGGTAATGTTTTCGCAGACAAGGAAAAGACCCGAGGGCATAGCCATAGCTATGTTGAGGGGCTTTGACACAGTATGCGGAAACATTAGCCAAATATGCGAATGATTAATTAATCAGTGGTTCCATACATCTTCTATTACTGTAAGCTGAATATCATCGGGATTAGTGTAGTCGGAATTATTTATCGCGTTGTATAAACTCAATGTCCAACTTTTATGTTCTTCTCTTCCAAAGATGGCTCTGAAAAGTCTGTCTTTGTGTTCCCTGTTTATAGCCATATCGTACCCTCTCAAACGCTTTATTATTAGCTTTATTCTTAACTATATTATATATCATAATTGTTTTATTTGCAATAGTATTCTTTCGGTTTTGTTAAACAGTATCAATATACAGATGCAAGATAGATGTCAATAATAAACATTGAAAAGGGCAAGGTGTCTATAACCTTGCCCAAAAGTTTTATGCTTTTTTTATAATACCAACCACATCACGCACATCTATTTCACCGTTATAGTCCGTATCTGCACGTTTAAGGACTTCGCTGTCAAGTATATCCGCACCGCTTATATGCTTTAACAGTTTTGCCGCATCTTCGCTATCGATAACACCGTCGCCGTTAATATCTCCCTGTTTATATATAACATTCAGATAATAATAATGTGCGGTTGCTTTTCCCGCCGTACCTGCGATCGCTTTGATCCATGTAACTTCGGCTGTTTTTCCTACAGTCAATAATTTTGTATTGAATTCAACATTTTTTTGTGAAGGAGCGGAAACCACCGTAACGCCGTCAACTTTAACCATCCAGCTGTATGAATATTGACTGCTGCTGTTGGAAGTTGATAATTTTATATCGTCACCGTAATATACTGTGTATGTTGAGCCTGACGGCAAATTGGAGCTTATTGTGTTTACCACCTCATCCCATTTTGCGTAAAGTACAATATCATTTGTTATCGGCGTGTCAAAATCAAATTTCTCCGTATATTCGCTATCCGTATACCAACCGCTTAAAAATTTTCCTTGGTATTCATCGGAAACAGAGGGAATTTTCGCTTTTTCTCCTATTCTGACCGTCTGCGTTTCGGGCGGGTTTGGGTAATCGCCCGCATCAAAAACAACGCCGCACATTATATTTGTTAAATAACCCGGAGTTTCGGTGGTATCAATGCGTGCATATGCCGCATTTACATGCCCCGAATGGTATGTTGTGCCGTTGCCGCCGACAATGTTTTTACAATCCGAGAACATTTTTGATGACGAGCTTACATTTGACATATCCCAACCGTCACCTACATAAACGGTTGTAAGTTTTGAATCACCCTCAAAGGCCGAACGTGAACTTTCAATTGATGATGTATCAAAACTGCTCAAATCAAGCACGGTCAGTTCGGAACATTTGTAAAACATATAATCCAGTTTTGTTATTTTGGAAGTGTCAAAACTGCTTAAGTCAACTGATTCAAGTTTTTCACATTCCCAAAACAAATTTGTCATACTTGTGACATTGGATGTATCAAAATTACTTAGGTCAAGTGAGGTAAGTGATTTGCATTCGTTAAACATACCGGACATGTCTGTGACTTTTGAAGTATCAAAGCCGCTCAGATCAAGCTCTGTCAATGAATCGCAGTATTGGAACATTCCTCTCATATCTTCGACATTTGATGTGTCAAAATTCTTCAAATCAATGGTCGTAAGTAGTTTACAATTAAAAAACAGTGCAGACATTTTCGTTACATTTGAAGTATTAAAACCGCTTATGTCAAAGTTTTCAAGGGCTCGGCACTCTTTGAACATTCCATACATATTTTTGACAGAGGATGTATTGGCTTTGGAAAGGTCGATAGTTTCGGTATAATAGAAATCTCCGAACATTTCCGCACAGTTTTCGGGCAGTACGGTTCCTGCCTCAGCCACAACCTTTTTAACATTGGCATTTCTTGAATATGCCGTTACTTCATTAAGCACAACATTTCCTCTTAATGTCAACGTGTCGGTATCTTCATCAAAAACCGCCGAGAACCATTGCGATAAATAGCCGGGAGAGTCTGCCGTGTCAATGCAAGCATATTTGGCTGTGATTTGTGACGAATCGTAAGTTGTGCCGTTACCGCCTTTAAGGCTTGTACAGTTCAAAAACATTTGGCTTGATGTCGTAACACCGGACATATCCCATTTATCACTTACATAAATTGTTTTAAGCGTTGATGAATTCTCAAACATTGAATTGCATTTTTCGAGCTTGGATGTATCAAAACTTCTCAAATCAAGTTCGCTCAACCCGGTACAATTATCAAACATATGTGCCATTGTGGTAACATTTGATGTATCAAAGCTGCTAAGATCAACAGACTCAAGGCTTGTACAGCCGTTAAACATATTATGCATCTGTTTTACAGCCGAAGTATTAAAGTTTTTTAAATCAAAAGATGTTATTTTGGCACAATCGGAAAACATATAATACATATCAGTTACTTTAGATGTATCAAATGAGCTTACATCAAGGGAAGTAAGAGAAGAACAGCCGTAAAACATAGATCCCATATGCGTGACATTAGAAGTATTAAAATTGCTTATTCTAAGTTTTTCGAGCTTGGGGCAGTTTTCAAACATTCCAAACATATCTGTTACCTGCGATGTGTCGGCATTTAACAGATTTATGGTGTTTGCCTCGAAACGATAGAACATTCTGTTACAGCTTGCCGGAAGAACCGTTCCTTCAGCCGCAATTACCATTTTGACCCCCGAATTGAATCTGTATGCCTGTACCTGTGCAAGATCTACGTTTCCTCGCAATGTCAGTGTACCGGAAAGTGCATCAAATGATACCGTACTTTCCTCAGCCTGTGCCGTAACGGAAAGTACACTGTTTATCGGCTCAAAAGGCACAACACCGTTTATAATTGCAAAGACTAGACCGCCTGCAATTATTTGTTTTATAAATTTTTTTATCATTGTTTTGTCTCCTTTCGGATATATTTCGTTGTAGTAGGTCACACCTCGGTTATTTTTTCGAAAAACAAACAATCTCTGTTACATTTTTTATCTTTAAAGCCGGGACAGGACGACATTTCACAGAGTTTTTGGTTTTTGTCGTCATATTTTCCTATTCTTTTTCTGACATAACCTATATGCTCAAAGTTTTCTTCTTTTCCCGGTTCAAGGGCGGCACATGTGTTTATCCAAACAACGTTGCAATCATCGTGGGCACAAATGTCAAATGATTGTACAAAGTCGTATGAGCCCGTGGAAAATGAAGGTACTATTATTAGTGTAAGCTTAAAACAACGCATAAGCTGTTCCAAATATTTTGTGGTCAAGAAGTCTTTACAGATAAGAACCGCTATCCTTCCTATACCCTCATAGTGGAATATGTTTACCACAAGAGAAGGCGTTATCTGTTCAAGATAACTGTTTGAACCGATAATTTCCCTGAAAGGATTTTGTTTTTTTTGTTTGGCTATTATCCTTCCCCATTTGTCTATTACCGTTACGGTATTGCTTTTTTCACTGAAGAAGGAAGGCAACACTATAAATGAAGGGAGACGGTTTTGTTCATTTTCGGGCAGAGCCTTAATTTTGTTTATTATGAAGTTTTCCGTATCCTTGTTTCCCATAACCTCGGGAAATACGACTATGTCACATTTTTTCTTTGCGGAGATAAGTATTTTTTTCCATATAAGTTCGTTTACGGCTTTGTTTTCCTCATCAAAATACTCCACCGACACATATTGCACCTTGTCGTCGCTGAAATATACAAATTTGAAGGGTCTTTCAAGACAGAGAGGAGAAGCGGCGATTTTTAACGAATGTTTTTCTTTGAAATTGGGAAAAACATCCTCGCTTAAAAAAATGTGCTTGTCTATAAGCTCTCCCAAAATAGTATTTTCCATTATCAGAAAATTATACATGAAATTATCCATGCGGTTGTAGCAATGAGAAAGCCTCATCTTCCTTTCCCATACACAGGAGCAACGGGGAAGAAGACCTATGCCCACCGTTTCTCTGTTGGTGTTCAGAACGGTGGTAAAACTGTCTTTTTGAAAGTACTCTATCTCATCAAGCAGCATATCCGAAAGAGCCTCATCCAAAACCGTGGCAAGGGTCATAAGGCAATAATAGTCTTTATCATCGGCAAGGTCATCTATAAGCTGTTCCAGAGCGTTTATAAGCTGTTCTTGAATTTGCTCTTTTTTAAGCTTTATTATTTTTTTGCCATCAAAAAGCAGGGGAATATTATTTTTTATTATTTGCAGGCCTCTTTTAAGCTCGCCATGAGAAACACAGCTGTATTTAACAAAGAAATCTTCGGAGCAGGATCTTATTATTAACGAGCATAAACAGGCAACAACATTATATATGTGAAAGTCACTCATATAGGTCTGTCCTTGAAGTACGATATTTTCAAAGATTATAATATATGTATAAAAAAAAGTCAAATGGAGTTGGATATAACAATTTTTTGTTTTGGGTGGTAACAAGAATGAAAAATTTGTAATATATTTGTGATTTTCGGTTGATTTTTTTTTGCAAATATAGTATTATGTTTTATAAGTAAATTTGTGTGCAACACTTACTACACGGTTGCACATCTTATGTTGCCGTTTTTTGCCCTTTGGCAAGCGGGAACGATTTTACATAAAGACACCTTTGAAAGCTGATCTTGCTTTCTGCAGTGCCATAATAACAACAATGGAGGTAAATTCCCATGGGAGATTTAAAAAAATTAAACAGAGAGCTTTTAAACAGTGATTTCAAGTTTAACGATGATCTTGAGATCGGTGTTAAGAAAGTGCTTCCCGAAAAAATCATTCAGTTTGGCGAGGGTAATTTTCTTCGCGCATTCGTTGACTATATGTTCAACACAATAAATGCACAGGGCCTTTTTGAAGGCGGTGTAACTCTTGTTCAGCCTATAGCGGGCGGAGACTTTTTAAGAAATGTTCTCAACGAGCAGGAAGGCCTTTATACTCTTATTGCAAGAGGAAATGAGGACGGAAAAAAGGTTGTTAAGAAAACACTTATTTCTTGTGTAAACAGATGCATCAACCCTTACGTAGACCTTGCCGAATATAACAAGTGTGCGGAAAACCCCGAGCTTAAGTATGTTGTTTCAAATACTACCGAGGCAGGTATTGCATGGAAAGATGAGGATTATGTAACAGACAAGCCTCAGGATTCCTTCCCCGCAAAGATCACAAACTTCTTATATCAGAGATTTAAAGCTTTCAACGGTGCCGCAGATAAGGGACTTGTTTTCCTTCCCGTGGAACTTATCGACGATAACGGCAAGACTTTAAAGAAATATGTAATTCAGCACGCTAAAGATTGGGCTTTGGGTGATGACTTTGTTAAGTGGATCGAAGAGGCAAATATCTTTACAAGCACACTTGTAGACAGAATCGTTACAGGTTATCCCAGAAATGAGGCTGCCGACCTTTGCAATGAATTCGGATATGAAGATAATGCCATAGACACAAGTGAGATCTTCCACACATGGGTAATTGAGGGTCCTGCTTCTCTTGCAGAAGAGCTTCCCTTCCCCAAGGCAGGTCTTAAGGTTATATATACCGATGATGTTAAGCCCTACAAAAAGAGAAAGGTTCGTATCCTCAACGGTACACACACCTGTTCTGTTTTAGGCGCTTATCTTTCAGGATTTGACATCGTTCGTGATATGATGAACAACGAGCGTTTTGCAAAGTATCTTGACGATGCTCTCAACAACGAGATCATTCCCGCAATACAGGGTCCCGGACTTACCTATGACGATTTAAAGGGCTTTGCGGATGCGGTATTCGACAGATACAGAAATCCTTTTATCGATCACAAGCTTCTTGATATCTCTCTTAACTCAACTTCCAAGTTCGAGGCAAGAGTTCTTCATACCATAGAAGAATACTACGATCAGAAAAAGGAATTACCTCCCATTCTCACATTCTCCTTTGCGGCATATCTTGCTTTCTATAAGGGTACCGAAATAAGAGACGGCGCTCTCATAGGTCACAGAGGAAATGACGAATATCTTATCAAAGACAGCGCAGAAGTTCTTGAATTCTACAAGAATCTTTGGACAGGTGTTGACACCTCCAAGAAAGAGGATATCGACAACGTGGTTAACAAAGCCGCATCAAACAAAGATTTCTGGCTTGGCAAAGACCTTACTTCCGAGCTTCCCGGCTTTGCACAGACAGTAAGCGAGCATCTTTTCAACATATTCAATATCGGTATGACCGCTGCCATAGATAAGGTTTTAAAATAAGAGGTCGTAAATACTCATAAATATGATCTGTACGGGGGCTTCTGTCCCCGTACAGCTATCCTACGCAATATACGGAGGAAAATATATGCAGTTTATCAAAATAAACGATAATGACAACGTAATGGTGGCACTTGAAGACATTTCCAAAGGACAGGTCGTTAACGGCATAACAGTGCTTGAAAATGTACCCAGAGGCCATAAAATTGCACTTGTGGATATACCCGAAAATGAAAATGTCATAAAGTACGGTTATCCCATAGGTCATGCAACAAAGCTTATAAAGGCGGGCGAATGGGTACATACCCAAAATGTGCACACCAATTTAAGCTCTACTCTCGAATATACCTATGAGCCCAAACTTAACAACATTCCCGTAATAAGAAAAGAAACATTTATGGGTTATGTAAGAGAAAACGGCGAAGTTGGTATCCGTAATGAGATTTGGGTAGTAAATACCGTCGGTTGTGTTAACGGCGTATCAAATGCCATTGTTGCCAAGGCAAATGAACTCTACGGCGACAAAGTAGACGGAATTTACAACTTTGTTCATCCCTACGGATGTTCACAGCTCGGAGAGGACCATGAAAACACACAGAAGCTTCTTGCAGGTATGGTAAGACATCCCAATGCGGCAGGTGTTCTCGTGCTCAGCTTAGGTTGTGAAAACAATAATCTCGGTGAGTTTACAAAGGTTCTTCAAAAGGACGGCTATGATACAAAGAGAGTAAAATTTCTTGTTATTCAGGAAAGTAAGGACGAGATCGCCGATGCAATGGAAAAGATCGGTGAGCTTGTTGAATATGCACAAACATTCAAAAGAGAGGAATGTCCCGCATCAAAGCTTGTTATAGGTCTTAAATGCGGAGGTTCCGATGGTCTTTCGGGCATTACGGCCAACCCTCTTGTAGGAAGAATTTCCGACATTATGGTGGCTAACGGAGGCAAAACGGTGCTTTCCGAGGTTCCGGAGATGTTCGGTGCCGAAACCATGCTTATGGCAAGATGTGTTAACGAAGAACTTTTTCATAAAACCGTCGACCTTGTAAACAACTTCAAAGAGTATTATATAAGTCACGGTGAGCCTGTGGGAGAAAATCCTTCCCCCGGTAACAAAAAGGGCGGACTTACCACCAACGAGGACAAGTCTTTGGGCTGTACTCAAAAGGGCGGAACTTCAAATGTGGAAGATGTTCTTCTTTACGGAGAAAAGGTGAAAAAACAAGGCCTTAGCCTTCTTCAGGGCCCCGGCAACGACATTGTTGCCATAAGCGGCATGATGGCATCGGGCTGTCATCTTGT
This sequence comes from Clostridiales bacterium UBA3680, assembly GCA_002372875.1. Taxonomy (GTDB): domain Bacteria; phylum Bacillota; class Clostridia; order Lachnospirales; family CAG-274; genus UBA3680. The sequence continues at coordinate 7,606 of DFJD01000113.1, forward strand.
GCTTTTTACAACAGGCAGAGGAACTCCCGTCGGTTCGGCTGTTCCCACCGTAAAAATATCCACCAACACACCCTTATATGAAAATCATCCCAAATGGATCGATTGGAATGCGGGCAGACTTGTTGAGGACAAACAAATGGATGAATATTCCGAGGAGTTCTTCAAATACATTTTAGATGTAGCATCGGGAAAGATCAAAACAAGAAATGAAATTAACGGCTACAGAGAAATAGCTATATTTAAAAACGGTGTTACCCTGTAATACCTTAAACGGAGGAAATTAAAAAATGGGTTTTATTGATGAAAACTTCATGCTCTATAACGAAACAGCAAAAAAACTCTTTAACGAGTATGCAAAAAATGAGCCTATATATGACTTTCACTGTCATTTAAGCCCTAAGGAAATATACGAGAACAAAAACTTTGAAGATATTTCCGATGTTTGGCTCGGAGGCGACCACTATAAATGGAGAGCTATGCGTTCGCTCGGTATTCCCGAAGAGGAGATTACCGGTAAGAATGCCGATAAGCTCAACAAATTCGTTAAATGGGCAGAAACTATTCAATATGCTATAGGTAACCCTTTATATCACTGGACACACCTTGAGCTTCAAAGATACTTCGGCATTTATGAGCCCCTCACAAAGGATAATGCCGTTGAAATTCATGATAAGATAAACGCAATGCTTTCAAAACCCGAATTTAAGGTTCGTGAGCTTATCAAAAGGTCTAACGTTGCGGCTATAAACACAACCGACGACCCTGCGGATTCTCTTGAATATCATAAGCTTATCGCTGAAGATGAAAAAGATTTCAAGGTTTATCCCGCATGGAGACCCGATAAGGCACTTAATATCGATTCTCCCGCCTATGCCGATTACATTAAAACTCTCGGCGATACCGAAAATACACAGATAAAGACTTTTGCTGACCTTAAGCAAGTTCTTCTTAAGAGAATGGATCTTTTCGATTCCTTAGGCTGTCGTGCTTCCGACCATGCATTCACTTACGTTCCTTGCCGTGTTGCAAAGGAAAGTGAAGTTGATGCAGCCATCGCTCTTGCATTAAGTGGTCAAAAGCCTACCGTAGAGCAGGTTGAAGCATATAAAACCGCTCTTATGCTCTTCTTGGGTACAGAGTACACAAAGAGAGACTGGGCAATGGAGCTTCATATCAACATTAAAAGAGACAACAACAAGAAGATGTTTGAAAAAATGGGACCCGATACCGGTTTTGACTGTATAGGAGACTGGTCTACAGCAGAGGGACTTACAAACCTTCTTGACCTTCTCAACTACAACGATGCTCTTCCGAAGACCATAATTTTTGCGGGTAACCCTGCAGATAACCAGGTGTTCGGAACAATTCTCGGTTGTTTCCAGGGAACCGAAGCTCAATCAAAGATACAGTTCGGTACAGCTTGGTGGTTCAACGATAACAGAGACGGTATGGAGGCTCAAATCAAAACACTCGGTAACCTTGGAGTGCTTGGTAAATTTATAGGTATGCTTACAGATTCAAGAAGCTTTTTATCCTATCCTCGTCATGAATATTTCAGAAGAATACTTTGCAATATTTTCGGCGAGTGGGTTGAAAAGGGTGAGTATGCCGGAGACATAGAATTTGTCGGTAAACTTGTTTCCGATATTTGCTATGGAAATGCCGCAAGATACTTTAATTTGGAAAAATAATTTTTTTAGCGCTCCGTCAAAAAAATGTCGGAGCGTTTTCTGTAATAATATACAGGAGAGGTTTTCTCTGCTGTTTTCGGAGTGTGACATATGTTTAACATACAGGAAGAATTAAAACGCTTGCCCGATGAACCGGGAGTGTACATAATGAAAAATGAAAAGGATGAGATAATATATGTCGGAAAGGCTAAGATCCTGAAAAACAGAGTAAGACAATATTTTCACAATTCCGCCGACCATACTCTAAAGGTAAAAACAATGGTATCCCATATCGCGTCCTTTGAGTATATCGTTACCGCTTCGGAAAGGGAAGCGCTTATCCTTGAAAATAATCTTATTAAAAAGCATACTCCGAGATACAATATCCTCCTTAAGGACGATAAAACCTATCCCTACATTAAAATAACCGTAAATGAAGATTTTCCGCGAATTTTCATAACCCGTAAGCATATTAAAGACAAGGCAAAATATTTCGGTCCTTTTACAAACTCCACAGCCCTTAAAGAAGATGTGCGTCTTGTACACGATATATGGCAAATCAGAGATTGTACCATGAAAATTGACGAGGGCGCAAAAAAAATAAAACCCTGCCTAAACTACCATATAGGAAAATGTTCCGCTCCCTGTGCAGGGCTTATTTCAAAAGAAAAATACGGTACCGTTATAGACAGTGCCATTAAGCTCTTATCGGGTAAGACCGATGATATAAAAAAAGAGCTCACGGAAAAAATGTTTGAATTCTCGAAAGATATGGAGTATGAAAAAGCCGCAAAATACCGCGACCTTATAAAAAATCTTGATATGCTCAAAGAAAAGCAGGTAATAGATAATCTTCATAACGATGAAAGAGATGTTATCGGTTTTTCAAGACGAGGAGAAAATACGGTTTTTCAAGTATTTTTTATACGAGGCGGAAAAATATCGGGAAGAGAACACTTCCTTCTTGACAATTGCGAGGAAATACCCGATGATGAATTGATGCAAAGCTTTCTTCAGCAGTTTTATTCGGGAACACCCTATATACCCAAGGAAATTATTCTTCAATGCGATATTACGGGGTTTGATCTTATTTCGGGGTGGCTTTCCGAAATAAAGGGGCAAAGGGTAAATATTCTTATGCCCGTAAAAGGAGAAAGAAAGCTTCTTGCGGATATGGCGGCAAACAATGCGCTTATTGCCATGGATAGACTCGGAATAAATGCCATGAGGGAACATAAAAGAACATTGGGCGCTCTTAATGAGATAAAAGAGGCATTGGGAGTGGACTTTGATCTAAAACGAATAGAAAGCTACGATATTTCCCATACGGGGGGAGTTGAAACCGTTGCATCAATGGTGGTTTTTGAAAACGGCGTACCCAAAAAAAGCGATTACAGAAAATTTAAGATAAAAACCGTTGAAGGCCCCGACGATTATGCAAGTATGTACGAGGTCATTACAAGGCGTTTTCAGCGATATATTTCGGAAACTGAAACGTCACCCGAAAAAACAAGTTTTTCAAAGCTGCCCGATCTAATAATGCTTGACGGAGGAAAAGGGCAGATAACCGTGGTTAAACAAGCCCTTGAACAAATAGGTATAAATGTGCCGATATCGGGTATGGTGAAAGATGATAAACACAGAACAAGGGCTTTGCTTTTCAACGATGAAGAAAAAAGTATGAAAACTTCCTCGGAGGGCTTTAAGCTTGTAACGCGTATACAAGATGAGGTTCACCGTTTCGCAATAGAATATCACAGAAAATTGAGACAAAAAAGGCAGACAAGAAGTGTTCTTGATGAGATCTCGGGCATAGGTCCGACAAGAAAAAAAGCTTTGATGGAACACTTCAAAGATATAAATAACATAAAACAAGCCGATATACAGCAGTTAAAACAAGTAAGCGGAATGAATGAAGCGGCTGCAATATCGGTATATGAATATTTTCACGGAGTATTGAAAGGACAGTAACAGATGAAGTTTAAAGGATTGGAAAAAATTCTTGAAGGCAGCTTTATAACAAGATACAATTTAACATACGAAACAGAAAGCGGAAAAGAAAAAATATATGAAATAATCAGCCGCGATAAAAACATCGGTAATTTTTCCGAACTGTCCGAAAGACTTCCCGATGCTGTTGTAATAATAATGCACAATGAAAACAGAGATAAAATACTTTTAAATAAAGAATTCAGGATGGCGGTCGGGAAATGGGTATATAATTTCCCCGCAGGACTTATAGACGAGGGAGAGGATTTTAAGCAGGCGGCAAAAAGAGAACTGTTTGAGGAAACCGGACTCTTCCTTGATAAAATAGAAGAAATATGGCATTCGAGTTTTTCTTCTATAGGTTTTTCAAATGAGCAAAATGTATGTGTTGAAGGTGTTGCAAAGGGAGAAATAAGAAAAAGCGACTCGGAGCTTGAGGAGATAAAGGCGGCTTGGTATACGAAAGACGAAGTAAAACAGCTGCTCAAAACGGAAATGTTTGCCGCAAGAACTCAGGCATATTGTCAGCTTTGGGTAAGATAATACAATGATCCACCCTACCAAAGGAATGAGAACAATGAACAACAATAATACCGAAATAGAAAGAAAATTTCTTGTTGAAAGTATTCCTTTCGACCTTGATGCCTTTAAATGTCATACTATAGAACAAGGGTATATAAGCACCGACCCAACCATAAGGATAAGAAAAAAAGACAATGAATATATCCTTACGGTCAAGGGTGCGGGTCTTATTGAAAGAAAAGAGTACGAGCTTGATTTGACAAAAGAGCAGTTTGAAAAGCTCCTAAAAAAAGTTGAAAGCAGTATAATAAAAAAGAAAAGATATTTAATACCTCTAAGCGGAGAGTTGACAGCCGAGCTTGATATATATGACGGGTATTTGAGCGGCTTTATGAATGTTGAGGTGGAATTTCCCTCCCTGAAAGAAGCGTTGTTGTTTGAACCTCCCGCATGGTTTTCACGGGAACTGACCGAGGATAAACGTTATACCAACGGTTCTCTTGCCTACAACGGACTGCCCAAGGAGGAAAAATGAAGAATAACGGTTTTCTTGAATGTGAAAAAGAATATGTTTATTTGATACTTATTTTTGTTGCTGGCTTTTTCGGAGCATATACCTATGTGTTAAAAGGCGGAGTGTTTTGTAATGCACAAACAGGCAACCTTGTTTACATGGCAATAAGCATAGGTAAGGGAGATTTTATAAAAACACTGTATTATTTTCTTCCCTTTCTTTCGTATCTGTTCGGTACCATCATTTCCGAAATATTGCCGGGAGTAACAAAAAGGACGTTTTCACTGCGTTGGGACAGTATACTTGTTCTGATAGAAATATTAGCCGCTCTTATTGTCGGTTTTCTTCCGGATAATGTACCCGTTCAGCTTTCACAGATAATAATTGCTTTTGTTTGTTCAATGCAATATAACACCTTCCGTCAAAGTGAAGGCATACCCATGGCAACCACTTTCTGTACAAACCATGTTCGACAATTCGGGATATATATTGCAAAGTCAATAAAACACAAAGAAAAATCGGACTACTTAAAAAGGGTATTAAAGCATCTTAAAATGCTTACGGCATTTGTTCTCGGAGGCAGCATATCCACCTTGACAGGGAGCATTTTTAGAGACAGAACAATACTTTTTGCCATACTTCCATTAGGCTTTTTGTTCGGAAGACTGCTGTATGCCGACCTTGTAAGCGAAAAAAATATACTTGAAAGGAAACCATCGGGTCATTAAAATGTTCGATAATTATATATTTGACCTTGACGGCACACTTTGGAATGCCGTGTCGATAATAAAAGAAACTTGGAATATTATCCTTAACGATTATAACAGCGAGTTGCGTCCCGAAATAACAGAAGAAGAATTAGGGTCGTGTATGGGATTGCAGCTGCACGAAATAAGTCAAAGGCTATTTCCCATGCTCGATAAAAAAGAACAAAAATTTCTTATGGACAGCTGCTGTCGCCTTGAAAATCAAATGCTTGCAAAACACGGCGGTCGTTTGTATGAAGGCACCATGGAAACACTTGAAAAACTAAAAAAGCGAGCCGAACTTTTTATCGTTTCCAACTGTCAATGCGGTTACATCGAAGCCTTTTTTGAGGGAAACAAAACGGGAAGCTTTTTCTCGGACTTTGAATGTGCAGGCAACACGGGTATGGGAAAGGCAGAAAACATTGAGCTGATAATCAAAAGAAATAACCTTAAGAACTGTGTTTATATAGGCGATACCGAAGGTGACAGACAAGGAGCTGTCGGTGCGAAGATACCCTTTATATATGCCGCTTACGGTTTCGGAACGGTAAAACAGTACGATTACAGGATAGATAAATTTTCTGAGCTTGTAAACCTTTAATAATTTTACAGCTTTCTCTTAAGATCTGTTCAAAAGGAGATGATTGTATGGAAAAGAGCAGAAATATTGCCCCCGTCGCCATATTTGGCGGTATACTTATAGCAGCGGTGCTGATATTGGGCACCTTTTGGACAGGTCATAGGGCAAAGTACGATATTGAAAATGCGGTCAATTCCGTCAGCTTGCTTTATCTTGATGAACTTGCCGGAAGACGTGAGAAGGTCGTATCATCGACTCTTGAAAAAAATATTGACGATTTGCAAACTGCCATAAGCTTAATGACAGAAGAAGATCTTAGCAGTATTGAACGCCTGCAGGCATATCAGGCAAGAATGAAAAAGATCTATACCATTGAAAAATTTGCATTTGTTGACGGTGATGGTCTTATCTATACCTCTCTTGGTACTATGAATGACATAGCAGATTATAATATTGACTACAATAATCTGTCAAAGCCCTTTATAACGGTTAAAAACCCCAATAGCGAACAAAAAAAGGTCATAATAGCAGTACCTGTGAAAAATATCTCTTTGGAGGGTAAGTCTCTTGTTGTCTGCTTTATGGAAATAGATATGGAGAATATGCTTAAAGGCGTATCTTTGCAGTCAGACAACAACGGCACAACATTTTGTAACATATACACAAAAGACGGTGTTGCCCTTACAAATATGGTTCTTGGCGGTCTTGCAAGCGAAGATAATTTGCTTGATGCCATGGATAAAGCGGAGTTTGAAAAAAGTTTCTCCGCCGAAAAAGTCAGAGATGATTTTGAAAACGGAAAAAATGACTTTGTTACATTTACTTATAACGGCATTAAGGAAACCCTATCTTATGTACCTATAGACGGAACGGATTGGATGTTGACATACCTTATAAGAGAAAGCGTTATAAGCGAAAAAATAAGCTCGGTCTCTTCGGGTATTATAGAAAGAAGCCTTGTGCAAACGGTTTTGACTGCCGCTATACTTCTTGGTATGTTTGCAATAATGTTTTTGCAAAGCAAGAAAAACACAGCATTGGCAATAGAAAAAGAAACCGCGGAAACGGAAAACAGGGTAAAACAACACGAACTTGAGCAAAGACTTGAATTACAGGAAAAATTGCTTGAGCAGGAAAAACAACGTACTCAACAGGACAATTTGATAACCGCTCTCGCTTCCGATTACAAAAGTGTGTACTATGTTGACCTAAAGGAAGATGAATGTATATGTTATCGTTCATCGGTTAAACCGAATGAAGGCCCTCAGGCAGGTCAGAGATTTTCTTATATGGAAGCCTTTCAAAAATATGCCTCAGACAGGGTGAATGAAAAGTACAGAGAGGAATTTTTGGCTTTTATTTCTCCGGAAAACATTAAAAACAGCCTTAAATCCGAGCCTGTGCTTACCTATCGCTACCTTATGGAGCGAAACGGTAAGCAATCCTACGAAATGGTTCGCATAGCGGGCATACTTAACACTGAAAACAAAACCGACAGCGAAATACAAAGCATAACCATCGGTTTTACGGATATAGATGCGCAAATGCGCGAAACCATGGAAAGAAATCAAGCATTAAATGATGCTTTAAAGGCGGCCGAAGAAGCAAGTAAAGCAAAAACAGCTTTTCTTTCAAATATGAGCCACGAAATAAGAACACCCATGAATGCAATTATCGGCCTTGATAATATTGCTCTGAGCGACCCCGATATATCCGATAAAACAAGAAATTATCTTGAAAAAATAGACGGTTCTGCAAATCATCTGCTTGAACTTATAAATGACATTCTCGATATGTCGCGTATAGAATCGGGAAAATTGACATTGAAAGCAGAGGAGTTTTCGTTCTCAAAGCTGCTTAAACAGATAAATACCATATTCAGCAGTCAGTGCCTTGAAAAAGGGCTTGATTATAACTGTCATATACACGGTTCTGTTGATGAATATTATATAGGAGACGGTATAAAACTTCGTCAAGTGCTTGTTAACATTCTCGGTAATGCCGTAAAGTTTTCAATTGAAGGCGGCAGTGTTGATTTTGAAGTGGAAAAGATAAACAGCTTTGACGGAAAATCCACCTTAAAATTTGTTATCTCGGATACGGGTATCGGTATGAGTAAAGAGTATCTGCCCCATATTTTCGATACATTCAGTCAAGAGGATTCCACTGCCACCAATAAATACGGCAGCACGGGTCTTGGAATGGCAATTACCAAAAACATCGTGGAGATGATGAACGGAAATATAGAGGTGGAAAGTGAAAAAGATAAGGGTACAACATTTACATTTACCGTTACTCTTATAGATTCCGAACATGTGACAAACGATAACAATGAAGAAATACAGCCATACGAAATGAGTGTTTTGGTGGTTGATGATGACCCTATAGCCTGTGAACATGCAAAACTTGTTCTCGAAAAAACAGGTATATCATGTGATACAGTACTGTCGGGTAAAGAAGCAATTGAAATGGTTCGCCTGCGTCATGCAAAGCAACAACTCTACGATCTTATACTTATAGACTTGAAAATGCCCGAAATAGACGGAGTTGAAACGGCAAGGCAAATCAGAAGCATTGTTGGACATAAATCGGCAATAATCATAATTACCGCCTATAAATGGGACGATGTTCTTGATGAAGCCATAAATGCGGGAGTAGACAGTTTTATTGCAAAGCCTTTGTTTGCAAACAATGTTATTGAAGAATTTAAGAGTGCCCGCATGAAGAAAAAATTATCCGAAAGCCGAGAAAAACAAAACATCGACCTTAAAGGTCGACGTGTACTGCTTGCCGAGGATGTGGCGGTCAATGCCGAAATAATGGATATGGCACTGACGACAAATGAAATGATAGT
>DFJD01000113.1:16596-17139 GCA_002372875.1 Clostridiales bacterium UBA3680
CTATGATGTCATTCTTATGGATATAAGAATGCCCGAAATGGACGGCCTACAAGCAACATCAAAAATAAGGGCGTTAAACAGAAAGGATGCCAAAACCATTCCTATAATCGCACTTACCGCAAATGCTTTTGATGAGGATGTGCAAAGAAGTCTTCAAGTCGGAATGAATGCACACTTAAACAAGCCCATAGACAACAATGCTTTGTTTGAGGCATTGAAAAGACTGATAAAAGAACGAACGGAAGAATAATATCGATTATGCGTTGAAATATGGAGTGTAATTAAAAGCCTCTCACCGATGCACTAAATTGTCGGGGAGAGGCTTTTGATCAATAGTGGCGGGAATTTGCAATTAATGTCATGGTTTTAACGGAGAATCGGCATAAATCAACCTCACCCCTATCCCCTCCCCACCTTGGGGAGGGGAACAGCCGCCGCCGCTTGACATTTTTCCATTGTCGCTATATTTTATATCACGAAAAATTTCATAAAAACAAACAGAAGAGCATATGCAGCCTCCCGGCGGATTGTCAAGTCAAGTGC
>DFJD01000118.1 GCA_002372875.1 Clostridiales bacterium UBA3680
ATTGGTGCTATTTCTTCTGTAATACTTGATAAAATATTAAGGAAGCGCTGATTAATTCACTTGAAGCAGATTTGAGATAATGTTTTCGCAGACAAGGAAAAGACCCGATGGCATAGCCAGAAGCTACGTAGCGGCTATTTTGCTATGCAAAATAGTCCGTCCCTACGGGATTTGTAACTTTGCGTGCAAAGTTACAAACATGAGCTTTGACACAGTATGCGGGAACATTAACCAAATATGCGAATGATTAATTAATCAGTGGTTCCATAAGAAAATGAATGGGGTGATATATTGGAGGACAATCATTCAAAGGTTTTTGAAACTAAGGGGAATGTTATCCACTTTTTTTTGGGCATATTATTTGTGCCTACAGCTGCACTTTTAATTCTTGTGGTGATATCGCTTTTTTGTACCGTTACAAAAAAAGAGGAACCTTTTATTTTAAAGCAGTTTAAAATAAGAGCATTGATGAACACCATGTATGACGGAGAAATTGACGATAAGGATGTAAATAACGGAATCTATTACGGCATGGTGGCATTATCCACCGATAAATATTCCACCTATTATACCGAAGAAGATTACAAACTCAGTAAGGTAAGTATAGCAGGAGAGTATGTTGGAGTAGGTATAAGAGTAAAAAAGAACAACGAAGGTAATTTTAATATAGTGCTCGTATATGATAATTCTCCCGCAAAAAGTGCCGGACTCAAAAAAGATGATGTGATATATGAAATAGAAGGTGAGCCTGTTTCCGATTATACCATTACGGGGGCAACCGACAAAATAAAAGGAACTCCCGGCACAACCGTCAACTTAGGTATAATGCATACAGACGGTAAAAAAGAAAAAATTGATGTCGAAAGAAAAGCAGTTGAAATACCGACCGTTTCCAAATGCATTATTGATGAAAACATCGGCTATATCAGGCTTTCCTCGTTTGAGGAAAATACAGATGAGCAATACAAGGCTCTTTACGAAAAACTGAAAGAAAAAAACATCAAATCACTGATAATCGATTTAAGAAATAACCCCGGAGGGCTGGTTGACACCTGCTGTCATATTGCCGATGAAATCGTTCCCGAGGGTGTGATAACATACACCGAAGATAAAAACAAAAAGAAAACATTTTACCGTTCCGAAAAAAATGAAACAGATCTTCCCATAGTTGTACTTGTTAACGAGTACTCCGCTTCGGCTTCCGAAATGCTGAGCGGATGTATAAAGGATACAAAAAAAGGTACCGTTATAGGAAAAACGACCTATGGAAAAGGTGTTGTGCAGTCTACATTTTCTTTTAACGACGGAAGTGCTCTTAAGCTTACCACGGCACGTTACTACACGCCAAACGGTGTTTGCATCGACGGTGTGGGTATAGCTCCCGATATTGAAGTGGATAACCCCACAGACTTTGAACTTGAGGATATATATGGTGAGGATGCACAACCCGACATTAAAAACGACTTACAGCTGAAAAAGGCAATAGCTCTTTTAAAGGATAAAGAATAAACAAACCGCCCTTTTGTCACATATCAGACTTACGGGGCGGTTTATTTTTTTATTGTTTTTGTTCTTGTGTCGTCTTTTTTTCTATGATGTAATACATATAGCTTATTATAAAGCAGAGCACACCGCAAATCAAAAATGAGAAAGCTTGCATAAGTGTATTGTTGTATGTGATATCTATCAGTATAAGTTTTGCCACACTTACCACACTTACTATCAATCCATATACTCGAAGATACTTGTAGGAATACTTGAAACCCGCAGTTATTATTGCAAGAGCAAATACAAAGTAAACAATACTTATTATGAAGCTCTCAACTTCAAAGGAAAGAAGGATGCAAAAAATAAGCAAAGTATATTTAATACCCACATATATACTTCCGATACTTTCTTTTTTCAGTGCTATTAAGGTGTCAAGGCTGTATATACCGCATAAAACAATGGTAATAATAATGTGTGTTGCGATATGTTCCTTTGTAAAGCTGCTTTGCAAAGGTGAGAGACCATAAAGCATGAAAAAAGCATTGGATATCAAAAACATTCCCTTGAGTGATTTTTCTTTGCCGAGGTGTTGCTTTTTATATATTTTAAGCATATAAAATGCAGCATTTATCACGGCACTTAGCGAGAATGAAATAAATAATGCATTCCCCGAATCAAGAAGCAAATGGTTTTCTTTTGATATAACAAAGGGCAGCCGAATTAAAAATATAAGAGCGGATATGTATATTACCGGAAAAAGGAAATCCTTATAATAAAGCTCCTCGGTAATAAAGCCAACCGCATATATAACGAACACAAGCAAAAGGCAAGGAATTTTATAATAAATATTTGAAACAAAAGCGGCAAAAAATATAGTGAGAACCGCAGATGATATAATATAATATTCATCCTTGCTGTATATGGCGTATATTACGGCAGGAACTATAAAAGCACCCAAACCTATGAATTTTTCTCCTATATCGGTCTGATATATAGCACATATAGAAGCCAATGTCAGGAAGATCCGTAAAATAAGTCTTGAATACTTAAACTCTTTGAATTTAAACTCCGTCAACAACAGTAATATAACAGAGAGTACATATAATATTCCTCCAAACGAAACGTTCAAGGGCAATATGAAATAAACACCCTGGAAAAGAGCAAAAATACTCTCACAGTTTATAATTCCTGGCAAAACATCCATATCGTTTCGACTTATAAAATATGACTGTACCAAAGGAACAAGCGAATAAAGTATACATATAATATACACTGCCGTGTTTGGTATTGTACCGAATGAGTCAATATTAAACATTCTTGCCACATTCATTACCGTCAAAGCGGATATGATCGCACATTGATTGTCTATTATCATTTTAGAATACTCTTTTTTGAAATTGAGTATATAGAAAATGAGATAGGAAATCATAAAGTACAAAACAATAAGAAGGAAGGTGCTGCTGTCTTTTCTTGCATAGCAGGTTGCGGATCCGAAAATGACGGAAATTGTCAGACCCGTGTAACCTATTATCTTAAAAATAAGCTCTTGTCTTACCCTTGAGATCACACAAACAACCACTGCCCAAAAAAGCAGCATAACATACATAAAAATATCTCCCGTCATCTTAAAATAAAGATTAGACAGAAAAATCGATATATACAAGCACCCCAAACCGCAGGCACTAATTGAATAATTGAAGCCGTTTCTGTTCTTTTTTAAAGCAAAAAAGCCCACTCCCGTAAGAGCAAAACTGAAAATAAAGCAGGAGAGCATTTTTATTTCATCGCCCATAAAAGGAACTACAACCACCGCAAAAAGAATCAGACTGATAAATATAAGTGCGGAAGCTACTACTGCCATTATGTTCTTTCCGAGAAATTTTTCTATATCGGAACCGTGACCTGTCTTATTTTGCGGAATATACTCCGATGTTTTCGATATGCCGTGCTTTTTCATATAAGCAGGATTAGGAACCGAATATACGGGTGATGATATGGGCTTTGAGTCATTTCCCGTTGATGGCATTGCATGAATATCGGAGGGCTGAAGTGCAATTTTCGAGGTCGGTTTTACCTCAGATTCCGTAACGGGTAAATTCTCTGCCGGTTTTTCGGTCAACTCTTCCTTTTCATCTTCAAAAAGAATATCTGCTTTTTCGTTAATGTAATTTATTCTTTTTTGCAACAATTCCTTTTGGATCGAGGTTAAAGTTATTCCGTTTTCAAGAGCATTAAGCTCGTTTTCTATTAAATCGAGCTCGTTTTTTATATCCTTTAGCGTTCTCATTTTTCTCCCCCATATTTACTTGAGATCAGTTAAACTGTGAAAAAACAAAGCTGCCTGATGCGCTTAATTCGCCGTTATCTATTCCGTCATTTGCATTCGCTCCGGGATTAAGTGCCGCAGAGCTCTCCGCTTTGTCACACAACGACCAATTACATCTGCTGATGTTGTTACTGTTCATAAAGTCAACCCATCTTTGAGCCTCTTCGATATAAACACCGTTTGAACCGTCGGCTGCTGATGTACCCCATTCACTTATAAATATAGGTATACCCGAATTAAGAGCCGAAGCAACCTTATCCCTTAGCCATTGCGTGTGAGTTCCCGCATAAAAATGACAGGTATACATTATGTTCTTACCTTGCAAAGGAGAGGAAACAACTTCTTCAAGTCTTTGACACCAATCGGCACAACCCACAAGTATTATAGCATCTGAGTCTATACTTCTAATTGTTGTTATGAGTTCATCTGCATAAGGCTTTATATTCCCTTGCCAAGAAACATTGCCGTTTGGCTCGTTACATATTTCATAAATTACACCGGGGTTTCCTTTGTATTTATTTGCCATTTCGGTAAAGAAAGCCTTTGACTGCTCTTTATAGGTAAGAGGGTCTCCATCCCTTAAAATATGCCAGTCTATTATTGCATACATATCATTTGCAAGTGCCGCATCCACACCGTTTATAAGGGTATTCTTAACCGAAGGGGATGAAATATAACCATTTTCATCGGTATACATTGCAAAACGCATTACGTTTGCTCCCCTGTCACCGACTGCCTTTATGGCACCTTGTGAAGTAAACTGAGGAAACCACTGTAAACCGTGTGTACTCATTCCGTTTAAAACGACCGTTTCCCCATTTTGGTTACAAAGCCTTGTACCCTCTACATGAAGCCTTCCGTTGGCGGATATACCCTTGCTGTTTACAACGGTCTTTTTTACAGGCTCACTTACTTTTACATCCCCTAAGCCCGCTTTTGACAGTGCTCTTTCAAGAAGAGAGCAAGCCTCGGCTCTTGTAAGCCCCTTTTTGGGGTTAAAGTTTCCGTTGTTATCTCCTGTCATTATTCCTTGAGAATAGGCTGCAAGCACCCCGTCAATATATCTTCCGTCGACGGAAGAAAAATCGGAAAGCATTTTTGAGGCGGTGTTATAATCTCCCTTTGCCTCAGGGAAGAGAGCCTTGACCATTATTTTTGCGGCAATTTGTCTTGAAATGGGCTCATCATATTTTTCGGCTGTGGGAGGAAATTCATCCCAGTCGTACCACCCCTTATCAAGGGCGGACTGCATGTAACCGGATGCCCAGTGCGCGGAAGGACCCACGGAAGGACTTACTCCTTTTATTTTGGAAAGAATTGTCACAAGCTCGGCCGCACTTATATTATTTTCGGGTCTGAAAGTGTTGTCGTTATATCCCGATAAATAACCCTTTCCCGACATATTTGTTACCGTATTTACATACCATGCATCCGAGGCTACATCGGAAAAAGCATAAGTATTCACACCAAGGATAAGTGTTGCCACAATGGGCATTATTATTTTTTTCATAGCATCATTCTCCAAAAAATTTAAATCCATCCACGTCAAAAAGACCTCTGTCTGTCAGTTTGATATGCGGAATTACGGTAAGAGATATAAACGAAAGTATCATCATAAGTGTATTTGAGCCGTAAGGGCATACTTTTTTTACTTCGCTTATAATTTTCTTATACTCTTTTGCAACCGTTTTTGCAGGTTTATCCGACATAAGACCTGCAACCTTCAGTTCCATAAAAGCAGTGACCTCTCCTCCGTTTACAACGGCAATACCTCCGTTTTTTCCCAGAGCCTTTATTGCCGTACTTATACTGACGGCATCCGATCCGACGGCGGTTATATTGTGACAATCGTGTCCTATTGTTTGTGCAACGGCGCCGTTTCCCATTTTAAAGCCCGACACATAACAAACACCCGTATTTCCCGTGGCATGGTGTCTTTCCATATTTACACATAAGCTCAAATTCTCGTTAGAAGAGTATTTTGCAAGCTCTGTTATAAGTGAACCGAGAGTTATTCTTATTACGGGATTATCGGAATTAAATTTTTTTGTGAATTTTTTATAATTGATAGGTCCTGTTTTTACCGTTCCGATAACCGAGGAATTGTCGGCTTTTTTTATTTCAAATAAAGCCTCACCGTTTTTTGCAACAAGTTTTCCTTTTTTGAACACATAATCGGGTGTTGCCTGAGTTAATTCTTTTGTTATTATAAGGTCGGCAACATACCCGGGAGCCACAGCCCCCACGTTTTCCAGTGAATATATGTTTGCTGCGTTTATTGTTGCAATGGTATAAGCATCAAGAGGATCCAAACCGTATTCAACAGCTTTTTTTATACAATTTGTTATAGTGCCCTCTTCAATTATTTCTCCTGCTTCTTTATCATCGGTACAAAAGGTAAAATGTCTGAGGTTGTAAGGATTGACGGCTTTTACAAGAACTTCAAGATTTCTTGCTCCTGTGCCCTCCCTTATAAAAATGTCCATACCAGCACTTATTTTTTCAAGTGCCTCTTCAACGGTGGAACATTCATGGTCGTTTCTTACACCCGAAGCCGAATAAGCATTGAGCTGCTTTCCGTTAAGAAGGGGTGCATGTCCGTCTATAAAGCGGCATATATCAAGCTTTTTTAAAACTTCCTCATCTTTAGTCAACACCCCGGGATAATTCATCATTTCCGCAAGCCCGTAAAACTTTTCGGTCGAATAAAGACGTGCAAGGTCATCACTTGAAAGAGTACAACCGTTATTGTCAAATGGTGTTGCGGGAACACATGAAGGAAGCATAAATTTAATATCAAGAGGTGTATTCTTCGCATCTTCAAGCATAAATTCAAGACCGACCGAACCACACACATTTGCAATTTCATGGGGATCGGCAAATACGGTCGTTACGCCCTTTGTAAGAATAACTTCGGCAAATTCCGATGGGGTAAGCATGGTTGATTCAATATGTATGTGAGTATCTATAAGGCCGGGAGCCGTATACGCTCCTTCGGCATCAATTTCCTCTATACCCTCATACTCACCCACTCCTACAATAATTCCGTCACACACAGCCACATCACCTTTTTTGTATGTGTGGGACAGTACATCTATTACTACGGTATTTTTTATTACCAAATCGGCTTTAATATTTCCGAGTGCGGCATCTATTATCTTCTTTCTGTTCAAAAACTCACCTCCGTAAAGTTACCAAATTTATCGATTTTATTATAACATATTTTGAAAGAAAAAAACATATAATTTTCTTAAGGAACAATAGATTTAAACGCAAAAAGGTAATCAACACAGATGTGTAAATTGTTGATTACCTTTTGCATTACAAATATTTATTCTTTAAAAATCTTACGGTTGTAATTGTTTCAATTTTTTATCAACCGCTTCATTTACGCTCTTGGGATCTGCACGCCCCTTCAATCTCTTCATAACAAGTCCGATAAGATAACCTTTTGCCTTTTGTTTTCCGCTTAGATAATCCGATACGCTCTTTTGATTTTCCGAGATTATTTCATTCACCGTTTTTTCCGTCAGCTCGGGGTCATCAAGTATAAGAAGATTGTTTTCTTTTACATATTCCCAAGGGTCAACATTGTAAAAATATATCTGTTCGAAAACATCTTTGCCGATATTTCTGTTTATTTTTCCCTCCGATATAATGTTAATAAGGCTTGCAAGCTTTTCGGGAGCCACATTAAGATTTTCCGCCGTTTTTCCCAATGAAGAAAGTATCCTCATAAGCTCGCCCATTATCATGTTGCAAACCTCTTTAGGTCTATCGCAAAGGGCGGTTGTTCTTTCAAACAGATCGCAAAGCTCCTTTTCGGATGTAATTATACTCGCATCATAATCGTTTAATCCAAATTCGGAAATATACCTTTGTCTTTTCTGCTGCGGAAGCTCGGGCAGTAAGTTTTTAATTCTTTTTATCTCCCCGTCACTTATAACAACGGGCATGATATCGGGTTCGGGAAAATATCTGTAATCGTCGGCATTTTCTTTGCTTCTCATAACGATACCAATGCCCTTTTCCTCGTCCCATCTTATTGTTTGCTGCAGCACCCTTTCTCCCCGCTGTTTAATGCTTATCTGCCTTTCGGCTTCATACTCAACAGCTCTTTTTATCTCCTTAAATGAGCTCATATTCTTCATTTCGGTTCTTGTTGAAAGCTCTTTTTCCCCTCTTTTTCTCACGGAAAGATTTATATCGGCTCTCATTGACCCCTCTTGCATTTTACAATCGGAAACGCCTGTATATATAAGTATTTCCCTTAATGCCGTAAGATATGCCACAACCTCGTCACCGTTTGAAAAATGTGGTTCGGATACTATTTCAAGCAGCGGCACTCCGCAACGATTATAATCTATAAGTGTGGCATTTTCATCATGAATAAGTTTCCCCGCATCCTCCTCCATGTGTATTTCATGTATACCTATTTTCTTTTTTTTGCCTTTTGAGTTTATTTCTATATACCCGTTTCGGCAGATAGGCAAATAAAGCTGGCTTATCTGATACGCCTTGGGCAGATCGGGATAAAAATAATTTTTTCTGTCAAATTTATTTTCTTTTGTTATGGAACAATTTAATGCAAGCCCCGTCTTAACGGCAAACTCTACCACCTTTTTGTTTAACAGAGGAAGAGTGCCCGGCATTCCCGTACAAATCGGACAAATTTGGGTATTTGGTTCTTTTCCGAATTTTGTGGCGCAAGAGCAGAATATTTTACTTTCGGTTGAAAGTTCCGCATGAACCTCTATTCCCATAACGATCTCATAGCTGTCACTCATCAACACTGCCTCCTGTTATTTTTTCATAGGCACAACCGACTCTCACAATAACATCTTCTCTTAATTGAGGCGCCATAAGCTGCATACCTATGGGCATACCTTCTTGATTTTTTCCGCAGGGAATGCTTGCCGCCGGAATTCCCGACAGACTTGCGGCAACGGTATATATATCTCCTTGATACATTTTAAGAGGGTCGTTTCGGTTTTCACCTATATTGTATGCCGTTGTGGGCGCTGTGGGAGTAAGAAGCAAATCGTATTTTTTAAATGCATCATCAAAACTGTCTTTTATAAGCCGTCTTACTTTAAGGGCTTTTTTGTAATAATCTTCGTAATATCCCGAACTTAAAACATAGGTGCCAAGCATAATTCTTCTTTTGACCTCAAGCCCAAAGCCCTCTGTGCGTGTTTTTACGTACATTTGTTCAAGTTCATCGCCACTTTGGCAAAATCCGTATTTAATGCCGTCATACCTTGAAAGATTGGAACTTGCCTCGGCACAAGCTGTTATATAATAAGTCGGAAGATAATAGTCCGTGAGAGGTAATTCGAACTCATAAAGTTCGGCTCCCGATTTTTCAAGTTCTCTTGCACCCTGTAAAACGCTTTTTCCTACGAAAGCATCGGTTTGTTCCGAAAAAAAATTGCGCGGTATACCTATTTTCATTCCTCTTATTCCCAAATCGCAAAAAGAAGTAAAATCCGTTTTCTTTGCCACGGAACAGGTCATATCTTTTTTATCGCTACCGTATATTTCGGATAAGACCGCGGCACAATCACTCATGTTTTTGCCCATAACTCCTATTCTGTCCAAAGACGAGGCATAGGCAATCAAGCCGTATCTTGACACACTGCCGTAGGTCGGCATTAGACCCGTTATTCCGCAAAACGATGCGGGTTGTCTTACAGAACCGCCCGTATCCGAACCAAGACCGTAGGCACATTGATTTGAGGCAACGGCTGCAGCTGTTCCGCCTGAGGAGCCTCCCGAAACTTTTTTTGTATCTTTGGGATTTTTAACGCTTCCGTAATAAGAACTTTCGGTTGACCCGCCCATGGCAAACTCATCCATATTGGTTTTGCCTATGAGCACAGCTCCTGCTTTTTCAAGTCTTTCCACAGCGGTTGCACTGTAGGGAGGCTTAAAATCCGAAAGCATTTTTGACGCACAACTTGTAAGGATGTTTTTGGTGCATATATTGTCCTTTACAGCCATGGGCACACCTGCTAAAGGCGAGGAAAGCACTTTATCGTCTATATTTTTTTGTATAATGTTTGCTCTTTTCAAAGATTCATCTCTGCAAATGGTTATAAAGGCATTTAAATCTTTTTTTGCCTCTGTTTCCTTTAAATATTCCGTTAAAAGTTCGATAACGCTTATTTCTCTGCTTTGAAGCATTTTCCCGAGAGATAAAGCCGAATTTTCCGTTATTTTCATCATTTCTCCTTTATGGCTTTAGGTACCCTGTAACAGCCGTTTTCAGTGTTTTTGGCATTTTTCAACATTTCCTCTCTTGAATAGGAGGGTTCGGTTTTATCCTCTCTAAGAGGAAAAACACCTTCAAACGGATGACTCATTTCATTTAAGTCATCGGTATCAAGCTCCGCGAGTTTTTTCATAAAATTTATTATCTTTTCAAGTTCAATTTGCATTTTTTCGGCTTCTTCATCCGTTAGAGCAATATTGCACAACTTTGACAGCCCTTGAGTTAAATTGTCGTTCATTGTTTTCCTTTCTTTTAGGGAAGCACTGATTAATTC
>DFJD01000047.1 GCA_002372875.1 Clostridiales bacterium UBA3680
TGCGGACGGGCGCAGCCCGGCTTTTGCGAAGCAAAAGTGCTGACCACTGAATTTTAAGGAAGCACCACCGCTTTAGAAGCGGGGGGACTTCCTTAGTTTGTTAAATGATGATAAAAATCCCGCTGAGCCACAATTTTAGTGACTTTGCGGGATTTTGTGCTTAATAGCCTCGTTCAAAGAAATATTCGCATCGTAAACACGAAAAAAGCCGCACGGTTACATGCCATAACCATGCGACTTATTTTGGTTTTATTATTCAACATCGGCAAGTGCCATGGCATCTTCCTCGCCTGTTCTTACCTTTATAACTTTACTTACATTGTAAACAAATATCTTACCGTCACCTATATGTCCGGTATAAAGTGTCTTCTTTGCTGTCTCAATAACATCTTCAACGGGAATGTTTGCAACAACGATCTCAAGCTTGATCTTAGGAAGAAGTGTGGCATCCATTTCAACACCTCTGTACATTTCTCCCGTACCCTTCTGTATACCGCAGCCCATAACCTGAGTTGCCGTCATACCCGTAACACCAAGGTCATTCATTGACTTTCTGAGCTTATCGTAACTTGAAAGTTTGGCAATTATTACCACTTTATACATACCTGTATCCATAACGCCCGTGACCGCATTGTTAACTACCTTAACAGATGCTGCCTTCTTCTCTTCGGAAGCACTCTCATAATCGGAAATTCCCACATTTGTGTTTTCGTTTTCTTCAAGCTCCATACCTGCGATATCCATAATTGAGAAGCCTGCATAAGCCGATGATAAGCCGTGCTCTGTAGTATCAAGACCGGTGAGCTCTTCTTCTTCGCTTGCCCTCAGACCTATGGTAGCTTTAATAATTGAAAATGTAATAAATATTGTTACTGCGCTCCAAGATATGATACATAAAAGACCTAAAAGCTGTATTCCGAGCAAGCTGAAGCCGCCGCCGTAGAATAAACCGATGAGCTGATTTCCGTTTATATCGGAAACAGCGTAGCCGGGTACGGAGTTTGTGGAAAAAAGACCGACAGCGACAGTTCCCCAGATACCGTTTAACATATGTACCGCAACCGCACCTACAGGGTCGTCTACGCGAAGCTTATAGTCAAGGAACCAAACACCGAATACGACCAAAAGTCCAGCAACGGCACCTATAATTATGGCGCCTGCTGCATCTACCGTGTCACAGGGAGCGGTTATTGCCACAAGACCGGCCAATGAAGCGTTAAGACACATGGAAACATCGGGCTTTTTATATTTTACCCATGTAAATACCATACATACGACCGTTGCAACGGCGGGAGCTATGGTCGTTACAACGAAAATGTTTCCAAGCTGAGAAAGACTTGTTGCGGCAGCTCCGTTAAAGCCGTACCAGCCAAACCATAATATAAATACACCCAAGGCACCGATGGGAATGTTATGTCCGGGGAAAGCGTTTACCTTTGTGACCTTACCTTCGGAGTTTTTTGTGAACTTACCGATTCTTGCACCAAGCATTGCGGCTCCGATAAGTGCGCAAACACCGCCTACGGTATGAATGCAGGCAGAACCCGCAAAATCGTGAAAACCTATTTTAGACAGCCAGCCACCGCCCCAGGTCCAATGTGCTTCTATCGGATATATAATACCCGAAATGACTGCAGAATAAATACAATAGGATATAAATTTTGTTCTTTCTGCCATGGCACCGGAAACAATGGTTGCCGTTGTTGCACAGAAAACAAGGTTGAATACAAATCCCGACCAATCAAAATTTGCATAGTTTGTAAAAATATCAAAGTTAGGCAAACCGACAAGTCCGAATAAAGTATCCTCACCTAAAAACAGACCAAAACCGATCACTATAAACAGCACGGTACCTATACAAAAATCCATGAGGTTTTTCATGATAATGTTACCGGCATTTTTCGCTCTTGAAAAACCGGCTTCCACCATAGCAAAGCCTGCTTGCATCCAGAATACTAAGGCTGCACCTATGAGAAACCACACTCCCCATAGTTCTTTTAAAAATTCGTCGTTCATATTAAAATGACCTCCTTTGTCCGTTTCGTAAATCGTAATTTTGATATCGATTAATGAAAGGATGTTTTTTTGTTTTTTTTAGTATAACCACTTGCAAATTAAAAGTAAAATACTTATAATAAAGGGGATATAATACCTAAAAAGTATAATAAGAGGAGAATGATACATGGACATTAGGCAAATAAAATATTTTTTGACCGTTGCAGAAGAGCTTAATATAACAAGGGCAGCAGAAAAGCTCCATCTTTCACAGCCGCCTTTATCTCGTGCCCTTATGGAGCTTGAGGAGGAACTCGGCTGTAAGCTTATGACAAGAGGTAAAAGACATATCACCCTGACGCAGGAGGGACTGGCTCTTAAAATAAAGGGTAAACAGATAATAGAGCTTACGGAGATGACAAAAGCCGAAATAAGCGAAATGAAAAACGGTATAAGCGGAACCATATATTTGGGTCATGTGGACAGCAACGGACCGACACTTGCCGCACAATGGATAGAAAGCTTTAAAAAGGAATATCCGAATGTAATGTATAATCTGTGGTGTGGTACTGTTGATGATTTGACGGACAGGATGAAAGCGGGGCTGATAGATATTGCCGTAACAATGACACCTTTGAATTCGGAACTTCTTGAAGGGTTTAAAGTCTATAAGGAAAACTGGGTCGCAATAATACCTACTTCTCATTCTATCGCAAAAACAAGCACCGATACGGTTTCACTTGAGGAACTATCTGACAATGACCTTATCATATCATCAAGAAGAACGAGAGAAAATGAGATTCGTTCATGGTTTGAAGGTATAAAAAAAGAGCCGAAATTTACGGTAAAAATAGCCCATTCTTCGAATGTTGCCAAACTTGTTTCAAGAGGTATAGGCATCGGGATTTTTCCCGCGTCCGTTGCCAAAAACATTCCTCAAGGCTCCGATGTCGTCATAAAGGAAATCAGACCCGTGGTAAGTGTGGAATATATGCTTTCGTGGGACAAAAACCATGCACCGAATATTCTTGCCGGAAAATTTATAGAACATGTTAAAAGTCTAATGAAATAAATATTGTTAATAAAATGTTAAATGAACGAACATATTATTGATATTGACTTCCATTTATGGTAAAATCAATCAAATAATCAGTGGTTCCTAAGGTATAAAGGGGTGTGACTTATGAGACAGTTTCAATTTGAATATGAAAACGACAGAGCATTTGTTAAGGAAATTGCAAAAATCAAACAATGGTGTTCATCAAGGATAACATCGGGTATTTTTTTTACAATATACACCGAGTCTGTAGATAAGGTTAAAATTGCCGATATATGTCGCACCATTGACGAACAGCTGCCCGATGCACTTTATATGGGCTGCTCTACCTGCGGAAATATCAGCGGAGGTCAGTTTACATCTTCGGATACGGGTATAGTATGTACTGTTTGCGAATATCCTTCCACAAAGATAGAGATGAAGCAGTATAAGCTTAATGCGAGTCTTGAAAAAAGCGTGGTTGAAGATGTTATTGCTTACACCGATAAAAATGACTGGATAAAAGCAATACAGATGTTCGTTACAATAAGAGGTATGTCCATGACAGGCTTCTGCGAAGATATGAGCCATATACGGAAAAATATTCAAATTTTCGGCGGAGGAGCCTTCAATCCCGATATAAATAACGATGTTGCGTGTGTTTTCTCAAAACCGGGAGGTTATTCCGAACAGGCGGTCGCATTTTTGTTTTTGGGCGGAGAAGATTTTTATGTTGAATCCACCCATATTACAGGTTGGAAACCCTTGGGAAGGGAACTTATCGTTACAAAGGCGGAGGGAAGTATCCTCTACGAGCTTGATAATAAACCTGCATACGATACCTATTACAAATATCTGAAAATAAAAAACGATGAAAACTTTTTTAACAATACCCTTGAGTTTCCGTTTTTTTATGAGCATAACGGCATAAATATTTTACGAGCTCCCATAGCGAGCAATTCCGACGGGTCTCTTACAATGACAAGTGATATTGATGAAAATGTTAAGGCAAGACTTGCCTATGGAGATCCGAATGTTATCCTTGAAGATATTCACTTTATCTGCCAAAGGATACACAGATTTTCACCGGAAATAATTCAGATCTTTTCATGTGCTGCAAGAAGAACATTTTGGGGAAACACCGAGGCAAATAAAGAAACGTTTCCTTTTCAAGCGATTGCCCCCACATCCGGTTTTTATACTTCGGGTGAATTCTTAAGGACCAACGGGTATCTGAATCAGCATAATGTTACCCTTGTTCTTGCTTCCATGAGAGAAGGGCAGCCTATTGAAACATCGATAGATACATTATCAACAGGTAGTGAGCTTACAGGGAAAGTGTCAATGATAAGCAGACTTGCCACATTCATTGATGCTGCCACAGACGAACTTGAAAGCGTAAACAAAAAGCTTGAACAAATAGCAAAGCTTGACGGTTTGACAGGAATATATAATCGAAAAGAAATACAAAAGCTTATAGTAAGCTCCATGAAAAGAGGAACCTCCGTAACGCTTATAATGTTGGATATAGATAACTTCAAGTCTGTTAACGATACATACGGGCATCTTGAAGGAGACAATGTTATTATCGGGCTGTCAGTCATACTTAAGCATTTGACAAAAAGCAGTACGGCGGTTTGCGGACGCTGGGGAGGAGAAGAATTTATGGTGATGCTGGAAGACTGCACAAGAGAAAGGGCAGTTGAAATAGCAGAAAATCTAAGAGAGGATTTTAACAACAGTGAGTTTAAAAAGGCAGGAAAAACCACTGTAAGTGTAGGTGTTACACAGGCATTTAAAAATGAAGATCCCGACTCGCTGTTTATGAGAGTAGATAAGGCACTGTATAAAGCTAAGCAGACCGGAAAAAACAAAGTTGTGGTATTGTGATAAAAAGGTTTCTATGGAAACAATGATTAATTTATCGGTGTTTCCTTATATTTAAAACGCTGCGAACAAGAAAACCCCCGCTTCTAAAGCGGGGTTTTTTGCATTAATGGCGGTGGTTATGGTTGTCGGGTGATGCCTGCTCGTTTGTTTCAAACAGAAACAAGGACGATGGCAAGACGAAAATTGCTGGAAATGCCACACAATACGCCGAAGACCGAGATTACAGCAATAATGAAGAAAGCCCCAACATAGCCTACCGGCTATGAAAAACTTGATTTCAAGGCGGGGCAGACGAAACAAACGGTAAAATTACACAACCCAAAGGAAAATACTTGTTACTTCAAAATGAGCCTTGTGCTTGACAGCGAGGTTATCTGGACAAGCGACCTGCTTGAACCGGGTATGGCTTTTGAGGAGATAGAACTTGACAGACCCCTTGATGCGGGCGAGTACAAGGACGTATTGCTTAAATACGATTGTTTCTCTTTGAAAGACCAACACCAATTTAACAAACTAAGGAAGTCCCCCGCTTCAAAAGCGGGGGTGCTTACTTAAAA
>DFJD01000096.1 GCA_002372875.1 Clostridiales bacterium UBA3680
CGGAATACGAATATCATTGACCAAACTAAGGAAGTCCCCCGCTTCTAAAGCGGTGGGCTTCCTTAACAAAAAAAACGACCCACATGGGTCGCTTTTTTATCTGAACTTACTTTGATTTCTTTGAACAAGTATTGTCATTATCAGTGGCAAAAGTACAATTATAAAGAATGTAAGCACATTAAGTGTGACAAACATGGGGTCGTTTTCTGTTATCCAACGACCGTGAGCAAATCTGTCAAGGCAGGTTTTGATTGCATCTCCAACCTTGATATCCTTGCTATAGAATATACAATATATATTCAGTGCGGCACTTAACCACATAAAAAGCGTACCAAGCTTCATTCCGAAAACAACGAACACCGCTGCAAGTAAAAATACGCCGTCGGCAATTAAGTAGAAGATATAATTTTTCTCCTCCGGAGCGTAAATCATATCGATAACAAGTATGGCGACCCCTGCCAAAAACAACAATGCCGCCAAAACTCTTATAAATGTTTCCATAAAATCCTCCCGATCAAGTGAAACACCGATCCGTTTTATCGGCATTTCCTTAGTTTTTTTCCTTTAAAAGTCTTCCCAGCTCGTCCATAAAGCTGTCTATATCCTTAAATTGTCTGTACACCGAAGCAAAGCGCACATAGGAGACCTCATCTATATTTTTGAGCCTTTGCATGACCATCTCGCCAATATCTTTGCTTGAAACTTCTTTAAGCATGGTATTGACAAGCTGTTGCTCTATCTCATCGGCTACCTTTTCTATTTGCTCCCTTGAAACAGGTCTCTTATTGCAGCTCATAAGCATGCCTTTTATGAGTTTTTCCCTATCAAAAGCCTCCATCGTTTGGTTGTTCTTTATAACCGAAATGGGTATTGTGTCAATTCTTTCATAGGTTGTAAACTTTTCGTTGCAAACGGGGCATTGCCGCCTGCGCTTAATAACAGAGCCCTCTTGCGTGGCTCTTGTATCAACGACCTTTGTTTCTTCATTTGAGCAAAAGGGACATCTCATATGCTTACTCTCCCTCTATTGTTTAGACATAAATCAATTGTAACCTAATTATTATATTTTTACAACCGTCTTATTTTACATTTATGTTAAAAAAATATGAATAATCGGTAAACATTTAAAAATATAGTCTATAAACGATATTATCTTGTAAACCCAAGCTCTATAAGTTTTTCTATCAGCTCGTCCATATCTATCCCCACTGCCTTAAAAAGCATAGGATACATACTTATGCTCGTAAAGCCCGGAAGAGTGTTTATTTCGTTGAACACCACCGTGTTCGTCTCGTTCTCAAGGAAGAAATCGACCCTCGACAAGCCCATACCGTCAAGAGCTTTGAATATCTCAACCGCTCTTGTTCTTATTTCCTGAGCCTTTTCATTGGGAATATCGGCAGGAACTATGGTTTGTGAGTTGCTGTTGTTGTATTTTGCATCAAAATCGTAAAATTCGGCTGCAGGGATTATCTGTCCCACAGCGGAAGCACGAACATCCGAATTGCCCAAAACGGCACATTCAAGCTCAATTCCGTTTATCGCCTCTTCAATAACCAGGGTGCGGTCCTCATTTGCCGCTATCCAAAGTCCGTCAGCAAGCTCATCACGGTTATGAGCCTTTGAGATACCCACCGATGAGCCGGCGCAAGCAGGCTTTATAAAGCAGGGATAACCGCAGGTATTCTCTATTTTTTCCATGACGGTCTCAATATTTTCCTCAAGCTCGTACTTTTTTACGACCACATACTTTGCCTGAGCCACACCTACGGTGTCGGCGATTATTTTTGTGTATGCCTTGTTCATTGAAACTGCCGAAGAAAGCACGCCGCAACCCACATAGGGAAGCTTTGCAAGCTCGATCAATCCCTGTACGGTACCGTCTTCTCCGTAGGCACCGTGAAGAACGGGGAAAACAAGATCCACGGGTATATTTTTTACCTTATCCCCCACTATTCTCAGTAGTCCTCTGTGAGATGTATCGGGGCTTAAAATGGTGGGAGCTGCATATTTTTCCCAACCGGGAGTACCCATAGACTCCGTAGGTCCGTCGTAAAGGAGCCATCTGCCTTCCTTTGTTATATATACGGGCATAACATAATATTTATCGGTATTTATATGTGATATTACGGTTTTTGCGCTTACGATGGAAACATCATGTTCGGATGACTGTCCACCGAATAAAACCGCTATAACTTTTTTACTCATAATAAAATATCCTTTCAATCAATGATATTCGTATTCCCGCTTTAGAAGCGGGGGACTTCCTCAGTTTGTTAAACAGTAAATTTTATTATATGACAATTTCCGAATAAAATCAAGTTAAAACAGAAAAAATATTTATTGATTATATCAAACACTTAATATATAATAAAGGAGCTGAGTTCTGTAGTACTTTCCATTTTTAGGGAACCACTGATTAATTCACTTGAAGCAGATTTGAGATAATGTTTTCGCAGACAAGGAAAAGACCCGATGACGTAGCCGGAAGCTACGTTGAGGGGCTTTGACACA
>DFJD01000095.1 GCA_002372875.1 Clostridiales bacterium UBA3680
GCTACGCCATCGGGTCTTTTCCTTGTCTGCGACAATATTACCTCAAATCTGCTTCAAGTGAATTAATCAGTGTTTCCTTTATCTTATTCCGGTATATATTGTTGACAAAACTCATCCAAAACATTTTTTAAACCGATATTAAGCCTCATCTTCGCCTGAGATATTATTTTATCGGGAATCTTTTTATAATATGCCTCTGCTATACCACCTGTCATGCAGGCGATGGTATCGCTGTCACCGCCTATGGAAATTGCTTTTCTTATTGCATCCTCGTAGTTGTCGGATTCAAGAAAGGATTTTATTGCGGGCGGTACAGTGTAAGAAGTTCTGCTGTCAAACACATATGTTTTTCTTATTTCATCAAGGGTAAAGTTAAGTTTGTATTTGAATCTTTTTTCGATTTCTGTCTGTATTTCATTTTTGTCAAGACCGTACCGTGCGAAAAATATTGTGGCGGCTATTGCGTTTGCACCTGTTATTGCCTCTTTGTGTCTGTGTGTATAATAGCAGCTTGCTTTTACCTCTTTAAAAATATCTTTTAAGCTGTTGAAAGCATAGCCTATTGCACACACCCTCATTGCGGCACCGTTGCCAAAACTTCTTCGCACAGAAAGTTTATCTTCGCTTGCCCATTCAGAAAACATCTGTCCGTAACCGACATTCGGATACCTTTTATAATATTGCTTGTACCACAAAGCATAGCTCTTTGCATCAATAAGTGAAGAATCGTTGTTTCTCAATATTTTTTCCGCCACAGCTACGGATAAAACTGTGTCATCCGTAAATGTGCTTTCGGGTGTAAACAGCTCAAAATCGGTTGCTTTGGTGTTTGCTCTTTCGTATATTGAACCTACTATATCTCCAATAATGGCTCCATACATATTTTTCTCTCCTTTTTGATTAATAAGGGAAGCGTTTTAATTCGTAAAAATTTGTGCAGATATATCAGGCTTTTTGGTTATAAACCATATCTTATAAAATATTTTGCGCTCAATCTAAAAATTTGCCGAACGCATAACTGTTTTTTAAATCGTTTTTTGCCCGAGGGCTTATGTATACAGATGTTCGGTGTTTATCGGCGGCGGTCTTGTATAAGTTCATTTCGTTTTTGTCTATATATGTATTCCTTTTATTGCGATCATTCCGAACGTAAACCTATTGCCGATTCACAGCCTTGATTTTATTTCTTTTTTGACCCTTTCAAGATCGCTGCAAGTGAGTATGGGTATAAGAGAATTGATCTCGTCAATGCTTTTGTCCCACCAACGAAATTTCAGCATCAAATCTATAAGTTCATTGTCGAAACGTTTGCGCAGTTCTCTTGCAGGGTTGCCTGCGACTATGGTATAAGGCGGAACATCACTTCCGACTACGCTGTTTGCACCGATAATTGCACCATCGCCAATGTGTACGCCCGGAAGAACAGTCGTATTTTGCCCTATCCAGACATCGTTTCCTATGATAGTGTCGCCCTTTATCGGCAAATCGGAAAATTCGGGAGGACGCATATTCCACCCTTGTAGCGTATAAAACGGGAAGGTGGAGACCGCGTTCATCTGGTGGTTTGCACCGTTCATAACAAATTCAACGCCTGCTGCAATCTGACAGAATTTGCCAATTATCAGCTTGTCGCCGATAAAATCGTAATGGTGCGTAACGTGGTTCTCAAAATTTGAAGCGGCAATATATGTAAATTCGCCGACGATAATATTAGGATTTTTGACGGTGGGTTTTACATAAATTTCCTTGTCGTAACCCATTATTGGGTGTATTGTGTTTGGATCGGGTGTGTTGTTGATCCGAGAATATTCAAACAAGTTTCCCCAGTTTGTTGACGTAAAAGAAGATATTAAATTTTCGTATTTTTCGGCATTCTGCTTATGTACAACGAAAATATAGGCTCTTTGTGTTCCCTTATGAAATATCAGGGGAATAATTTTTGCATTCGGGAGACTTTTCATTTCATAGAGTGTTTTCTCCCATTTTTCTTTTGTTCGCCTTGCACGCTGACAATAATACACAACATTTTTGCCGTCATTATAATAGTTTTTTATCTCGTCCGGAAAAACATATTTATCCGAATCTTTGGCGGTTTTGCTTTTTGTTCCGAGTATTCCGTTGTCGGGGTCGCAAAATATCAGGTCTTTGCCTGATAATTTTTTAACGGAGCGTTCAAACCAATTATCACGGTCTTTTATATCAACACATTCACCGAAAAATGCCGTATCGCCGAAAAGTCCGCTGTTTTCGACTATTTTGAGTTTTTTGTCATTTCTGAAAGCTATCGTTTTTAAAAAATCATACAGTTTTTCGTCATACTTTCTGAAATTTTCGTCATTGAGATATTTATTTATACTGCCGTGACCGGTTTTGTCTTTTTTGGTGTAATACCAATTTACGCCTATGTTTATCCCGTTAGATATAAGATACCTTAAAAGCCCGTATTTTCCGTAATCTCCGATATCTCCGATATATTGATCTTTCATAGGGAACATCTCCTTTTGCTTACACCATACAATTCATTATAACATTTATCATCATTTCTTTTTCGCTCGGCATAGATTCGGCGATCATTATTGTCAATGCGGCGAGAGTCTGGTCGGCGATAGTCTTTTGGGTCTTTTCTTCATCAAGGAAAAGGGCGTTGTTTTTATCGAGGAAGTACAAAAACATTGCTGCGGCTATGCGTTTGTTGCCGTCGGAAAAAGAGTGATTTTTGGTCACGAAGTACAGCAGGTTTGCGGCCTTTTCTTCGAGTGTGGGGTAAACTTCCGTGCCACCGAAACTCTGGTAAATGTTGCCGATACTGCCCTTGAACGAATCATCCTTTTCATTGCCGAAAAGTGTGCTGTCAGAACCGAATTTCATACTGTCTATCAGTTTGCGGCATTCGTCATATTTAAGGACGTAAGTTGCGGTATTGCCCGAGGGCTTCCTTAATGTTTGGTGGTCGTAATCGTCAAGTAGGTCAAGGGCGGTATTGTATTTTTCGATAACCGACAATACCTGTTTTGTATCAAGTTGATTTTCTGCTCGTTTCATAATGCGTATAACTTCACCTATTTGTTTGATACAGTCAACCGCAAAGATAGATGCGGACAATTGCAAAGCAATTGGCTTTTGGCTATGCCAAAAGTTGTGAACTTATGATTGACCGAATATCCCTTGATTATGTAGTCTTTCAGAACTTTGTTTGCCCATTTGCGGAATTCAACACCTCGCTGTGATTTTACGCGGTAGCCTACGGAGATTATCACATCGAGATTGTAGTAGTCGACCTTGTATGTCTTGCCATCTGCAGCAGTTGTTGCAAATTTTGCAACAACTGAATCGTGTTCGAGTTCTCCTTCGGTAAAGATATTTTTTATATGTCTTGAAATAGTGGATTTGTCGCGTTCAAAAAGATCGGTAAGCTGTTCCAGTGAAAGCCATACTGTATCTCCGTCGGTATTAACATTTAGTGTTATAATGTGATCTGAGGTCTCGTATAAAATTATTTCGTTTTTGTTCATAACTTTTCACCTTACTTTTGATAAAACTCTATACATTTTTCGTATTCTTTCCTGTCAAATATCCATTTTGGCTCATGCAGCCATATTACGCTTCCGGGTTGTTTATAATAATTGCGTGTGTAATTCATTCTTCGGCGATAAAGTTCTTCTGTCCAATTTTCGGATACCCATTTGTACCATTCACGACTACCTGTTTTTTCGGTTGCGATGTTGTCACCATATTTTTCCCAATCTTCATAGGTGTATGCTTCAAGATAAGAAATGCCGTATTTCTTGTCGTCACCCTCGTTTTTGTGTGTAATATCACCTATTTTATCCCAATAAACAAAATCTTTGTCTTTGCGTACATACGCCGCAAGCACGATACAGTCCAGGTCAAGATCGTCCTCACATACCAACACAGGCACGACCTCGGACTCTTCCGAGAGAAGAAGCGTGTGTATGAATTTTTTTTCACCTTCAAGATTTAGTTCTTTGCCCCATGCCGGATATAGCCCATTTAAATCAAATTTCGATAATCCTTCGGAATTGTGTTTGTACTTTTCAAACCATTCGGTTATCGGTATTCCGTCGATAACTAAGTAGTTTTCGTTATATCCATAAGGAGTGGGGAGGCTTTTTATCATTATTGTATTCATCGTTTCTTTTCCTTATCCCGCGCCATAGTTTCCTTGACCGCCCTTATCATAAAGGCATTTACGCTTTCTCCGGTCTTTTAGGTGTGTTCAACTATCTCATTTTTCAAGCCGCTGTCCTTTGTAAAGCGCATTTCTATGCGGTCAAGGTGGGTTCTTTACAAACTTTGTAACGGCACGGCTGTGTGCTTCGGAAATGTGCATGTTATGCCATAACGGGCAGTTGTTTCTTTTCTTTGATTATAACAAATAAACTTTGTTGTGTAAAAACATTTTTATAACTCTAAGGAAGCGCTGATTAATTCACTTGAAGCAGATTTGAGATAATGTTTTCGCAGACAAGGAAAAGACCCGAGTGCATAGCCATAGCTATGTTGAGGGGCTTTGACACAGTATGCGGGAACATTAGCCAAATATGCGAATGATTAATTAATCAGTGATTCCCTAATCACCTTATATTTGTTTAACGGTAATGCCAATTCGTACTCATATTTATCGCAAATACTTGCAACAA
>DFJD01000066.1 GCA_002372875.1 Clostridiales bacterium UBA3680
AAGGAAGAAGTTCTCGGAAAAGGTGCAAAAGAAAGGCCTCTTTCGTCACTAAGCGAAAACGAGCTTTTAAACTATTGTTCCGTACAAAGTCTTACAGGCTTTCTTGTTTTTGAAAAAGCGAGCGAAAGGCTCGAAGCCGACGGGCTTTCCGAGCTTTACCGCAATATAGAACTTCCCCTTATATACCCCCTTGCGGATATGGAAATTACGGGAATGTTCTGCGACAGCGAAAAACTTAAGGAATATTCCTCTTCCCTTGATGAAAAGCTTAGCTCACTTACGCAAAAAATATACGATGATGCAGGAGAGGAATTCAACATAAACTCCCCCAAACAGTTGGGTGTTATACTTTTTGAAAAACTTGCACTAAACGGCGGAAAAAAGACAAAAACGGGTTGGTCCACCTCAGCCGATATCCTTGACAAAATGGCGGAAAAATTTACAGTCGGAGGGGATGCCAACTACGAGATCGTAAGCCTTGTACTTGAATACAGAACTTACGCAAAACTTAAAAGCACCTACTGCGACGGACTTCTTGCCGTTACCGATGAAAAGGGCATAATACATTCCACATTTAAACAAACCGTTGCCACCACAGGAAGAATAAGCTCCACAGAACCCAACTTACAAAACATCCCCGTAAGGCTCGAACTTGGCAGACAGCTCAGAAAGGTATTCACGCCCAGACCCGGAAACATATTTCTTGATGCCGACTACTCTCAGATAGAGTTGAGAGTAATGGCTCAGATGAGCGGCGATACCAACCTTATAAACGCCTTTAAAGAGAATAAGGATATACACACCATAACTGCCGCCTCTGTTTTCGGTGTTGATGAAAACGAGGTCACAAGCGAGCAAAGAAGGGCGGCTAAGGCGGTCAACTTTGGTATAATATACGGAATAAGCGCTTTTGGCTTAAGCAAAGACATAGACATAACAAAAGTTCAGGCGCAATACTATATAGACTCTTATTTCAAAACATATCCGGGTGTAAAGAAATTTATGGACAAATGCGTTGACCTGGCAAAAGAAAGGGGCTATGCCGTAACTCTTTTCGGCAGACGACGTTATATACCCGAAATAACCTCCTCTAACTTTATGCAGCGTTCATTCGGAGAAAGAGTCGCAATGAATATGCCCGTACAGGGTACGGCCGCGGACATTATAAAAACGGCAATGATAAAGGTAAGAAAACGCCTGCTTGAAGAAGGATGCAAGGCTAAGATCGTACTTCAAGTACACGATGAACTGCTTTTGGAAGCTCCCATCGAAGAAAAAGAGAAGGTTTCCGTAATACTGCGTGAGGAGATGGAAAATGCCGTAGCTCTTGCCGTTCCTCTTGTTGCCGAGGTTCATGAGGGCAAGGATTGGTATGAGGTCAAGTAAGTATGTCCACCCTTGATAATTTAAAAAAGCAGCTCGGCAACGATTACAATCTTTACAAAAAGCGTCACGGTCGGGCGATCAAATATTTGCAAAAAAAGGGTCTCGAGATCACCACACAAAACGTCAAATCTCGTGAAAGGGCGTTTAATCTGCGTAAATACGATTTCGGAGATATTACTCTATGGGCGGATGAATATTTTAAAAGCAGGACAGCCGAACTTGAAACCATATTGAAAAAAAGCTCCATATTGTTTTACAACTCTCGAGATGAGATAGTTAAGCTTTCGAAAGCAAACGCTGTGGATTTTTTCGAAGCCTTCAATAACAAATGGTACAAAAAAAGATTTTTTAAGGATTGGCATCTTTCGCAGCGGAGCGTTGGCAAAGACGTAATTGATGAGCTTTTCGGAAGATACAACTTGCAAAACGAAAAGCCCATAACAAAAAAAATACTCAAATACACCGATATTTACGATGAAACGGTCAATTACATACTTAAAAAACAAAACCTTGTAACCATTCCCTACATATTGGGAAAAATACCGTCAAACCCACACTACCGCAGATTCAGCAAGGAAATATCCTCAAAAATACTTGCTCATTTGTATCTTGACAGAAGCATAAGCGACGGTATCCCCGACAATTACGCACAGCTCTACCCCGATGCAAGACTTATGCACAGGCATTTTGTAATACACTACGGCCCCACCAATTCGGGGAAAACACATAAGGCGATAAGGGCGCTGAAAAACTCCGGCTCGGGGATCTATCTTGCCCCTTTAAGACTTCTTGCCTACGAAATATACGAAAGGCTGAATCTTGAAGAGGTTCCCTGTTCACTTTTAACCGGAGAAGAAAGAATAGAAGTTCCATTTTCAAACCACATATCAGGCACAATAGAAATGCTTGACACAACAGCCATTTTCGACGTGGCGGTAATAGATGAGGCGCAGATGCTCTCCGATTCGGACAGGGGTGCCGCATGGACAAAGGCAATATTGGGTGTTTGTGCCAACGAAGTTCATATCTGTTGCTCCCCGGATGCCGTAAATGCTTGCAAACAGCTCATTCAAATGTGCAACGATACCTTCGAGTGTGAACAGACACAAAGACTTGTTCCTCTTATTCCCGACACCGAGCCCATAGAGCTGCCCCGCGGACTGCAAAGAGGAGATGCTCTTATCGTTTTTTCCAGAAAAAACGTACATTCCGTTGCTCTTATGTTAAAAAAATACGGCTATAAAACAAGCATAATATACAGCGGTTTGCCCTATGAAGTAAGACACAACGAGGCTCAACGTTTTGCCGAGGGAGAAACCGACATAATTGTTTCCACCGATGCAATAGGAATGGGGCTTAATCTTCCCATAAAAAGAGTAATATTTCTTGAGACCACAAAGTTCAACGGCAAAAGGAGGGTACCTCTGTCTTCATCGCAAATAAGACAGATCGCGGGAAGGGCAGGAAGAGCAGGACTTTATGATACAGGCCTTTACACGGCAAACTCCGCCGAGGACAAGGAATTTATAGATAATTCCATAACTATGCCCGATACCCAAATCACCGAGGTAGGTGCTCCGTTTTCGGAAAGACTTATGTCTATAAACGTACCGCTTTCCACCATACTTGAAAAGTGGTCACAAATGCCCGAAAAACCTCCCTTTAAAAAAGGAGATATAACCTTTAAACTTGAACTGTGCAGATATCTTGAAAAAATGACGGAAGATAAAGAGGTTATATACGATCTTATCACCATCCCTTTTGACGAGGGCAGTATTGAACTTA
The DNA here is from genome assembly GCA_002372875.1 of Clostridiales bacterium UBA3680. Classification (GTDB taxonomy): domain Bacteria; phylum Bacillota; class Clostridia; order Lachnospirales; family CAG-274; genus UBA3680. Next base: position 3,172 of record DFJD01000066.1, read on the forward strand.
ACAGAAGCTGGAAGGCTCTTTCCGAATATGTCATTTCGGACACAAAGCCCGAATACAACGTTGTTACCGCCGATATAGATACACAAAGCCGTCTTGACAAGCTTGAAACGGCTTTCAAGCGTTACGACCTGCTGTATTACTTCTACTACAAATTTTGGAGGGATAAGGAAATACTTGCCAAAATTACCGACACAAAAAGCTATCTGACACAAGAGATGATAAAACTTGTTGAAAAGCAGGCTCTCGAACCGAAAAAGTGTAAAAACTGCGGCAAGGTACTATCATGGAACTACAAAATAGGCATTTGTCCCAAATGCTTCCACAAAGGCAAAAATCAATGGTAATAGGTCTTACAGGCAACAGCGGTGCAGGTAAAAGTACCGTCGCCGAAATAATGAAAAAAAACGGTGCTTATATTTTAGATTGCGATAAAATGGCCCATGAAAATATGCAAAAGGGCGGTTCGGCTTATAAAAAGATAGTAACCGAATTTGGCAAGGATATTTTACACGAAAACGGTGAGATCGACAGAAAAAAACTCGGTGCTATTGTCTTTAACGACAAAAACAGTTTACTCACCCTAAACACCGTTACACACGATATTATTAAAAAACAGATCATAAATATTCTTGCAAAAGCTGAAAGCAGGTGTACGGTCATAGACGCTCCCCTTCTTGAAGAAGCGGGTCTTATCCCTCTTTGCGACGAAGTTTGGGTCGTGACCGCAAAGCTCGAAACAAGGATCCGAAGGATAACACAACGTGACGGGATAACAAAAGAAGCGGCTCTTCTTCGTTTTAAAAATCAAAAAAGCGATGATGCCCTTCTTAAAACCGCCACAACGGTAATAAAACATGATGATGATAATTTTGAAAAGCTTGAAAAAGAGGTAATTGATTTAATGAAAAGCAGAGGCATTTTATAATGCGTTTTATAAAAAAACTGATCGTACTTGTATTGCTTTTTGCGGTACTCGTAACGGCGGGGTTTTGCTATATATGCATAAGTTTTCCCCTTCTTCACCCCACGGAGGTAAAAAAATATTGCGCCGAGTATTCCCTTGAACCAAGTCTTGTGTATGCAATTATAAAAACAGAAAGCAATTTTTCTCCCGAGGTGGAATCTCATGTCGGTGCAAGAGGGCTTATGCAGCTCATGCCCGAAACAATAGACTGGGCAGTGGAAAACATTCCCATAAAACCTTTCAGCTATGCGGACATAAACAAGCCCGATATGAATATTCATATCGGTTGTTGGGTGTTAAGATTTCTTCTTGATGCCTTCGACAACGATGAGGCTCTTTCCATTGCCGCATATAATGCAGGAATAGGCACCGTAAACACTTGGCTTGCCGATGAAACGGTAAGCCGCGACGGAGAAAATCTCCATAACATTCCCTACGGTGAAACAAGACTTTATGTAAGAAAGGTTTTTCTTTATAAAGCTGTGTATGATATACTTTTCAGGACGGGTTTTTATGAATTATAGAATAATAGTTGTGCTTATATGCTGCCTTGTGCTCTCTTCCTGTAACAGAGTAACCGATGCGGTCTTTCCGGAGCTGAGCGAGCCTACCACAACAACGGTAGCCTCCGACATATCCGTTCAACCTCAAAAAAATAACGACAGCACCCTAAGACTTGCCATTCCCCTTCCAAACAATCTCGATCCGCTCTTAAACACCGATGTAAGAGTAGACAGGCTGTTAAGGCTTGTTTTTGAACCGCTTTTTGTTCTTGATGACAGTTTTAAAGCTGTACCTAATTTAGCTACGGGCTACAGCGTGGGTGACGGCGGAATGAGTGTTACCGTAACCATTCCCTCGGGTCTTACCTGGGAGGACGGACTGCCCATAACCGCCTCGGATATCGAATACAGTATAGATAAGCTCAGAAACGCACCAAACAACGTTATATACAAAAGCTGTGTGGAAAATGTAAGCTACTGTGCTCCTCTTAGCGATACGGAGTGTATTATAAGATACAAATCCCCTATAGGAGCCGTCGGCTGTAATCTTTGTTTTCCCATAGAGGCAAGACACTACTACGAAGGAAGCTACAACGCCCCCATGAAACCCATGGGAAACGGTTCCTTTCGCTTTACCGGCTATACCCAAAGCAAAGAGGCCACCTTTGTAGCCTCCTCCTCTTTTAAAGGGGCTCCTAAAATACAAAAGGTCATTGCTACGGTTATTCCCGACGATGTAAGTGAACTTGATGCCCTTGAACACGGTATAACCGATGTTGCGGTGGTTTCCTCTTCGGAGACGGGAAAAATCAGAGCTGCCGAAAGCGAAAGCGCCGTGCTCTATAACACCAATAATTTTACATATTTAGGCTTTAACCTTCGCAATGAGACCCTTGCCGATATATCCGTAAGGAGCGCTCTTGCAAGGCTTATTCCCACAGATGAGATAATAAGAAATATATACGCAGGTCGTGCCGTAGCAAGCATCACCCCCATAAATCCTATCAACGGCTTGCTTTCGGATGTGGGTGTGGAAAGCTACCAATACGACGAATCCATGGCCGCTTCCGTACTGCAAGCGGCAGGTGTTACCAATAATGATAACTTCAGCCTTACAATACTTGTAAACAACGAAAACTCCGGGAGAATAAAAATAGCCGAAAAAATCAAAACATCCTTCAACAAGGTGGGGCTTTCCGCCTCGGTTGAAGCACTACCATATAACGAATACTTAAAAAGGCTTTCAAGCGGAGATTTCGATATATATATTGCTCAGACAGAGCTAAAGGAAAATTACAATTTATATTCCCTTCTTCATTCAAAAGCCATAAACGGCGGAATTAATTATATGCACTTTTCTGATGCCTATATGGACAGAATAATAGCCGAATGCAACACCGCAAGCGATGAGACACAATATAAAGAAAAGCTTAACGAGCTTAACAAATACTGTTCAATAACGCTTCCCGTTGCAGGTATATGCTTTGAAAGAGAGGCACTTGTTACCACCGAACATATACAAGGGGATAAAAAACCCACGTTGAACAACATATTTGCCAACATAAACCAGTGGGAAGCCAAATAACCCCATAGAAAGGAGTAAACTATGATAAAACGATGTTTTTTGACGGGTGAATTTGTTTTTTACGCAACATCAAGAGCAAAGCGTCCTCACAGCTTCAAAAAACCCGAGGAAAAAACAGTTCCTCGCAAATATTGCCCCTTCTGTCCGGAAAACGAAAGCTATACTCCCGGGGTTATATTCTCCACAGAAAACGGAAGGATACGAATAATCCCCAATAAATACCCATTCCTTGATGCCGATGAAAAGGATTTCGGTATACACGATGTACTTGTTGATACGGCAGACCATGAACAAAAGCTTACAGATTTTTCCGATGAGCACATGTTTGAGCTTATGACGGTGATCAAAAACCGTTTTACAGAGCTTGAAAATAAAGAAAACATAAAATATGTGCAGGTTTTTAAAAACCAGGGCTCTGAGGCGGGTGCAAGTCAATCACATTCTCACTGGCAAATAACAGCCATGAATGTTGTGCCCCTTAAAATGGAGCATCTTATTGGCGTGTTACGAAGCTATTACTATGAGCACGATCAAAACTGTTATTTTTGTTCAATAAAATTCGGAAACAGAATAGTTCTTGAAAATGAACATTTTACAAGTTACCTGCCCGCAGACGGAAAATTCGCCTATGGTATGGATATATTACCCAAAAGACATATCGCCACAATAAGCGATTTTACAGATGAGGAGCTTGCAAGCTTTGGTTTGATACTGAAAAAATCCCTGAAAAAACTTACCACACTGCTTGACGGCATATCCTACAACGTATGTCTGTATTCCGCACCGAAACATGGCGACTATAAAGACTTTTTTCATTTTTACGCTCAGATAATACCAAGAATAGGTCATATGGCAGGCTTTGAATTCAGCACAGGTTGTTATATAAACAGCGTACTTCCGGAAGAGGGAGCAAAGGCGCTTGCCTTAGCCGGTGAGGAGGAAAACAATGGACAGAATTAAACTCGGTGTACTTTACGGTGGCACTTCCATAGAAAATGAAATTTCAAAAAGGTCAAGAGACAATATAATATTATCCCTTGATGATGAAAAATACGACATCACCCTTTATGCTATTCCCAAAAACGGCGATAAAGGCTGGATAAAAGAATTTATAAACAATCCTCCCGATATAGTGTTAAGCGCACTTCACGGCGGAAAGGGAGAAAACGGAACAATACAAGGTTTTCTCCACACCCTGGGCATTAAATATATCGGCTCAAAAGTTCTTTCAAGTGCCCTTTGTATGGATAAGTACATTTCAAAAAAGATATTAAGACAGGCAAAAATTCAAGTGCCGGGAGATATACTTGTAAAAAAAGGGGAGGACCCCAAAGTATACACAGAAGAGCTTAACGAACTGACTTATCCCGTTATTGCCAAACCCAACAGAGGCGGCTCCTCCATAGGGATCGCCGTGTGTGAAAATATGTCATCTCTCGAACTTGCTTGCAAAAACATATTTGATCAATATGATGATGACGTTATCATTGAAAAATTCATTTCGGGCAGTGAAGTAAACTGTTCTGTTATGGAAACGGAAAACGACATTGAAGTATTGGCTGTGCTTGATGTAAGAAAAGAAGGAGCAGTATTCGACTTTGACGATAAATATTCTGCCGTTCAGAGTATAGGTAGCATAACCACCCTACCCATTTTTATGCAGGATATGATCAAAAGCATCGCAAAAAAAGCTTTCAAGGCTCTTAGATGTCGCGGATATGCCTGTGTGGATATGATAGTCAGTGCAGAAAACATTTATGTAATAGAGGTAAACACCCTTCCCGGTCTTACCGTAAATTCACTTATTCCCTTTGGAGCCTCTTCTCTGGGAATGTCATTTGGCGATTTTCTTGACAAACTTATAGAATTTGAATTAAAGGAGAAATAAATAAGATGAAAAAAGCTCTCATACTGTTACCCCTTTTATTTTCGGTAGCATGCTCAAACATCGGTCCTACCACTACTTCAAGTGAGGCTACCGAACCTGTAAGCGAGGCTGCCGCAGAGGTCACGACCACTTCGCCCGAGTCCGAAAATATCGTTAAAATACTCGTGCCCGAACCCATGGGAGATGCCTTTGAAAAAATCAAGGAAAATTATGCGATACTTGAACCGGGTGTGGATATTCAGGTATCCACCGCAATTGACTCCGAAATGGGCGGAAAAGCTGTTTCGGGCGGCTACGACATTTTAATTACCGATAATTCTCCTGCCATAGAAAAAGCAAAGTCTAACGGCATTCTTGATTCCTCAACCGAAGAAATACTCTGTGCCGATCCTCTTGCACTTGTAAAAGCTAAGGGATCGCAATCTTCCGTATCGGGTTTTGAGCTTGTAGATAACTGCTCTCAAATAGCTGTTGCTCCTTCGGGTACTGCTCTTGGCGATGCTACAAGACAAGCCTTTGATTATATCGGAAAGTGGGGATATGTAAACTCAGTTTCCATGCCGTCTATAAGTGATTCAACCGCCATTGTTAACACCGTTTCATCAACTCCCGGCTCTGTAGGTATTCTTTTTGGATCAAGTGCAAAAAGAAACGCCGATAAACTTGATACAATAGCTATTGCAGGAGAATACATTTTCCCCGAGCAGGTAACACTTAAAATAATTAAAGCAAATAATTCATCTAACGTAACCGAACCTTTTATGCAATACATACAAACAAAAGAGTGTGTTAAGATATATGAACAGTCCGGATATGCCGAATACGTTACAAACGACCTTGTATATTAAACATTATATATTACTAAAAAAAGAGCGATTTCGCTCTTTTTTTATACCCCTCTTTTTATAAAAAAGCACTCTTCGGCTTTACAAAATCTTTGCCTATTTACATTCTATTTTATCACTATCATTTGTTTCCATTTTTATACCGAAATGCCAACTTGTGCATAAGTGTCAAACCCCGTATTATGTTAATTATCCATTGATATCACGGTGCTTATCGACGCTGCATAGCTCATCGGGGCTGTTCGTCTGCCATAACATTGTCTTAAATTGCTTCAATTATATTTATCGAGGTTTTCCCTTTTACTATATCTATACCATATTTCATTTACAATAAAAAACGCCACCGCACAAGGCGGTGGCATCATATCGGCTAAGCCGAATTATTTATTTAAGATAAACAGTTACTGATTACTCAGCTGCTGTTGTCTCCTCAACACCCTGCTCGGGAGTTGCTGTCTCAGCAGACTTGTCAGCTACAGCTGTACCGGATACAACCTTATCGGGGTTGTAGATACCTGTTCTGGAAGCCTCATCCCAGTATACTTCTACACCGAGAGCCTGTCCAAGAGCTCTAAAAGGAACATACATTCTTCCGTCAACGATCTCGGATACAACACCGTTAGCCATAGTTACAGGAGTACCATCGATTGTCATCTCAGGACTATCTGCTCTGAACTTAACGATCTTCATACCGTTACCAGCTGCGTAAAGTACTGTACACTCTTTTGCATTTGCATCCCAAAGGATCTTGCTGGAGTTATCAGCTGTATCTGTAGACTGAGCAGCCTCAGAGTCAACACCGATAGCAAGAGCTACAAATCTTACGGGAACCATGATAGAGTCGCTGCTCTCCTGGATGTAAGCCTTAGCGTCCATCTCATAGGACTGACCGTCGATAACGATCTTTCCGGGCTCATCTACGGGAACTTCTACTCTTGCATCAAGAGTACCTGTCTCTGTCTTAACTGTGATATAAGGGTTGGAAGCCTTGATACCTTCGTCTGTATCGAAGAAACCGAAATCCTTCTCGTCGCTTAATTCCTCAGGCTCAGTCTTAAGACCTGTGCAAGAAACTGTAGAGGACTGATCTACATTGTCAAGGTAGTTGTTAACAACTGCATCGCCACCAACTAAGAGGTCATAAGAACCGTAAGGGATGGAACGTGTTGTACCAACAACCATATTCTTAAGTGTAAGTGTTGAAGGACCGCTGTAGGACTCATGCTCAACCTTGAACTTGATAGCTCCGGAGTTAACCTTGAAGTCCTTGATCTCGATGTCACCGTCAACCTCGATCTCAGCATCCTCAGCAGAGAAACCAAGCTCGTTGTCGCCGTATACTGTATCCATCTTGATCACAACATACTCGTCTTCCATAAGGGCAGCTGTAGCAGCCTCTTTGATAACGATGTCCTTTGTCTCAACCTTCTGGTAACCAATGTTTGTGAAGGTTGTACCTGCTTCAACAGAAATAGGAGATACTGCTGTAGCAATTGTTACGGGTGATAACTTGTCAGCATCAAGACCAGCGCCGGATGCGGAAACTGTGATGTCACCTGTGTATGTAGCCTCAGCTGTAACGTAAAGAGCGATATCTATAGAAGAAACCTTATCTTTGTTAACTACGTTGTCGCCAAGAGCCTCTATTCTAAGGGAGCTTCCTGTGTTGGAAATCTTGAACTTGCCTTCAAGACCGCTCTCATTGATCTTCTCTGTGTCGTCTACATCATAACCGATGATCTTAACACCCTCGGGTACTGTAAACTCAACTTTTCTGGATGTTAACCATGTGTCAGGAGATGTCTCGGAGAATCTGAAGATTGCTGTCTTGAAATCATCCTGGTCAAGGTCATTTAAACCACCATCATAATCGATGGGTGTTCTACCTGCAAATATTGAAGGAGCAGCCTCTGTAGCCTCAAGTGAGAAACCGTAGTCCTCTCTCTTACCTACTGTAACTGTCTCGTTTGTAACACCTGCGCTTGAACCGGAAACAGTAACTGTAACGTCACCATAACCCTTGTCATCATCATCAACAATGATGCTACCGCCTGTAACGATTACAGAGGAGATCTTTGTAGGATCGAACATAGAACCGTCAACCTGGTATGTTACGTAAGAACCGTTAGCACTTAACTCACCTGCAAGTGAGAAAGACTTAGTACAGTTAAGACCATCCTGGAGTACAGGGAGATCGTTAGGATCCCACTCGTAGGAACCGTTAACCTTAACCTTGATTATACCTGTCTCAGCATTACCATAGGAATAGCCGGGGAATGTATCCTTAACATCTTCCTTGATTGTGATGTCGGGTACTTTGTATGTGCTTGAAGAGAATGTAAGAACATCCTTGCTGTATACAGAAGCAGTTGTGCTACCGTCGTTACCTGTTACGGAAGCGATCGTTATAGAAGAAGAGTTAGAAATTGCAGTATCGTTAGAATCGATAGATACTGTAATATCTCCCTCATCGGAGTCCTCAGAAACGATGGGTAAGTTGATGATGTAGGTAGGCTTACCGTTTGTTAACTGAGCACCGCTGTTATCAGAGTCAAGGGAAAGTCCTGTTGTAGGGCAAAGAACAACCTCGATCTCTGAAGGGTTGATGTAGTTGATGTAGTAAGGAAGTTCCTTGCTATCATGGTTGAATAAGTACTTTGTGAATGCAGCCTTGTATGTGGAACCAGCCTGAATATCTCTCATGAAGTCAGACCATGTGTTTCCGTCTACATTCCACTGAGCCATATCAAGTAAGTTGTAACGAACACCGTCCTTATCAACGAAATCGTAAGCAAACTTACCGTTATCAATATCGATTACGATAGAATCTCCGGACTCAATATCATCCTTGGGGATGATGTTAAGAGAAAGAAGACTACCGTTAGACTGAACAATCTCACCCTCTGTTACGGAAACAGTCTTTGTAACGCTGTTTGTAGAGCTTGCAAAAGCTGTCATGGGAAGAGCGCTGATTGTCATAGCAGCAGCTAATAAAAGAGCAACTTTCTTTTTCATTTTGTTTTCCTCCTTATGAAATAAATGTGCAGAGGCTTAGCATATGACCTCTTATACGAAATGTATTATAGCATCACATACTGTTTTAGTCAACCTAAAAAGACATTTGTAACATTAATGTAACATTGTGCATTTTTTCTGTCTTATTTTGGTTGATGCCTCTCAGTCGTTTTGCTTGGTATGATATTATCATCTTTTTTATTTAAAATCAAGCGATTTTTTCATCTGTAAATTATGTGTAATATTTGAAAAGTTGTGGTAAACGGTGAAATATATTTAGGAAATGTTAAGCAAATAATTACGAAATGTTACGGCGAAGAATACTTTTGTAACAACTCTTATTTCCGCCTATAGACAGAAAATCCCGAAATTATAGTTTAAATTTCGGGATTTAGGGCATATATATTTATTATTTATTATGACTTTTTGTAACATTATTTAAGGAGAAAAATCACCCTATAAAACTTGCAATTTTTTCCTCGGGTTCCCATTCAACATCAACGCCGAGCGCACCCCCAAGTGCTCTAAACGGAACAAAAGCTCTTCCGTTTCTTATTTCTGTCACAACTCCGTTCTCCATTTTCGTTGCGGTCCCATCAATATATATTCTGTCCGATCCCACAAGGAACACTATCTCTCTGTTGTTGTAATAAACGGTTATTTTCTTTTCATCGGAATTCCATTTTACAGCCTCACTGTTATCCGCATTTTTTCCGCTTCCGCTCAAAGCAGCCGCAACCGCTCTTAAAGGAACCATCGTTGAAGAAGAACTTTCCTGTATATACGCGGGGGTATCTATGGGAGTTTCTTCATTATTAATGTAAATAAAATCTCTGCCTATGGGAACCGAAACGTTGAGCTTTGAAACGCTTCCTTCGGTTTTGCTTGTCGTTGTTTCGGTTTGTGTTTCCGTTTTCACGGTGGTGGTGGTTGAGGCAAGCTTTATTTTTTCCTGTGAACCCGTTCTTATATTGCTTCTGAAAACCTCTCCGCCCGATATCGAAGTACCGTTTGCGTTTATTTTACAGGTAACATAAGCCGCCTCATTATCGGTATCGGCATAAGCAACAACGGGTATTTCATAATGAGGTTTTCCTCCGTTGCCGTTTAGGTCGGTAAGCATTCTGTCCGCCCATTTTGACGGAAGATTACAAAGTTCTACTTCTATTTCATTACCCGACATCCTCTTTATTCTGTATGGCAGCTTATCTGTATCAAGGGAGGGCATTACATCATAAAAACCCTCTCCCGACCATGTTTTACGATTGTAGTTATACTGATAACCGCCGGTTTTATATGCAACATCGGTATGATCGAGTTCTGTGCCGTCTATCATTCCCTGTGAAAAAACTTTTGCATTTTTGAATGTAAGTATTATAGATGAGCCCGTTTCAACCTCGTCATTAGGACGTATTATTATGCTTGCTTCCGCAAGGGAGGATTCATCCTTGACCGCAAGAGTCGTGGAAACATAGTTTTCCGACCCTGCGAAAACAAAAGTGCTCATGATCATTGTGAAAATCAAAGTCAGTAAAACCTTCATAAAAATCATCTCCTTTTTTTCTCCTTTTTTTAAAGAAAGCGAACCGCAAAGCGATTCGCTTTTAAACTTTTATGAGAAGGAAGCTGTTCTTGTTGCGTTATCCCAATTGACTGTTACGCCCAAAGCCTCTCCGAGCGCTCTGAAGGGAACAAAAGTTCTTCCGTCCTTTATTTCCGTAACAACACCGTACTGCATTGTTTTGCTTGTTCCGTTAACTATGACCTGATCGGAACCTACGGTAAACACTATTGTTTTTCCTTCGTATGTTATTGTTACGGTCTTCTTTACATTGTCCCATACCACCATATCGGACTGATCTGCGTTTTCTGCATCTCCTCCCAAAGCTGTGGTTACCGCTCTTAAAGGAACAAGAGTTGAACTGGAAGCTACCTGAATATAAGGTGCCACATCAAGTGTTATGGGCTTCTCGTTTACAAGCATAATATTGGAGTCTATTTGAACCTTTACATTATAGCTTGATGCCTTTGTTGTTGAGCTCTGAGCCGATGCATTTTGATGAGTTGCGTTGAACTGAGCAGCATATGCATCCATCTGCTTTTCCACATCTGTTTTTGAAGATGTGTCACTGCTTGATGAGCTTGAACTCTTTGACGATGAAGAGCTGCTTGATGAGCTTGAGCTCTTTGACGACGAAGAACGGCTTGATGAACTTGAGCTCTTCGATATCTTAACTTCGCTTCCGAAAACCTCACCGCTTGAAACAGTTGTTCCGTTGTTCGATATTTTTGCCTTTATGGTATCTCCCGATTCGCCGTCTGCCGCTGCCACCACGGGAATAACATAACGGAACGTTTCGGTTGAAGAACCAAGACCCGTGCTTTTTGCACTCTTGCCGGCATACTTTGAAGGAAGATCGCAAAGGAATACCTTTATTTCGTCACTGCCCATTCTCTTTATGCTGTAGGGAAGCTCGCCATTACTTATTGAATCCACAACCTCGCCAAAGCCGTACTTCTTTGTCCAATTGTCTCCGTTATAGCGGTACTGATAACCGTTTTTCTTATAACCCACATCTCCCGATTCGCCTTCTCCGTCAATAACATCTTGGTCGAATACCTCGGCATTTGTGAATGTTATGGTAATGTAATCTCCGGTTTCAACCTCATCATCGGGTTCAATAATGATATCGATTGCCGAAAGAGACTTTCCGTTTGCAACAGAATAATCATCTTTTGAAATAGAATTCTCTGAGCTTGCGAAAACACTGCTTGAAAGAGCAAGTGACAAACATGTCGTTGCCGTAACAAATTTGTTTAAAAACTTCATTTTTAATTTCCTCCCTTTCTGTTTCGTATAAAAAAGTAAAGCGAAACCGAAAAAATTATAATATATCCCACAATGCTGATAGGATCGGGTATTTCCGAAAAAAGCACAAATCCAAGCACCGTGGCAAATATTATCTGTGTGTAATCAAATACCGATATGTCCTTCGCCGGCGCATAGGTATATGCTGCGGTTACGGAAAACTGACCTCCCGCCGCCGCACAACCGGCACATATCAAAAACCCAAGCTGTACGGGTGTCATAGGTGAAAAATGCATTATTACATGCGGCAAAACAACAATACAGCTGAATGCCGAAAAAAAGAGCACTATAAGAGGGCCTTTAACTCCTCTTTCTCCGAGGGCTCTTACCATGGTATATGCAAGTCCCGCACCCATACCCCCGCAAAAACCTATAATAGCGGGTAAAACTTCTTTAATGTCGCCCCCGGGCTTTATTATGAACATCGCCCCAAAAAATGCTGTAAGTATACCAACTACTTGATATACCTTGGGCTTCTCTTTTAAAAACACAAAAGAGAAAAGCACCGCGAAAAAAGGGGACATTTTGTTTAGCATAGAGGCATTTGCAACGCCCATTTTATCTATTGCATAAAAATTTCCCAGAATTCCTATCGTTCCGGCACTCGCTCTTACCAAAAACAGCGGCAGATCCTTCGGTTTGTATTTTAAAGGAATACCTTCCTTTACTATTACAAATATCGCCACCGCAAGCGCCACAAGATTTCTGAAGAAACTTTTCTGCACCGTGGGCACATCTCCCGAAAGCCTTACAAAGCAATTCATAAGAGCGAAGCAAAATGCAGACATTATCAAAAACAATATGCCTTTTTGCTTATTATCACTCTTCATAATCTTCTTCAAAGCTGAGTTCCAATTCTTCGGCTTGATTGGTATCATCCGAAACGATTTCCTCTTCTACGGGAGTAAGTTCTCCCAAGGAAGAATTTTCAAGAGGCTCTATGCCGAAATGCTCCCTCACCTTGTTTTCTATCTCAAGATAGATATCGGGGTGTGTTTGAAGAAATTTCTTGGCATTTTCTCTTCCCTGACCTATTTTTTCGCCGTTATAGCTGTACCAAGCGCCTCCTTTGGAAACGATATCAAGCTCAACGGCAGTATCGAGCACCTCGCCTGAGTGACTTATGCCCTCACCAAATATAATGTCAAACTCAGCGGTTTTAAAAGGCGGCGCAACCTTGTTTTTGACCACTTTCGCCTTTGTTCTGTTTCCTATTATCTCTGTACCGTCCTTAATTGCCTCTCCTTTTCTTACATCTATTCTGACAGATGCAAAGAATTTAAGAGCGCGGCCGCCCGCAGTAGTTTCGGGGTTACCGAACATAA
>DFJD01000089.1 GCA_002372875.1 Clostridiales bacterium UBA3680
TGAACGGTCAAATACTTGCTTCTTTCCACATTTGTGTTCATATTACGCTCATTACAGGGAATTCCCGTTTTTGCGCTTTCGTCGTTCAAGTCAAGTTTAACGGAAAACCTGGAATTGTTTGCGTTTTCCTTTACGTCCTCGCCTCTTCTTTCTTCAAGTATTTTCGCGGGAGAAAGGTCTATATAAATATTTTTGATATGTCTGTTAATTTCGTCAAAATAAATATAGCCGCTGTCTCCGCTTACCTGTATGGTGTTTCCCTCGCCTGTTCTGGATATGCCGTTTTCGCACCTTACGTTTTCGATTGGGATCTCCTCGTAAAAAGCGGTAGTCCATGTCTTGTAGTTCATTACGGTAATTTCAAGCAGAAAAACCACCGCAAGAGCAATAAGGTAATAATTTTTTTCTACTGCCGTTTTTATAAGCTCTGTTTTTTCGTTCAGTTTGGTTTTATTATCATTCATTTTTTGTTACTCCCGAGTTCCGGTGAATAATACACCGCAATATCTTCGTTTTGTTCCTTTAGTTTATAGCCTTTTTTCTTTATACCCGAAGAAAAATCCTCATACCCCTCATCGTTTTTACAAAGCACATAGCAGTCCGTTTTGTTGTCATAATAGGGATAATCATACAGTTTTTCCACGCGGCTCAAATGAGCGGTCAGACTGCTTGAGGCGGTAACGGAAACGTCCGCGGGTATCTTGCTTAAGAGGCGGTCGTTGTCGTTAAAGCGTTCAATAGATGAATTGTAGTAATTTATGTAATAATTTAAATCTCCCGTTTTGGTGTATGTTCCGCAGATACATGCCAAAAGCGTGACGGTCAAAACAATGTTCATGCTTTTTTTCGGAAAACGATATATATTGTATGCATACAGGAAAAAGAGCAAAGCCGTTGTACCGAAAACATATTGATAGCCCACATCATGCTGAAAAGGATAATCGGTTATCAGGTTTAAAAGAAAATAGGGTACTATCAACCATAAATTGGCTGTTTTTCTGCCTGCAAGGGGGATGAAAAGCAAAGTTCCCAGGGTGTAGAGTATGAAAGCCGCCGTTTCGGAATTAAAACAGGTATCAAGCACCACTCCCGGTGCAAAGAACATATTTGTAAACATACTCACCACTCCGCCCTCTCCGGAAAGATAGTAAAGTGCGTAGTGAGAGTCCATCAACCCTTGCCCGTGACGGGATATGAAAATCATGACCGCCGTAAAATAAAGGGCGGAAAAGGCAAGCATTATAAGCCCGTGTTTGTATTTTTTTTCGGCAAATACGGTAAAAAGTGCCACGGCAAGCACATATATTGCCGCATCCTCTTTTATAAGGAGGGTCGCCGCCATAAATAAATACATCAGCAAATACTTTTTTTTCTGCTGAAAATAAAGCAGACTTAAAAGCATAAAGGGCAAAAATGCATTTTCGTGAAAATCGTAAAAAAGAGGAGCCAGTATACCGGGGGCACATAAATATGCCAGTGAGACCATCAAGGCATATATGCAATTTTTGCTTTTATCCGCACAAATAAAAAACAAAGGAAAGACGCCCGCACCCACAAAAATCGCCTGCATTACAAGCAGATATTCGGGGCAGCGAAATATATAATAGCCGGGTAAAAGCAGATAATATACCGGGGAAAAATGTATGTAAAAATGGCTTAAAAGCACGTTTCTTTCCACTGTTGTAAGGGGAAGAAGGCTTCTTGCCATATATTCATACATCTGTGTAAATATGCCCATATCGAAGGTGTTTGAACAATAGGAGCGGTAACGGCATACGGTTATTATCGACAGATAGAACACAAACACCGTAAAAGCCGAGGTAACGGCGATAAATGCCGCCTTTTTTGAAAGGAAGAGCTCCTTTTGTGCCGACTTGCTTTCCTTGTGCAAAAAGAAGGTAACAAGAGCGAATATTATAACTATTCCGGCACAGTAGAAAATATCCCCTTTTGTACCGACCACAAACTGTATTGCAGCTAATGCGGCGGACAGCTGTGTGAGCATATATATGAACCGCTCTCCCATAAACAGGAAGCGGAGCATTACAATAAGGTTAAAAGACAGCACGAGCATAAGCATAAAGCCCGACTTGTTTATATTCGAAACATAGCCTATGACATTTACGTCATACTCATTCATCGGAATGGTTACGGCAGTGCAGAAAAGATAGGCGCATAAAAGAGCACAAAACAGTTCGGTCACGATCTTTCCGCTTCTTAATAGGCGGTGTACCCTTTTAATACGGTAGTGCAGCATAAAGAGCATTACCGAAAAAAGCACTGCGGTTATGACGAGCCCCGAAAATGTCTGTCCCAAAGAAAAATATAAAAAGGAACAGAGCACACCTATATAAAATATCAGAGCAAGCCGTATTTTTTCGGATATGTAAAACAGCTTGTATATTGCCGCGACCGTAAGCGCAAAGCACAGCAAGAATGCCAAGGCGGCAAAATTTACGTTCAGCTTTCTTACGCTGACACCGCTTATTTCAAAAAGACCCTTTCCCTCGTAGAAAGTACGCATTTCAAAAGAATTGTCATCCACATCTTTTGAAAGTTTTATTCTCATGGTTTTTTTGCCGTTTTGTGTGGCAGGCAGGTTCTCCGAGGCTATTATCTCCGAGCCGAAACCCGAGGTAAACTGCAGGTCTCTTTTTTCGGTGGAAGAGTAAAAAACGGTGATGTCATATTTGCCCTTTTTAAGGCTTATATAGGGGCCGTAGGTAAACACCCCTATAATATCTTCTCTGTTTTCAAGCCTCTTTTCATCGGGAGCGGTGTCGCTTTTTAGCGCCTCCGACGGAATGTATCGGGGAAGCACCTCCCCAAACAGAAAAAAAGAGGAGAGCAAAATTAAAAAAAAGGCAACCGTCAAAGCGGAAATTACGGAACAATGCTTGTAAATATAATTTAAGATGCCCTTCATGTTTTAAATTTCCGCATGGGCGTGTCTTGTAACGTGACAGCTTATATTTACCGCAAGAGGAAGACCTGCAATGTGGGTGGCATAGGTCTCAATGTTGATGCCGAGCACCGTGGTTCGTCCTCCCAGTCCTTGAGGGCCTATTCCCAGGCTGTTAGCCCTTTGTAAAAGCTCCTCCTCCATTTCTTTTACATACTCAATGGGGTTGTGAGAGCCGACCTTTCTTAAAAGCGCTCTTTTGGCAAGTTCTGTTACCAGTTCAAAATTGCCGCCTATACCTACGCCCACGATCATGGGAGGACAGGGGTTGGGACCTGCTTTTTCTATACAGTCTATTACGGCGTTTTTGACACCCTCTATTCCGTCTGAAGGCTTAAGCATATACACTTTTGACATATTTTCGCTTCCGAAGCCCTTAGGTGCCACATCGATACAGACCTTGTCTCCGGGAACGATCCTTGTGTGAAGGACGGCGGGAGTGTTGTCTTTGGTGTTCACTCTCAGCAAGGGGTCGGAAACAACGGATTTTCGAAGAAAACCATCAATATAGCCCTTTCTCACACCGTCGTTTACAGCTTTGTTTAAGTCGCCGCCCACAAGGTGAACATCTTGTCCTATATCCATAAATATAACAGCCATTCCCGTATCCTGACAGATAGGCTTTTGAAGCTGTTTTGCCATATCCGCATTTTCTTTGAGCTGTTCAAGTATGTTTTTTCCTATTTTTGAGGGTTCACTTTGACAGGCCTCATCAATTGCCGAATAAACATCATCGTTAAGGTTATAATTGGCACTTATGCACATCTGTGCGATCTTTTCGGCGATCACAGCCACATCTATTTCTCTCAAATCGATCTTTCCTTTCGGTAATATTTTGAATAACAAGGGATATTTTAGCATAAAGAGTTTTTGTTTTCAATACAGAATAAAGGAAAGAATATAAAAATACCCGTAAGCTCAGTTACGGGTATGGGAATAACTTTTTTATTTAAGGTCTGAAGTTGTGATCCAGTCCTGATCGTCGTAGTCCTTGTTTTCTCCTACCATTCCCCAAATGAAGGTATAAGCTTTTGTGCCTACACCGCTGTGTATTGACCAGCTCGGAGAAATAACGGCGGATTCGTTTTTCATAACGATATGGCGAGTTTCGTCGGGCTTGCCCATCATGTGGAATACAACATTGTCGCCCTCTATGTCAAAATAGAAGTAAACTTCCATTCTTCTTTCGTGAGTATGGGCGGGCATGGTGTTCCAGTTTGAACCGGGGTCAAGCTTTGTTAAGCCCATGGCAATCTGACATGAGCCGTATTCGACTTTGTCTCTTTCGGAAAGTCTTGCGAAAACCTCGTCATGTACATACTGATTTATTGTTCTCTTGTTGCAGTCCTCAAGAGTACCTAAGGGCTTGTGGTTTGCATCGTCATAGCTTATATAGCAGGTGGGATAGTTTCTGTGTGCCGTACCCGATATCATGTAGAATTTGGGAGGACATGCCTTATCCTTAGCCTTGAAGGTGATTTCTTTAACACCCATTCCCACATAAAGGGCATCGCGGCTTTTAACCTCGTATTGCTTGCCGTCAACGGTAACAATACCGTCTCCGCCTATATTTATTGTACCAAGCTCTCTTCTTTCAAGGAAATATGTTGCGGCAAGTTCCTTTGAACCCTCAAGTTTGAGCTCCTTGTTCTTGGGCATGATACCGCCGAAGATAATTCTGTCGTTGTGGCTGTAGGTAAGCATGACCTCGTCCTCAACAAAAATCTTCTCTACAAGGAAATGGTCTCTTAACTGTTGTGTGTCGTAGTGCTTTACATCGTCAAAATGATTTGAATATCTTGTATCTAAATTCATTTTTTACTCCTTTTTAAAACACCGAGGGTGAATCACCCTCGGTATCGTAATTTGAAAGATTATCTTTGAACTCTGCCGGAACCGTCACAGCTTTCAACTTCGTTTCTTGTAACAAGGTTGAAGTCGCCGGGGATCGTGTGCTTAAGAGCGGATGCGGCAACAGCAAAGTTGAGAGCATCCTTCATGTTCTTTCCGTCCATAAGTCCGCAGATAAGACCGCCTGCGAAGGAATCTCCGCCACCTACTCTGTCAACGATGGGAAGAATGTCAAATCTGTTGGAGTGATAGAACTCTCTTGTCTTTCCGTCCATGATACAAGCGGACCAGCCGTTGTGTGATGCGGAGAAGGACTCACGAAGAGAGGAAATAACATACTTGAAGTTGAACTTGTCAACCATTCTGTTGAAGATATCCTCATAACCCTTAAGGTTGAGCTCGCCGCTTGTAACGTCTGTGTCGGCAGGCTTGAAGCCGAGAACCTTTTCTGCATCCTCTTCGTTGCCGATGCAAACATCAACATACTGCATAAGGTTTGTCATAACCTTCTGAGCCTTTTCGCTTGACCAAAGCTTTTTACGGAAGTTAAGGTCGCAAGAAACTGTAACGCCCTTTGCCTTAGCTGCCTTACAAGCTGCCTCGGTAACTTCTGCGGCAATATCGCTTACAGCGGGTGTAATACCTGTGAAGTGGAACCAATCTGCACCCTCGAAGATAGCATCGAAATCGAACTGATCTGCAGTAGCTGTGGAGATAGAGGAATGAGCTCTGTCGTAAACTACGTTTGATGCTCTCATGGAAGCACCTGTCTCAAGGTAGTAGATACCGAGTCTTTCACCGCTTTTAACGATGTGCTTTGTTTCAACACCGTATTTTCTTAATGCGGCAACAGCGCAAGCACCGATGGGGTTATCGGGAACAGCTGTAACAAACTCTGCATCGTGACCGTAATTAGCTAAAGAAACAGCAACGTTGGCCTCGCCGCCACCGTAGTTGATATCGAACTCATCTGCCTGAATAAATCTTTCGTTGTTGGGTGTGGACAATCTTAACATGATCTCGCCCATTGTAACTATCTTGCCCATTGGAATAATCCTCCTTGAAATTATAATTTGCGGAAATTGTCACAGACAATTCCAATAAAAAGTATTATAACACACAAAAAAATCTTATTCAATACAATATTTCCAAAAAGTTTCAAATTCTTTTCATGGCGGTTACGCCTTATACTGATTATAATCAAAAAGGTTGACGGAAACGCCGAAAACAGCTATATTTATGATAGTGAAAATCACTTAACAAGGGCAAAAATAACATCGGGTAACGGAGTAACCATTGAAACCTACGGTTATGATTTTAACGGAAACAGAATTTCAGTTTCCACTAACGAAATCACAACCACAACCTAATACATAGTAATTTTGAGGTGATTTA
>DFJD01000054.1 GCA_002372875.1 Clostridiales bacterium UBA3680
CTGCCCATTCGGGGCAAACTAAAAATCACCTCACGTATATTATACGAGAGGTGATTGGAATATGCAAGTTATTGCAACATTTTTGCACATTTTTGAATTATTGTATTGTTAACAGGTCTTTTTCGTATATATTCATATTTCACCCTTTGCAAAAAGATTATCTTTACCCATCCCGCAAACATAAGGATTGCTGTCATACATGTGGCAGAACTCAAGAGATTGCATTCTTTGCACAGGATCATTCACGATCTTAACAAGTATCTCATTGGGAATCGTCCTTGCAAAAGCACCGGGACCTGCCAGTTCAACATTCTTTACACCGTTCTTTTCAAGAATCCCCCTAAGTTCGTCAGGCATGAAATGATACGAGATACTCCATGGTGCCTCGCCTCTGTCATACGTCACGATAATTCGAATAAACTATGCAAATAGATAACACTGATTATATGTTCATCTAGTCGGCTACATTAAAATAATGATTTGCAATAGCTTTTCTCCGAAGTCTATAGTATTCCATGTAATAGCGTTCTGTAATTGCCAGTGTAGCTTTTGCAACACTCTTAAAATACTTCTCCGTATCAGCTTTTTGTAAGCAATACAACTCACCTCGAATATTGCTCTTTAATCTGTCATACGATTTGCTTTCCTTAAATCTCCCATCAATGTGACCATTGTTATGAACAAAATTGTTTCTCAAATTAACTACATCAATCAAATCGTTCCAGACATCTGTATCCACAAGTGCCTTTATATCAATGCTAAACGCCTTTTTATATTGATCATTGGCTTTTTCAATAAGCATAAAGTCATTTCCCATTTGCTTATCAATGCTTTTTTGAATGTATTTATTGCTGCCGTTATTTAGATTGTTGATAAATAATAATGCTTCAAAATAGTCTCTAAAAACAACTTCTATAATAGAAACAAGTGTAATAAGCTCCATTTGATAGGCTTCATAGCCAAGCAACCACTCTTCGGCATCTTTATACTTTCGCTTTTTTACCTTTAATCCTTCTTCCACAATCTGGGAAAGTCTAATGAATCTCGCAAGATGCTCAAAACAAACATTAATGGTAGAGTTTCTCCCACAATGACAACAATAATTTAAGCCTCCAGAATTCTTCCACTTCCCATCTTCAGGAATTATTTGGATGGTTCCACAATATGGACAACAAAGCTGATACAGCTTTATCCTTCTCCGACGCATGTTTTTGAAAAAATCTCTTTTAGATAATTTACGACTACCTATTGTTTTAGCAAATTTACAATAACTTTTGTAATATACGTTTTTCATAAACGTTTGATGCGTGTTATCAAATTCAGAAATAAAATTCTCATCAACCAAGCAATATAATTCATTTTTAGATTTAAGTTTCATGTTTACCCCTACAAATACATTCATTACTTAACCGGTTACAAACAGTCCTTTTTCATTTCTCACATTTTGAATCACACCATATACAGAATTCTTCGCTGATTTTTATTATTTCTACTATCATTATCCGCAAGAAAAACCATTTTCCCTTGTTTGTTGAGCTTATCTATGATTTTTTTCAATTCTTCTGATACCATTATCTATGCTTCCTTTCCTTAACTGAACATCTCCGTATTCCAAACCAGATTGAACAACTGTACAAGAAGCTGAATTCTCTCTGTTATTTCTGCCTTGCCAAACCGCGCATAAGGCTTGAAGCCCAGCCCATTGTCGGCAATAAACTTCTTGAACTTCGGATTATTCTGGTATGCCTGATTTCCAAGTGACTCTGTGTATATATTGCCTTCGTTGGAGCAATACTTCGAGAGCTTGTAATCGTATTTGGAATCATTCAGGCTTGCATTGATGCTCTTATGCAGAAGCAGCAGTGCACCGAAACTATTTCTCCAGCGTCTGAATTCTTCCTGATCAGCATATTCACTGGTGAACCATTCGTAATGATCCGTGATGATATGCTCGATTTCAAACGGATTATTTGTCTGCGTATTCAGGTAATTGCAGTAATTAGAAGCCACTCCGGTCTGCTCCTCAATATAACCGGTGATGCGGGCAAGCATATTTTTGATGTACTTCTTGGTAAAGCTGTTCAAACGCAATTCTGGAAGTGCCACAGCCGGATCATAAGCGAGGTTCTCATATTGTGCTTTCAGGCGGGCCTTCAAATCCTCAACCGAGCAGCGACGAATATTCTTCGTCACATTGAACACATAGTTCTTGATCGTGCTGTAGTCCACGGATTTATAGTTTGTTACTCTGGCAGTAATCAGCAGGTCAATAAACCGAGCAACCAGATTCATTTTTACAATGATGACTGGCCAAGTATCCTCATAGCAAATCGGTGCCAGCAACAGCTGCGGTTGGAGCGTAAAAATAACCTGCGCATTGTAATAGATGTATTTTGTTTCTTCCGCGAAGGTGTTCTCTGCCTCGCGGATTTTTTTATAGACATCGGCAAACTTCGAGAACTTCATGATAAACAGCTCAAAGTCATCCGTAGAAGAAAGACCCAGCTTATCACGCTCATCACGTACCCACTTATGGAAAGAACCACCGATGATATCGAAGTCCTGATTTACAGCACCTGCCTTCGTTTCACGAATAGTCTCTGCATATTGCGCTCTCAGCCACGCCTTGATAAAGGTCTCATCGCCCTTATCGTCATCCTTCTTAAGAGTGAGAACCTTTTCCTTCCATATATCATTGAGCTTCTCTCGCTTTGTATCATCCTTAATCTCGGATAGCAGATAACCCTTCAGCATTTCGGTGGATGTAAGGCTAAGGCCACGGTCGTTCATGGTAACGAAAACCTTGTGTGCGTCCTGCTCTGTTGTGGCAACAATCTCAATAAAGAATACCTTCTCGGCCAGCCAGTCGCAGAAATGCAAAAGCATATCGTCAGTAATATCATCGGCAGGAAAGACATCGATGATATCGTTGTATCTGCCATAGAGGTTTTTTACCGACTCTCCAACATCTGTTATATCGAACGGCTGATCGTTGAAAATGGCATTCATACAATCAGACCTATCATCAACATTGATATTGAAAGATTTCGTTCCATACGCCTCGGAGAAAATCATCTGCTCGATCATGCTATAGCTCTGGCCAAGCGTGCGCAGCCGATTATTGAGATACATCAGTAACAGTGTAAGCGAAGAAAACCTCTGCTGCCCATCGATGATAGCATTCTCTCTACCGGCGAGGACAATGGAGCCCATGAAGTATGCGCCATAATCCTGCACCTTCTGACGGTTATCGCCGGGAACATAGTAATCCAAAAACTCCGATGTCAGATCATCAATCAATTCTTCGATATGCTTCCTCTGCCACATGTATTCACGCTGATAATAATGAATAGAATACTTCGTGTTCTGCATCAGCTGCTTCAAACTCTTAGGAGAGCCTTCAATCTTTTTCATAAGTTTCCTCCACAATAACTATATAGTCGAATCAATGTCCTCTTCGTTAATGAATAATTCCGTTCTCTTTTTATCGATAATCCTTATATCATCTGAAAATGTCTCATGGCATCTTCGATTGCCTTAACTTTCTCTTCAGGGCATCCGGGCTGCTTACTGTCGGGAGACTTGGGCTTGTTGTAGTTCTCGCGTTCTATGATACCATGCTTCTGCTTCACCTGCGCAATATTGAGATTAGTCACCCGATATCCGTACTTCTCTTTTATCCAGTCCCGTATGGCATTGTAAGTCGCGCCCTTCTTGAACCCGTCCGTGTCCATATCCTCCAGACTGAACTCAACCCGCAATTTCTATGACTTGACGTCTCCCTTGGACAAT
This sequence comes from Clostridiales bacterium UBA3680, assembly GCA_002372875.1. Classification (GTDB taxonomy): domain Bacteria; phylum Bacillota; class Clostridia; order Lachnospirales; family CAG-274; genus UBA3680. The sequence goes on from DFJD01000054.1 coordinate 3,793, forward strand.
AAACAAACCGTCTCAACGTGATATGTTCTCGGAAACATATCAACCGATTGTATTCTTATTATTTTATAGCCATAATTTTCAAATGCAAGCAGATCTTTTGACAAAGACGAAGCTTTACAGCTTACATACACTATTTTTTCGGCATTGAAAGCCGCTATTTTTTCTATCGCCTTGGGATTTATACCTTCACGAGGAGGGTCGAGAATAATGGTATCCGGTCTTTCCTGCAGGCTGTCTACCGTTTTGAATACATCACCTGCTATAAATGTACAGTTGTCTATTCCGTTAAGTTCGGCGTTTTGTTTTGCCGCCAAAACAGCCTGTTCAACTATTTCTATTCCTATTACCTTTTTTGCATTCTTGCTTAGAATTTGGGCAATTGTGCCTGTTCCGCAATAAAGGTCGAAAATAGTCTTATTATCGCTGCTTCCTGCAAAGTCTCTTACGACCGAGTAGAGTTTTTCAGCTCCGAGTGTATTTGTTTGAAAAAACGAAAAAGGAGTTATCTTAAAGCTAAGGTCAAGACATTTTTCGGTTATAAACTCTTCCCCGTAAAGTATATTCGTTTTATCCGCTTTTACAACATCGCCCATTCCATCGTTTATTATGTGAGAGAGGCACTTTATTTTTCCTTCCGTATCCAGTGATAAAATCTTATCTTTTAAAGGACTCAGCTCTGTTCTCAGCTCACTTGTGGTAACAAGTGCCACAAAAATTTCTCCTGTATAATGAGCCCTTCTTACAAGCAAATGGCGAAGTGAGCCCGTATGTTTCATACGGTGATAGAATTTTTCATCGGTCTTACGAAAAAAATCGACTACAGCGGCAACGATTTTTTTTATATCATCATGCACAAGCTTACATTTATCGGCATTGTAAACTTCATAATTACTGTTTCTTTTGCGCATACCGAGACAGACCTCTCCGTCTTTTTCGTTGTCACCAAAGGAAAACTCCATCTTGTTTCTATAGCTTTCCGTCTGCGGTGAGGGAATTATCCCACAATATTCATAATCGGAGATCCCTGCTTTATTGAGCAGATCGAGCACAACTTTTTTCTTGAATTCAAGCTCCTTTTCATAGCTTATTGTTCTGTAGGTGCAACCACCGCATATTTCAAAGCCGGCACAATCCGCGTTATTTTCATAGGGAGCTCTTGATACTATTTTTACAAGTCTTCCCTCGTATTTTCCCTTTTTCTTTTTTATGTCTGCAATAATTTTTTGTCCCGGAATTGTATTCTTTACAGATACTCTTTCTCCGTTAAACTGCCCCTCTCCCTTATTTGGAAAAGATAAATCAATTATTTCCGTTTCCGTATCTTTATATATTTTCGCCATATATTTACCTTTCTTATAAAAATCGGGATCGTTTCCGATCCCGTAAAAATCAGTGGTTCCTATTGACTTAATCTGTCCTTCATCTCATACAGAAGCTCTTTTGTATCCTCAAAGCTAAGGCAAGGGTCGGTAATGGATTTTCCGTAGATATGTTCAATATCGGGGCCTACCTTCTGGTTGCCTCCTTCTATGTAGCTTTCTATCATAACACCCTTAACTATTTTACTGAGTCTTTCACTGTATTTCATTGAATGTAAAACATCTCTTACGATTCTGGGCTGTTCGGTGTGTTTCTTTTTTGAATTGGAATGATTTACATCAACAATAATGGCAGGGAAGGAGCAACCCGATTTTTCATACATATCGGTGGCAAGGATAAGGTCTTCATAGTGATAGTTTTGTATATCATTTCCATGCTTGTTTACAGAACCTCTCATTATTGCGTGAGCAAGAGGATTACCGCTTGTTTTTACTTCATAGCCGTTATATATGTAATCGTGAGAGGTCTGTGCGGCGGTTATGGCATTGAACATTACCGAAAGGGTACCACTCATAGGATTTTTCATACCCACGGGGCAGTCTATGGCACTTGCCGTTAAACGGTGTTGTTGATTTTCGACACTTCTTGCCCCTACTGCAATGTAGGATAATATGTCCGATACATAAGGCAGGTTTGAAGGATAGAGCATCTCATCTGCTATAGGCATACCCGTTTCCTTCATTACTCTGAGATACATATGTCTTATTGCGTGCAAGCCTTCCACCATATTGGGCTTGCCCTCGGGGTCGGGCTGGTGCATCATACCCTTGTAGCCTAAACCCGTTGTTCTGGGCTTTCCTGTATAAACTCTGGGCACAAGAAAAAGCTTATCCTTGACCTCTTGGTTAACCTTGGAAAGTCGACGCATATAATCGCAAACCGCCTCTTCATCGTCGGCAGAACAAGGCCCTACAAGAACTATAAATCGATTATCTCTTCCTTCAAATATTGCCCTTAACTGCTCGTCATTTTTTTCTTTTATAGCCTTTAGCTCGGGCGTAACGGGATTTTGTTCCTTTATCTGCTCGGGGGTAGGCAACTGTCTTATATTTTGAAAACTCATTTTAACCTCTTATTGTTGTATTTTTCGACCGATTACTATAATATCATCATCTTCCACCATCATATCTTTGGCAGGTATTATTGCCGCTCCGTTCCTTATAAGGACCTGAACTTTTATGTCATATTCCTTGTAGAGCCGTTCTACTGTTTTGTTGCAATAGAAACTGCCTTCATCGACGGTAGTCACCTCGGTTTTAGTCATATTTACGGGTGCTTTTGAGGAAAGGGCTGTATACTGTTCAACAAAACCCGCGGATATGATACCCGTTGGTATCGCCACAACTCCCACTCCAAGGAAGGTAGTGAAAATTGCAAGTATCTTTCCTGCAACCGTTATAGGATATATGTCACCGTAGCCGACTGTAAATATAGTGGAAAGGCTCCACCATATTCCCGAAAAAGCATTTCGGAAAGCCTCGGGCTGAACGGAATGTTCTATTGCATACATACTCATAGATGAAGCAAGCATAAGTATAATGATTATAAACACGGATGAGAGTATTTGATTTCGTTTTTCCACTATAACCGTTTTTATAACATTAAAGGAGTCATAGGCGGCATTTATCCTGAAAAGACGGAATATCCTTATCACTCTCAAGAGGCGAAATGCCACAAAACCCGTGAAATAATAGGCGGGCAAAATAGTCAGAAAATCTACGATCCCGTCAAAGGAAAACAAAAATTTGACCACCGCCTTATCTCTTGAAAGGTTGCTGTACAAGTATTCCGCCGTCCATATCCTCAGGGCATATTCCACACAGAAAAATGCCACGGTGCAAATCTCGATGATCGTAAAAAAGCCCTGCATATCCTTTAATTCATCAAAGGTCTCAAGAAAAAGCACCGAAATATTAAGTGTTATTGCCAAAACTATCGTAAAATCAAATAATCTTGATACTATATCGTTTTTCTTGCCTATTTGTATAATGTCAAATATTCTTTTTTTTAAATTATTTTTGTCCTTAGGCATAGCTTTTTTTCATTGTATGACTCAACCCAATCTTGCAAGCTGTTTTTCCACCTCGGAAAGCATATCGGAATATTTGGTCTTTTTATCCTTTTCTTCCTGTATTACCTTTTCGGGTGCTTTTGCCACAAAGCCTTGGTTTGAGAGTTTCTTGTCTACTCTTTCCACCTCTTTTACAAGTCTTTCTCTTTCCTTTGTAAGTCTTTCCTTTTCTTTTTGCACGTCCACAAGCTCGGCAAAAGGAATGTATATAACTCCGTTTGGAATAACGGCAGACACAGCATCATCGGCAATGCCTGTTTTGTCAGGCTGTATTATGACCTCGCTTGCATAAGCAAGTGTTGAGAAAAATACCTTTCCTCTTTGGAATATCTCTCTGACCTGCTCATTTTCGGATACAACATAAGCGCTTGCCTTCTTTGAGGGAGGAACGTTCATTCCTGTTCTGAGTGCTCTTACACTCTTTATTGCCTCCTTCATAAGCTCGGTTTCTTTTTCCTCTTTTTCAAAGGAATATTTTTCGCTGTACTCGGGCCAGCTTGAGAGCATAATGGTTTCCTCTTCATCCTGAACATAGGAGAAAATTTCCTCGGTAATGAAGGGTTCGAAGGGGTGAAGAAGCTTCAAAGCGGTTATAAGCACATTTTTAAGTGTGAATAGTGCCGCATTCCTTGTTTTGTCTTCCTTGTTGTAAAGACGAGGTTTAACCATTTCTATGTACCAGTCACAGTATTCATCCCAAACAAAATCATAGACCTTCTGAACGGCAATACCAAGTTCATAGCTTTCAAGGTTTTCGGTTACTTCCTTTGCAAGTGTATTCGCCTTGCTGAGTATCCACTTATCGGCACTTTGAAGCTCGCTTACATCCACGGAAATGTTTGTATTTTCAATGTTCATCATTACAAAACGAGAAGCATTCCACAGCTTATTTCCGAAGTTTCTGCTGTTTATGACCCTTTCCTCATAGTAACGCATGTCATTTCCGGGTGCATTACCGGTAATGAGGGTAAGTCTGAGAGCATCCGCACCGTATTCCTTTATAACTTCAAGAGGATCGATACCGTTTCCAAGAGACTTACTCATTTTTCTTCCCTGAGAGTCTCTTACAAGGCCGTGAATAAGTACCGTATGGAAGGGAACCTTGCCCATTTGCTCCATTGCCGAAAATACCATTCTGACAACCCAGAAGAAAATGATATCGTACCCTGTTACCAACACATCCGTAGGGTAAAAATGTTCAAGCTCGGGTGTGTTATCGGGCCAGCCAAGGGTTGAAAACGGCCAAAGAGCGGAGGAAAACCATGTATCGAGAGTATCCTCATCTCTTTTAAGGTTCGTACTTTCACATTCCGAACACTTGCAAGGAACATCCTTGCTTACGGTAACATGCCCGTTTTCACAATAGTATGCAGGTATCCTGTGACCCCACCAAAGCTGTCTTGAAATACACCAGTCATGTATATTTTCAAGCCAGTGTGTGTATATTTTACCGAATCTTTCGGGAACAAACTTAAGCTCGCCATTCTTTAAAACCTCAAGAGCAGGCTTAGCCATTTCCTCCATTTTTACGAACCACTGCTTTTTGATAAGAGGCTCCACAACCTCTCCGCAGCGTTCGTGAATACCTACGGCATGGGTAATGGGTTCTATTTTAATGAGAAGGCCCATTTTATCAAGCTCTTCAACAATAAGTTTTCTTGCCTCATATCTGTCCATGCCCTCAAACTTTCCACCGTTTGAGTTGATGGTTCCGTCGTCGTTGAGAATGTTTATACACTCAAGGTTATGCCTTTTACCCACTTCAAAGTCGTTAGGGTCGTGTGCGGGTGTAATTTTAACAACACCAGTTCCAAACTCTCTGTCAACGTATGTGTCGGCAATTATGGGAATTTCCCTTTCTACAAAGGGCAGTATACAGGTTTTACCCACAAGAGCCTTATAACGTTCATCATCGGGATGTACGGCTATTGCCGTATCACCTAACATTGTTTCGGGTCTTGTGGTGGCAAATTCAAGAAATTCATTCGTGCCCTTTATAGGGTATTTGATATGCCAGAAGCTGCCTTCCTTATCCACATGGTCAACCTCGGCATCGGAAATGGTGGTGCGACACTTGGGACACCAGTTTATGAGCTTTTCGCCTCTGTAAATATAGCCTTTTTTATAAAGCTTTTCAAAAACGGTAAGAACGGCATTGTTAAGCCCTTCATCCATGGTAAAGCGTTCTCTGTCCCAGTCACAGCTTGAACCGAGTTTCATGAGCTGATTAAGTATGGTTCCGCCGTATTCTTTCTTCCACTCCCATGCACGCTCAAGAAATTTTTCTCTGCCGATATCTTCCTTTGTAAGGCCTTCTTCTGCCATTTTTTTGACAATTTTGACCTCTGTGGAAATACTCGCATGGTCTGTTCCCGGCACCCAAAGAGCATTATAGCCCTGCATTCTTTTCCAGCGGATAAGTATATCCTGCATGGTGTTATCAAGGGCATGTCCCATATGGAGCTGTCCGGTGATATTCGGAGGCGGAATAACTATTGTAAAGGGCTTTTTGCTCTTATCCACCTCTGCATGAAAATACTTTTTGTCGAGCCAGTTTTTGTAGATACGATCCTCTGCAAGTTTCGGATCGTATGTTTTGGGCATTTCTTTGATCATAATTTCCTCCGATATAAGGGCACCTCTAAAAACTCATTCTTTGCACAATTTGATATTTTTTTAGAGATACACATAAATATTTTTTACACCGATAACAAAACGGTGTTTTTATTGAAAAAAAAATCTTCATCCGAAATAAGGACGAAGATTCGCGGTACCACCTTAATTCCCGTATAAATACGGGCACTCATAGGCATTTAACGCTGCCAAAGCGACAAGACTCCAAAGCAACCTTCACGCACCTTTTTCCGAAAGGGTCTTTCAGCCCGAGAACCCTTCTCTCTGACGGCAAGTATACGCTACTCCTCTTTTTCATTGCCTTAATAAAATATGTTTTTGTAATTATTGTTTTTGTAATTATTAGCTTAAGAATTCAACAATGGTTGAACAAGCCTCGGTTTCATCTTTGCCGTCTGCCGTTATCGTGACCTTGTTTCCTTCAAGTGAACCTATTGAAATAACCCCCATTATACTCTTCAAATTGATATTTTTATTATCCATCTGAAGGTGCAATTCCGAAGAAAACCTTCCGGCAGTTTGAACAAGCATTGCTATGGGACGCTCGCCCATACTTGAACCTACGACCAATTCCTGTTTTACCATTTTTATACTCCTTTCAATTGCTCGGCAATTTCACACAGCTTTCCGAGGCGATGGTTTACTCCTGATTTACCTATGGGAGGATCAAGCTTTGAGCCGAGCTCCTTAAGAGACATATCCGGATATTCCATTCTTATAAGTGCCATCTGCTTAAGATTGACCGGTAAATTATCCAACCCCATATTTTTTTGGATATATTTTATCGCTTCTGTCTGTCTTAACGAGGCAGAAACGATTTTATTGATATTTGCTGTTTCGCAGTTGACTTTTCTGTTAACGTTGTTTCTCATTTCCTTAAGAACACGCGAATTTTCAACCTGTAAAAGAGAAGAATGTGCAGAAATGATGTTCAGCACATCAACTATTTGTTCTCCCTCTTTAAAATAGACAACAAAATGCCCTTTTCTTTCTATCTGCTTTGGTGAAACGCCAAATTGTTCAAGTAATGAACACAGCTGCCTTGCATGCTCATAGCTGCTATTCACAAACTCAAGATGATAACCTTTCTCGGGGTCTGATACAGAACCTGAACATAAAAAAGCCGCCTTTATATATGCACGTTTACAACAGAGCATGTTGACCACCATAGGGTCTATAACAGGGCCTAAATATTCCTTATATTTATTTTTTACTCCCGTTGCATGAACGATATCCCCAACAAGTTTCTTATCTTTGATAAGAATGCTTGTTTCGGAGGTAATGACCTTACAATGAAAAAACTCTTCTATCAGGGTCTTAACGTTGTTAAGTATCTTATCATCCTCGCAGTGTATGGCAAGAATGCCTTCATAAAGCGAAAAATCTCCGCACAAATTTATATATGCGGCAATTTCCGCAAGGGCACAATGTCTGCTTTTAGAGGGCTTATTAAGAAGCTCCTCTTTAACTTTTTTTGAAAAAGAGAGCATTAATTCACAGCACTCCTTACCTTTTACACAATGCTTAATAACAGTTAGAGTATACTATTTCTTCGCGTCTTTGTCAATATCCCTATGACTTATAACAACGCTGTGAGAGGCATTTTTTAAATTATTGTACAATTCGTTGGCAAGAGTTACGCTTCTGTGCTTACCCCCTGTACAACCTATACCAATCACCAATTGATTTTTTCCTTCTTTTATATAATTTGGTATAAGAAACTGCAATAAATCGAATACTTTTTTAGAAAATTCGACAGATTCATCCCATTTCATTACATAATCTCTTACGGCAACATCATTTCCCGTAAGAGCTTTAAGTTCGTCAATATAAAAGGGATTGGGGATAAAACGCACATCAAAAACAAGATCACAGTCGGTGGGTATACCATACTTAAAGCCGAAACTTATAACACTTATCATAAGAGATTCAAAATTCTTATTGTCAAGTATCAGTTCTCCCAACTGGCTCCTTAACTCCCTTGTGAGAAGATGAGAAGTGTCTATGATATAATCGGCTTTATTTTTAATGTCCCAAAGAAGCTCCCTTTCTCGCATTATTCCCTGTGCGATCCTTTCGCCCTTTGCTAAGAGAGGGTGATTTCTTCTGGTCTCTTTGTAACGTTTCAGCAAGACTTCTGCCTTACAGTCAAGAAAAAGTATTTCGACCTTTCTGCCCTCATTCATGATCTCATTGAGCACATCGGTGAGCTGGTTGAACATTTTGCCCCCTCTTATATCGATACCGAGGGCTACATTTTCTATTTCATTTGACGGCACTCTGCACAGATCTATAAACTTCGGGATCAAACCCGGAGGCATATTATCAACACAGAAAAAGCCCATATCCTCCAAGAAACGTAAAACGGTAGATTTACCCGCACCGCTCATTCCCGTAACAATTATAAAACGCATATTATCACTCTCCGATTATTCTTACCTCGGGTTCAAGCATTACTCCGGTTTTTGAAAAGACAGTCTTTTCTATATACTCCATTAAAGAGAGCACATCCGAAGCTGTCGCTCCTCCGTTATTTACAACAAAACCGCTGTGTTTCGGGCTCACTTGAGCCTGCCCCACAGAAAA
>DFJD01000014.1 GCA_002372875.1 Clostridiales bacterium UBA3680
CCCTCTATAAGGCCGGGAATGTCCGCAATAACAAAGTCCTCTCCGTTACGGGCTCTTACAACACCCAAATTGGGGCTGAGAGTAGTGAAATGATAGTTTGCAATTTTCGGATTTGCATTTGTTACCATGGAAAGAAGCGTACTTTTTCCGACATTGGGAAATCCTATAAGTCCCACATCCGCAATAAGCTTAAGCTCGAGAATAACATCATATTCCTTGCTTGTTCTTCCTCTTTCGGCATATCTCGGCGCCTGACGTGTGGGTGTGGCAAAGTGTTGATTGCCTTTGCCTCCCTTTCCTCCTTTTATAAGCACCTTTATTTGTCCGTCCTCGGTAAGGTCCGCCATGACTTTTTTTGTCACCGCTTCTCTTATAACTGTGCCTATGGGTACCTTTATTATAACATTTTCGGCATCCTTACCAAAGCAGTTTTTCTTGCCGCCGTCGTCGCCGTTCTTTGCTTTGAAAACTCTTTTATAGCGGAAGTCTACAAGGTTTGTCATATTCTTGTCCGCCATGAAGATAATATCTCCGCCTTTTCCGCCGTCCCCTCCGTCGGGTCCGCCGTTGGTTACATATTTTGCCCTGTAAAAGCTTACGGCTCCGTTTCCGCCGTTTCCGCCCTTTACATGTATCTGTACTCTGTCGACAAACACAATATCACTTCCTTTCAAAAAAAGCCGACCTAAAGGTCGGCTTAAATGCATCTTATCATCGTAACTCTTATTCGGCTACGGGATATACGGAAACCTGCTTTTTGCTTCTGCCTAATCTCTCGTATTTAACCTTACCGTCTACAAGAGCGAAAAGGGTATCGTTACCGCCTCTGCCAACATTTGTGCCGGGGTGGATCTTGGTGCCCTTCTGTGTATAAAGTATGTTGCCTGCAAGAACAAACTGTCCGTCGGCTCTCTTAGCTCCCAATCTCTTGGAATTGGAGTCACGACCGTTCTTTGAGGAACCTACACCTTTTTTATGAGCAAATAATTGAAGGTTGAGCTTTAACATTATTTACACCTCCCGATTGTGTATGTTTATTTCGTTGGGGTATTCGCTGCTTATAGCCCTCAACCCCAATATCAATGAGTCCAGAAGAAGTTTTGCAAACCCCTTCCGATCGTATTCCGTAATTTCAACGGACATGTCGCCGTCATCTACATCAATCTTAAAGCCCGCATCGGTCAGTTCTTCAAGACTGTTGACAAAATTCGTCATCAGCATGGAAACCGCCGCACAAACTATGGGATCTCCGTGATTTTTGGCATGAACACCGAAAGCGGAACCGTTATTTTGTAAAATGACCGCATCAATCATAATCAGCCGTTGATTTTTTCTATCTTAAGCTTTGTAAAAGGCTGTCTGTGACCGTTCTTCTTGTGGAAAGTCTTCTTAGGCTTATACTTGTAAACAATAACCTTCTTAGCCTTACCCTCGCCTATAACGGAAGCTGTTACGCTTGCGCCGTCAACAACGGGTGTTCCAACCTTAACGGACTCGCCCTCGCCTACAGCAAGAACCTTATCAAAAGTATATTCGCTGCCTGCTATAACACCTAACTTTTCAACAGTGATGATATCGCCTTCGCTTACCTTATACTGCTTGCTGCCTGTTTCAATAATTGCGTACATTCTTTGTACACCTCCTTAAATTCGGAACTCGCCGGATACGGTGCGATAAATCGACTTAAACCTTTCCGTGCGGCATAACAGAGTGAATTTTATCATATATACACTTCGCTTGTCAAGACTTTTTTATTTTTAATAAATTTTTAATAATCGTTGCATAATTTTTTGTTTTGTGTTAAACTGTGACTATGAATGCATCTTACACAAATGGGGGTTTTTGTATGAGAATTATTTATTTTGATATATGCTCGCTCCTTGTTCTTTCGGTAATATACATTTCAATGTTTTTCAGGGGAATGAACAGCGGAAGAACCAACAAATTTTTCATGAGTTTTATGGCTACGGTGCTCATGTGCAATCTTATCGGGCTTTTTGCATTTTTCCCTATGCTCGGAACATCCGAATATACAATGAAGCTTGGTTTTATCGGCGAAACAATATATCGCTTCGGCAAGGTAATGTGTACCCTTGTTTATATAATGTTCGCCGTTAACATAACAAAAACCACAAATACATTTGCACACACATTCAAAAGAATAATGCTTGTTATTCCGCTGGTTTGTCTTGCAGGTGTGCTTATGTACAATGCACAAAGCGGTACGGTGTTTTATATAGCCGAGGGAGGCGCTTTTGAAAACGGTTTGCTTTGGTTCCTCCCCGATGCTGTAAATGCTCTTTATTTGCTTATTCTTTTCATATGCATAGGAAACGGTTCGAAAAACCTGAATAATGTTGCAAAAACAGCCGCACTTTTTTCATATCCCTTTTTTATATTGCTCTCATTTACAATGGAGTACAGTTACACTTATTTAAGGGTAAGTATGTTTGCAATGACGGCAAGCGCACTTATTATTTCCATCATTCTTTTAAGACCCGAAGATTTGATAGACCCGGCTGTGGGCGCAAAAACATACGGTGCCTTTGAAGATGATATAAAAGGTTATTACGCTTCCAAATACGATGCCAATGTAGTTCTTGTAAAAATAAAAAATAACAGAGCGCTTATGGCACTTCTCGGAGATATTGCTTACAGAAGCACTCTCAAAAGCATAGGCGGACTGATAAAAAAATCCGATAGAGAGGCAATAAGAAAAGATTGTGAGCTTTACTATCTTAACGACGGTATTTTTGTAATGCTTTTTGAAAACAAAAATCCCAAGCTCGTTGAATCGGAGGCAAGAAGAATAGTAAACACCTTCAAAGAAGAATTTATTGAAAACGATGTTGAAATAAAAATAAATGTAAGCGTGTGCGCCGTTAGGCTGAAGGATGATTTCGAAGAGAGAGAAACGTTCATGAACTTCTGCGGAAGCTTTGAAAAGAGTGTGCCCGAGAGTGAGGCAGTTATATTTTCAAAGCTCGATCCCGCTACACAGCGCAAATTTCAGATGAATATAGACGAGATAATAAAAAAGGCGATCACCCGCGGTAATTTTAAAATGTATTATCAGCCTATATACTCCCTCAAAGAAAGAAAATTTGTTTGCTGCGAGTCTATGATAAGACTTATAGACGATGAGTACGGCTTTGTATCTCCCGCGGATTTCGTGCCTGCCGCAGAAAGAAGCGGTGCCATAGTGCAGATCGGCGACTTCATAATAAGAGACGTGTTCCGCTTTATAAGTGAAAGTAAAGTAAGGGAGTACGGTCTTAAATATGCCGATGTCAATCTTTCAGTAACGCAGTTTATGACACCGGGTTTGACGGATAAAATTATGGAATATCTTGATGAATACAAGCTTTCCACGGATAACATAGTTTTTGAGATAACGGAAACGGCAACCGACTTCATAAATGAAGTTATGATAAACACCGCACTTGAGATAAAAAGTTTAGGGTTTAATATATCACTTGATGATTACGGTACAGGCTATTCCAATATGATGAGGGTCATGTCAATGCCCTTTAAGACAATAAAGTTCGACAAGAGTTTTGCAGACCAGGTAGGCGACGACAGAATGAGAATAGCTATAAGAGACAATGTTCAAATGATCAAAGATATAGGTGCGGAAATAATTGTCGAAGGTGTCGAAGATAAGGAAACAGCGGCATTTTTTGCCGGACTTGAATGTGAATACATACAGGGTTTCTACTACGCAAAGCCCATGCCCGAGAAGGAATTCGAAGAATTTTTAAGGGTAAGAAACGAAGCGGGCTGATATATAAAACATTTTTTGCAGCAACAAAAACGGGCTGTGAAGACTATTATTCGTGTCTTCACAGCCCGTTTCTTTCTTTATTATCGTTCGGTTCGCAATTTATGCATTTTCCGCTGTAAGGTCGGTTCCGTTATAGTCGATGTAAATAGTACTGTCCGGTTTGGGGTCGTTTGATATGATCATTCTTCCCACAAGAGTCTCAACCTTTGATTGTATAAAACGCTTTAACGGTCTTGCCCCATATATAGGGTCATAACCGCTGTCTATTATGTATTGCTTTGCTTTTTCGGAAATATCAAGGTTAAGCTGTTTATCGGAAAGTCTTTCCTTGAGGGCATTAAGTATGAGGTCGACTATTGAACTTATTTCCGTTTTGGATAGCGGCTTGTAGAAAACAATGTCATCAAGACGGTTCAAAAATTCCGGACGGAAACTCGTTTTTAAGAGTTTTTCAACCTGTTCTCTTGCCTCGTCGCTTATTGTGTTGTCGGCCTGTATTCCGTCAAGAATAAAGTCGGAACCAAGGTTTGAGGTAAGGATTATGATCGTGTTTTTAAAATCCACCGTTCTGCCCTGAGAGTCGGTTATTCTTCCGTCATCAAGAACCTGTAACAAAACGTTAAATACATCGGGATGCGCTTTTTCGATCTCATCGAAAAGAACCACGGAATAAGGTTTTCTCCTTACAGCCTCTGTAAGCTGACCACCCTCTTCATAACCGACATAGCCGGGAGGTGCTCCGATAAGACGGGAGACGGAATATTTCTCCATATACTCCGACATATCGATACGTGTTATGGAATGTTCATCATCAAAAAGTGCCTGAGCAAGTGCTTTTGCAAGCTCTGTTTTGCCCACACCCGTAGGTCCCAAGAAAAGGAAGGAGCCTATAGGACGGTTGGGGTCTTGTATGCCTGCTCTTGAACGGATTATTGCCTCACTTACCTTTGTTACGGCCTCATCTTGACCGATAACCCTTTGATGAAGTACATTTTCCATATTGAGCAGCTTTTTCTTTTCGCCCTCCATAAGTCTTGTTACGGGAATGCCTGTCCAGCGACCGACTATCTGAGCTATTTCTTCCTCGGTTACCTTGTCACGTAAAAGTTTGTTTTCGCTCTCATCAGCATTTTCAAGCTCTTCTATTTTCTTTTTCAATGCGGGAATAGTTGCATACATCAGCTCGCTTGCTTTCGCGTAATTTCCCTCTCTTTGAGCTGTCTCCGCTTCTTTTTCGGCTTGCTGAAGTCTCTGTTTTACATCCGTCACACCGTTTATCGCACTTTTTTCGTTTTCCCAGCGTGCTTTCAATACATTGAACTCGTCGGTCTGTTCGGAAAGTTCACGATTCACACCTTCAAGCCTTTCTTTGGAAAGCTTGTCATCCTCTTTTTCGAGAGCCATTTTTTCAATTTGAAGCTGAATTATCTTTCTTTGCCTTTCATCAAGCTCAGTAGGCATACTGTTAAGCTCTGTTTTAATGGTGGCACAAGCCTCATCAACAAGGTCTATGGCTTTATCGGGAAGAAAACGGTCGGTAATATATCTGTCGGAGAGAGTAGCGGCGGCTACAAGTGCATTATCCTGTATTTTTACTCCGTGATAATTTTCGTATCTGTCCTTTAAGCCTCTTAATATGGATATGGTATCCTCAACATTTGGCTCCTCCACTCTTACAGGCTGAAATCTTCTTTCAAGAGCGGCATCTTTTTCGATGTATTTTCTGTACTCATTTAAGGTGGTAGCACCTATGCAATGCAGCTCTCCTCTTGCAAGCATCGGCTTAAGAAGGTTACCAGCATCCATAGCTCCCGATGTTTTTCCCGCACCTACTATGAGATGAAGCTCATCGATAAACATTATATATTTACCTTCGCTCTTTTTTACTGCCTGAAGTACAGCTTTAAGTCTTTCTTCAAACTCTCCCTGATATTTTGCTCCCGCAATCAATGCACCCATATCAAGAGAGAATATTCTTTTGTCTTTAATGTTTTCGGGCACGTCCCCTCTTACTATTCTGAGAGCAAGACCCTCTACAATGGCGGTTTTACCTACTCCGGGTTCACCTATAAGTACGGGATTGTTCTTTGTTTTTCTTGAGAGGATCCTCATTACATTTCTTATTTCGGAGTCTCTGCCGATAACCGGGTCTATTTTTCCCTCCTCGGCTCTTGATACAAGGTCTATACCGTATTTATTCAGAGCATCATAGGTTCCCTCGGGTGTATCGGTGGTCACCTTTTCATCCCCTGTGATAGATTTTACGGTTTCCGCGAGTTTTCTTTTGTTTATATTGTTTTCATCAAATATTTGCTTTACGGTGCGGTTCGGTTTTTCGGCAAGAGATTCAAGTATCGTTTGAACGGAAACATATTCATCTCCGTGCTTTCTTGAAAGAACTTCCGCATAGGCTATTGTGTTGCTTGCATCGGGAGAAAAGTTGATCTGTCCGAGGTTTTCCGTTGTTGCAAGTCTTTCTATCGCCCTTCTTGTGCTAAGACCGATATTGCCTATATTTACACCCAAGCGTTTAAAAATCTGAGCACCCAAGCCGTTATCCTGCATAATGAGAGCATAGAGTAAATGTTCCTGCTCTATTTGTGTATTGCTGTACTCTACGGCATAGGTATGAGCAAGCTGAATAATTTCTCTTGCTCCGGTGGTATATTTGTCAATATTCATAATAACACCCCTTATTTAAGCAGTTTAAGATACATTTTTTCGGCATTTTCAATACTGCCGTTTTTGAAATAATCCTTCATTACAGTATCGAAGGTATTGATGTATTGCCAAAGCAAATCTCCTATTTCCTCCTCATTAACGTTTTCTTTTGCCAGAGTAAAAAACCTGGTATATCTCCCGGGAGCTATGAAATATCCCTCCTTAAAAGGCAGAGGATATTTTTCTTCAAGCCCGCTCCAAAGATGAAGGAAGGAATCAAGCCCTTCGATGAGCGTACTGTTTTGCGTTCGCATAGCAATTCTTATTTCCCCCTTTCCTTCTTTTCCGGTAAAAACTATGGAGTATTTAATTGTGGGATTGTACTTATATTTAAATTGACTTTTGACCGTGAGAATATTGTCTCCCGCATCAAGCATAACAAAAAGACGGTCTCGGTCAATTTCTCGGCGAATGGCTGAAATAATATTTCTCCGCCTTTGCTCCGGAGTAACAAGGGAAACGCTTTGAGCAAGAATGTGATTTATAAGAGCGGATCTTGTCATTCCAAGGCGATATGCTGTGTTATCAATTGCTTCAACCACATCGTCGTTTAAAACAATGCTGTAAACCCTGTTAGCCATTTAGCTCACCTCGTTTCTATTTTCAATACAATATTAACACCAATTTAATAATTTGTCAAGCTTTTTATATAATTTTTTTAACGAGTTTAAGTTATTCTTGATTATATCAAATAATTTTGTTATAATCAGTTGTATAGAATAATTGAAGAAAACAGATGTCTTTCACATCTTTCCTAAGCTCAAGGAGGTGAAAATATGCCCGATAGTGCTTGCTATAAAAACAGAGAATTATCCTGGCTCCAATTTAACGAAAGGGTTCTTGACGAGGCGGGAAACAAAAAAGTGCCTTTAGCCGAAAGACTTACTTTTGCCCATATTTACCAAACAAACTTGGATGAATTCTATATGGTAAGAGTAGGCACACTTGTGATGCAAAGCGAGTCCGAAGAGGATGAGCGTGACAGCAAAACACACATGACAAGCAAAGAACAAATCGAAAGCATACTGAAAGAAACAAAAAGACTCGAAAAGAAAAAATATGCCATCTACACAGAGCTTTTGGCTATGCTTAAAGAATGCAACATAGAGATCGTTAATTTTAAGCTTGTCACCGAAGAAGAGACCGCTGCACTTGAAGAATACTTTGACGAACATATAGCGCCCTTCCTCTCTCCGATGCTGCTTAGCAAACAGCAGCCTGTGCCTTTCCTTACAAATCAGCAGCTGTATTCGGCAGTGCTTTTAAGCAACAAAAAAGGAAAGGCAAAAATAGGGATCGTTCCTTGTTCGGGTGTGTTTAAACGTCTTATCGAACTTCCCACAAGACCTGGTGTATTCGTGCTTGCCGAAGAGCTTATATTGCACTTTGTGGCAAAGCTTTTTCCGAAATACACCGTAAGAGGCAAATCCATAATGCGAATTACACGAAATGCCGACATTGAGGTGGGAGATGTATATGACGAGGAGCTTGATTTCAGAAATATAATGGAGCATCTGATAAAGCAAAGGATAAAGATGGCTCCCGTAAGGCTTGAACTTTCAAGAGAAATAGAGCAGGAGGCTCAAAAAGAGCTTGCAAAGTATTTCGGTATAAAAAACTCGCATATAGTTAAGGTGGATACTCCTCTTGATCTGGGCTTTTTTTCGGATATAAGAACAAAACTGCGAGCAATGCCCACCTTTTTTTACAAAAAAAGGACTCCGCGTCCCTCTTCCATGCTTGATATGAGAAAAAGCATAATTGCTCAAATCGAAAAAAAGGATATTCTTCTAAGTTATCCCTATGAGAGTATAAAACCATTTATAAAACTCTTAAACGAAGCCGCGGAAGATGAAAATGTCGTGTCTATCAAAATAACACTTTACAGAGTGGCGGATAAGAGTGAGATAGTAGATGCCCTTGTGGAGGCCGCTGAAAACGGAAAAGAGGTAGTGGTTGTCATTGAGCTTAGAGCCCGTTTTGACGAAGAAAACAATATAGAAATGTCAAAACGACTTGAAGACGCAGGCTGTACCATACTGTACGGCCTTGAAGAATACAAAGTCCATTCAAAGCTCTGCCTTATAACAAGAAGCATAAATGACAGTGTTTCTTTTATAACTCAGGTAGGCACCGGAAATTATAACGAAAAAACATCCGCACTGTACACCGACCTTTCCTTGATAACAGCGGATAAACAGATCGGGCTTGATGCGGACAAGGTTTTCAAAGCGCTGCTAATAGAAGATACCCCCGAAAAAACCACGAGTTTGCTTGTTGCTCCAAAAACCCTTCAGAAGAGCATTTTAAAAAACATTGACGCTCAAATTGCTCTTGCAAAAGAAGGTAAGGACGCTTATTGTGCCTTTAAGCTCAATTCTCTTACAAGTGTTCCTATAATGGAAAAGCTTATAGAAGCATCACGTTCGGGAGTCAAAATAGATATGCTGATACGAGGTATTTGTTGTCTCATTCCCGGAATAAAGGGATATACGGAAAATATAACCGTTGTGTCCGTTGTGGGCAGATTTCTTGAACATTCGAGAATATATGCCTTTGGCAGAGAAAATCCCAATGTATATATTTCTTCTGCGGATTTTATGACAAGAAATATGACAAAAAGAGTAGAGGTTGCCGCACCCGTTTACTCGGAGGTTTTAAAACAAAAAATAATGCATATTTTTGAAACCTGTTTTAACGACGACGAAAAAGGAAAGCAATTACATCCCGATGGAATGTACTATTCAAGAGAGATAAACAAAAAGCCTTTGAATTCTCAAGAAAAGCTGTATGATGAAGCCTACAAGGCATAGTAAGGAGTGATAATATGAAAAAAATAGGTATGCTTACAAGCGGAGGAGATTGCCAGGCATTAAATGCGGCCATGAGAGGAGTTGCAAAAGCCCTCTATTCAAAAATCGACGATGTAGTTATTTATGGCTTTGAGAACGGTTACAAAGGTCTTGTAAACGGTGAATACAGAAAGCTTAAACCAAAGGATTTTTCCGGTATACTGACCGTAGGAGGCACTATTCTCGGTACTTCAAGACTTCCTTTCAAAACTCTTTCGGAACCCGGCGGTAAAGAAACCGTAGAAAAAATGAAGAAAACCTATTCCGAATTAAAGCTTGACTGTCTTATTGTATTGGGCGGAAACGGTACGCATAAAACGGCAAATCTTCTTAGCAAGGAGGGGCTGAACGTAATTTCACTTCCCAAAACCATAGATAACGATATTTGGGGCACCGATATGACTTTCGGCTTTCAATCCGCTGTGGATATAGTGACAAATGTTTTCGACTGCATACATACAACGGCTGCTTCACACGGAAGAGTATTTATTGTAGAGGTCATGGGACATAAGGTAGGTTGGCTCACTCTTCACTCGGGCCTTGCCGGAGGAGCGGATATAATTCTCATTCCTGAGATACCGTTTTCAACCGATAAGCTCATTAAAACCATAAACAAGAGAGAAGAAGAGGGTAAATCATTTACCATACTTGCCGTAGCCGAAGGTGCGAAGGCAAAAAAATCAGACAAGAGCTTTGAAGAATATTGCAAAAAGAATCCCTCAAACTATGAGACCGTAACCTATTCTCTTGCTTCCTTCCTGCAAGAAAAAACAAAGAAAGAAGTACGAGTTACGGTTCCCGGACATATGCAAAGAGGCGGTATTCCCTGCTCCTACGATAGAGTTCTCTCCACATCTTTGGGAGCAACGGCGGCAGAACTTATAATAAACAAGCAGTACGGCAATATGGTAGGTCTTGTAAACGGCAGACCTTTCCCCGTTCCCCTTAGCGAAGTTGCGGGCAAGCTTAAGGAAGTAGATCCCGAAAGCGCCCTTGTAAGAAGCTCTAAAGCGATGGGTATTTCCTTTGGGGATTAATACTGTATGATTTTACATTGTTATTTGTAAAAAATGGGGGTGTGAAAAAACACATTTTTCACACCCTCATTTTTTGTATCTTACCGTATTTTAATGTTAAAAAAACCAAGAATCTCTACACTTGTTCAAGTTAAAAAATAAACAAACAAAAAAAGGGCACAAAGCCCCTATCTTTTCCCAAAAAGCTTTTTTTAAGCTGCTTCTTGGCTAATTGAATTCCTGTAATTCTTATTGTAATATTTATAGAGATTATGACCGATAGCTATTAAGGTAAGCTCAAGTCTCACCGATGTCATTCCGCGTCGAACTATTCGTTTATACCATCTGTCATATTTTATAATTCCAAAAGTACCTTCTGCTTGTATTGAACGATTCATGTGCAATAAAGTCCCTTGCGTACTTTCAAGGTTGTCTATTACTTCTTGATGATATT
>DFJD01000029.1 GCA_002372875.1 Clostridiales bacterium UBA3680
AATGTGTTTTTTCACACCCCCTTTTTTTATGATGTTGACATAATTATTATGTGATGATAGAATGCTAATATTATTAAGGAACCACTGATTAATTAATCATTCGCATATTTGGCTAATGTTACCGCATACTGTGTCAAATCCCCTCGACATAGCTTACGGCTATGCCATCGGGTCTTTTCCTTGTCTGCGAAAACATTAACTCAAATCTGCTTCAAGTGAATTAATCAGTGTTTCCTTAAACGGGAGGTATACATGTGAATACATTTTTATTTGCATTAAATTCGGTGATGCCGGTCATAACCGTTATTTTGCTTGGCTATTATCTCGGAAGATGCCGTTTTTTAAGCAATGATTTTTTAAAAAACGCAAACAAACTTGTATTCAGGGTTACCCTTCCTATATATCTTTATTACAACATATATTCGCTTGATGACTTGACCTCCGTAAACAAACGGCTTGTAATATATACAATGCTTTTTATTTTTATTGTGTTCGCGCTTGCTTTTTTGTGCGTTTGCTTATATACGAAGGATAATAAAAAAAGAGGTGCCCTTTTGCAATGCACCTTTCGCTCAAACTTTGCAATAATAGGAGTGACCCTTGCAGAGGCAATGGGCGGTGCGCAAGCTGTTGCCTGTGCGGCTGTAATATCGGCGTTCAGCATACCTGTTTTCAATATTCTTGCCGTGGTGTGCCTCACAATATTTGACGGCAACGACAATAAGAGAATTAATTTCAAAAAAATATTGAAAGGTATCGCAACAAACCCTCTTATTATAGGTGTTATGCTTGGAATACTTACTTTGCTTGCAAGAAAATTTATCCCGATAAAAAACGGGGAGCACATATTTACGATACAAAAGCAAATCCCATTTTTATACAAAGCCGTTAAAAGCATAGGCGGTGTTGCCTCTCCTCTTGCCCTTATGGTTTTAGGCGGACAGTTTAAGTTTTCTGCAGTCAAGGAGCTTGCAAAGGATATTATTTTCGGAACGATTTGGCGTCTTATTTTGACACCTCTTATAGCCATAGGCGGACTTATTCTGTTTTCAAGGGCTGGTATACTCTCTGTTTCTCCCGCGGAAATGCCTGCTGTGATAGCTCTCTATTGCTCACCTGTAGCGGTATCTTCCGCAATCATGGCAGAAGAAATGAACAGTCACGGCGAGCTGGCAAGACAGCTTGTGGTATGGACAAGTCTTCTTTCCATACTTACAATGTTCATTACGGTAGCATTATTCAAAAGCTTGGGAATGCTATAAGCAAAACCCTGAATTTCAGCCGACTCAACCGGTGGTTGATTTTTCAACTCAACCGTCTGTTCCTTCATAATCTTTTTGTTTTTGTATATTCTAACTCTTGAAAGGAGGTGCTCGATATGGATCAAATCAGAATAGGAAAATTCATTGCAGCTTGCAGAAAAGAAAAAGGCATGACACAGGTTGCTCTTGCAGAAAAGCTTGGAATAACCGACCGTGCCATATCGAAATGGGAAACCGGAAAATCCATGCCGGATTACGGAATCATGCCTCAGCTTTGTGAAGAGCTTAATATAAATGTAAATGAACTCATATCGGGCGAGAGAATAATGGCAGAAGAATATAACAAACACGCCGAGAAGGCACTGCTTGAAATGACAAAAACAATCGAAGGAAAGGACAAGCATCTTTTACATCTTGAATTTGTAATAGGATATATCTCATCAGTCAGCTTTCTGATATTGATATTTACGGCAGCCTACATCGAAATGCCCGTAATTGTAAGAGCTTTTCTTATTATAATCGGCTTTGTGATTTTTGTATTTGCCATGCAAAGCTGTATTAAAATAGAACAGGTTGCAGGCTATTATGAATGCCCCGAATGCCAAAACAGGTACATTCCCACATCATATCTGAATGTTTTTCTTGCTCCCCATATAGGCAGAACAAGATATATGAAATGCCCGAATTGCGGAAAGAGACATTGGCAAAAAAAGGTGCTGTCAAAAGAGGAAAATCAATAATCTTCTTCCTGCAAGCAAAGGAGAAACAGCTATTTTACGTAAAATTTCTTTTATTTCCGAGCAATATATGCTATAATTGTCTTGAAGGAGGCGAAGAAATTGAAAGAAAGTTTATATACCATTCCCGTTAACGAAGGGTTTGAAGCGGGAGGCGAATGCCCTTTTTGCAACATATATCACAAGCTTGAGACAGAAAGCGTCGATTTTATGCTCGGAGCTTCGTATATGGAAGATGATATCCGCATGGAAACCAACAAGACGGGCTTTTGTTCCAAGCATTATTTAATGATGTATCAAAAGCAAAACCGTTTGGGTGTTGCTCTGATGGCTGATACTCATCTTCAGAAGGTCATAGAGGATATAAAGAGCCTCGGTGAAGAGCTGAAAAACGAAAAAAAATCTTTTTTTTCAAAAAACAACAACAAAAATGCCTTAAGTGCCTACCTTGACAATGTTACAGAAGATTGCTATATCTGCAATAAAATAAACAAGAATTTTGAAAGATATATAGATACCTTTTTCTTTATGTGGAAAAAAGACAATGATATGAAAGAAAAGGTAAAATCATCAAACGGCTTTTGCTTGAAGCATTTTTCAAAACTGACGGATGTCGGCAAAAAAAAGCTTTCCGCCGCCGCTTTTGCGGAATTCATAGATATTATTCTTCCTAAAGAAATTGAAAATCTGCAAAGGCTTGAAGGAGAGCTTGGCTTTTTTATAAACAAATTTGACCACCGATACAAGGATGAACCATGGGGCAGTGCAAAAGATGCCCTTATACGTGCACTTTTAAAAATAGGCTCGGTAAAGGTGGAACAGGAGTAGAAGATGACATTTAAAGAGCTTTCCTTTAAAGAAAAAGCCGGACATATATGGTATTACTATAAAGGACTTATAATAGGCGGTGCATTTTTCGCACTTGTTCTCGGTTCTTTGATCTACACAATTTTTATAAAAACACCTGTTGAAAATTATTGCGGAATAGCGGTCTACGATCAATTTATGTCAATGGAAGACAGTGCAATGCTCATAGACGAAATAAACAAGGCTGTTCCCGTGCCCGAAAACAATTCGGTTCAAATACAGAGTTTTTACACCGACAAAAACGATGTGACCGTTCAGGCAGAACTTACGGAAAAATTCAATACCTATCTTTTCGCAAGAGAGCTGCATATTTTACTGAGCACACAAAAAAATGCCGAAGATTTTTACAATGCGGGCTATGCCGCCGATTTAAAGGAGTATCTCGGAGAACAAAGACTTAAAGACAGAAATACTCTTTCGGCAAAGGATGGCACGGTTTATGCTGTGGAAGTCACAGACTCCGAACTTTTAAAGCAATACAATCTTTTCAAGGGTGAAAAAATATATCTTGCCATTGCACCTTTTCCCGACTACAAAGAAAAAACAGCGAACGTTTTTGATGTAATGGTCGGATACACAGAAAAACAAAAATAAACTTATCAGGTGTGTGATTTTCACACCCTTAAGCATTTTATTGAGGAACAAATAAATTCAAATCAATACAGCATTTAAGCATTTGATATAGTTTGCATAAAATTAAGGAAGCGCTGATTAATTCACTTGAAGCAGATTTGAGGTAATATTATCGCAGACAAGGAAAAGACCCGATGGCATAGCCGGAAGCTACGTAGGGGCTATTTTGCTTAGCAAAATAGTCCGTCCCTACAGGATTTGTAACTTTGCTTGCAAAGTTACAAACATGGGCTTTGACACAGTATGCAGTAATATTATCCAAATATGCGAATGATTGATTAATCAGTGGTTCCTTAAGTTAATCATTGTTTTTTTATGCTATTTATAATTTCTTACAAATCTTATAAGTTCATCATCGTACAATCCCGAGAATACATTCATTACTCCCATTGTTTTTTCTTTGAAAGGTTCAAGGTCGGGATAAACTATTTTCATGCCTTCTTTTTCAAGCAACTCCACATACTCATCGGTGCCTTTTTTTACGATTTCTCTGTTTTTCTGCTGAGCCTGTGTCGCCGCATCTTTTATTATCTGTTGATAATTTTCGGGAAGCTGCTGCCATATATCCTCTCTTATTGCCAATGGCATGGCATCGTAGCTGTGATTTGTGACAGAGAGGTATTTTTGCACCTCGTAAAGCTTGTTGTTGTATATTACGGGAATAGGATTTTCCTGTGCATCGAAAGTCCCGTCTTTAAGAGCATCTTTTAGGGAAGCAAAGGGATAACTTTTCGGTCTTGCTCCAAGCTCGGACATTGTTTCCATAACTATCTGATTGTCCGGAGTTCGGATATTAAGTCCTTCCATATCATCGGCAGACATCACCGCTCCTATTTCTTCGGAAGTGGTAACACATCTAAAACCGTTGTCAAAATAAGCAAGAACGTGAATATTATACTCTTCAAGGTCTTTGTTTATGTTTTGTATGGTTTCGGAGTCTATAAATCTCCACGCCGATTCAAAATCAGCAAAAAGGAAAGGTAAAGCGGACACACCTATTCTGGTGGCATACAAGGCATAATTACCCGCACTTGACACAGTCATATCCACGCTTCCGTCTATAAGTCCCGCAATAAGTTCGCCGTCGCTTCCAAGCTCTCCGTTTGAATGTATTTCGATAGTTATATCGCCCTTTGTTTCCTTTTCAACTTTTTCTTTAAAAAGCTGAAGGGCTACACCTCTGGGGTCATCCGAGCCTGTAGAGTAGCCCACCTTTATGTTCAAAGGAAACTGTATGGGCGTTAATTTCTGTTCTTCCGTTTCGGTGGTATTGACTTGCGCATCAATTTTTGGGGTGCTTTCTTTTTCCCTGCATGCCGTTGTTAAAACCAAAGCCAATATCAAAAAACCCGTGAATATTCTTTTCATAACGATCACTCCTCGGGGGAATATACACCAAATTGATCTTTTCCGTTTCTCTTTATCTTATAAAGTGCTTTATCGCCGTTTTTGTAGAGCTTATCATATTCTTTTCCATGGTCGGGCATAAAGGCAACACCAATACTTGCACTTACGCTTACACTTCCGTTAGGCCCTGAATATACTTCTTCGAGCCTTCCGCAAAGAAGAGCCGCCTTTGCTATTGCCATTTCTCGGAAAGATGATTTTTCCGAATTTTCGGAGGATATATAAGCGGCAAACTCATCTCCGCCTATTCTTCCCGTTACTCCTGTTTTTCCGAAAATGTCGTCTATTTTCTTTGCCGCCTCGGCAAGAACTCTGTCTCCCATATCGTGGCCTAATGTGTCATTTACATTTTTGAAATTATCCAGGTCTATTATATAGAATGCCCCAAAGCCATCAACATTTTCTTCTATAAGCCCCGTTACATGTGTTTTAAAAGCACCTTTGTTAAAAATGCCTGTAAGAGAGTCTATTTCTGCCTGTTTTATAAGACTTAGCTCTTTATTCATCTGTTCATCGGCATTTGTAAGGTTGCCGATAATGTGAGTAGGCTTTCCTTCTTCATTTCTTACTACCATTGATTTAAGCCTGAACCAATAATAGTGTCCGTCAACACAAAGTATTCTGAGTTCTCCGCTTACGGAAGTATTATCATCTTCGGCAACAGATAAAAACTCTCTGCAAATGTTGCTGTCATCCTCATGAACAAGCTCAAGAAATTTAAGCACATCATCACGAGTATACTCACTTTTAATCTCTTTTGTAATTACTTCACTGTTACCCTCCATGGTAAGGGTCTGTCTTTCATAGTCATAATCAAAAACGACATTTTGTTCCTGAGCATTGGCAAGCTTAAATCTTTCATTGCTCTTTAAAGCCTTGTCGTTGTTTCTCATAAGGTAAACCGTAAGCAAAAGTAATAAGAGAAATACAAAAACCATTCCCGCTATTGTAAGGAGCAGAAACCTCGACATTATATTGACCTGCTTTGAAAGCACCTCTCGTGGAAGCACTGTGGCATAGAACCAGCCGTGAGTCCCTATTTCCGTCATTACAACTATAATTTCTTTGTTATTGGTCTTTATTGTAAAATATGAGTTTTTGCCTTTTTCGGGCTTTACCGCCTTGGGAAACATTTCAAAAAAATTATCGGTGTTTTCGGGTATGATTTCGGTATCGGAGGTTCTTGCTATAACCGTTCCGTTTTTGGTAACAAGAAGATTTGTGCCCTGCTTTGCAAAATTTCCTGTATCGGCAATGGAATTAAGCACTCTCTGTGTAAATGTGCCGTATATAACACCGACAGCTTTGCCGTTTCGCATTATGGGAACGGCAAGTGCAAGAACTTTCTCGCCGTCCTCATCGGTAACGGTGGTTTCGGAAATGGCATTTTTGCCGCTCATTGCCGCCTTATAATAATCGGAAAGCAATATGTTTCCCGAAGATTTCCCATTATAATTTATGGTCGCTCCCGAGGAATTGGCAACACCTATGGTTTTAAATGCTCCTATCCCCTTTGTGGACATAATGGTACTTTTCATAAGGTTATAATCTGTCAAATCAATATCTTTAAAGTACCTCGTTTGGGATTCGAGCATTATAAGTCGATCGTTCAGTTTTGTATAGAACACATTGGAGAGCGCATTGACATTATCATTCAAATAATCCTGCATTGTACTCTCATACTGGTTGTTTACGGCAAGTCTAAATAAAAACAAAATGAAAACCAGTGCCAAACAACAAAGTACAACCCCTATTGAGGCAAATAGATTGTGTTTAAAAAAGCTTTTCATATATTTCCTCCGACAGTGTTTCATTTATCATTTCCAAGGGCTGCAATAACAAAAGAGGCAGAAAAACT
>DFJD01000041.1 GCA_002372875.1 Clostridiales bacterium UBA3680
ATTGGTGCTATTTCTTCTGTAATACTTGATAAAATATTAAGGAAGCGCTGATTAATTCACTTGAAGCAGATTTGAGATAATGTTTTCGCAGACAAGGAAAAGACCCGATGGCATAGCCAGAAGCTACGTAGCGGCTATTTTGCTATGCAAAATAGTCCGTCCCTACGGGATTTGTAACTTTGCGTGCAAAGTTACAAACATGAGCTTTGACACAGTATGCGGGAACATTAGCCAAATATGCGAATGATTAATTAATCAGTGGTTCCTTAACACTGAATCGGAGGTTATATTTAATGAGAGGAATAAACACACGATGCCTGCACTTAAAGGAAAATGAGGCCAAAGCGGAACATTTCGGAGCAATAAGCTACCCTATATATCAAAGTGCCACCTACGAACATCCCTCGGTGGGTCAGAGCACGGGCTATGACTATTCAAGACTTCAAAATCCCACAAGGGAGCATTTGGAAAAAGTTATGGCATCATTGGAGGGAGGAACAGATGCCTTTGCCCTAACGTCCGGTATGGCTGCCATTTCTCTTTTGATGGAGCTTTTTAAGCCCGGCGACCATATCATAGCGGAGGCAGACCTCTACGGCGGTTCCATTCGTCTGTTTGACAACGTTTCAAAAAAGAACGGTATAAGCTTTACTTCTTTAAATTGTTCCAAAGACGATATCGAAGCTGCCATTAAAGAAAACACTGCGGCAATATATGTGGAAACACCCACAAATCCCATGATAAATGTTTCCGATATTGCAAAAATATCCGATATCGCAAAAAAACACTCGCTTATACTTATAGTGGACAACACCTTTTTGTCGCCCTATTTTCAAAACCCCCTTTCGCTTGGGGCTGACGTGGTAATTCACAGCGGCACAAAATTTTTGGGCGGACACAACGACACCCTTGCAGGCTTTATTGTGACCAACAATCAAACAATACAAGAAAAATTGAGATTTCTTATAAAAACGACGGGAGCCTGTCTTTCGCCCTTTGACAGCTGGCTTATGTTAAGAGGCATCAAAACTTTGGGTGTTCGCATGGAAAGAGCACAGCAAAACGCCCTAAAGCTGGCGGAATGGTTAAAAACTCAAACGATCGTTGAAAAGGTATTCTATCCCGGTCTTAAGGAACATCCCGGCTATGAGATAATGAAAAAGCAAGCACGCGGTTTCGGTTCAATGATCACTTTCAATGTGCAAACCAAGGAGCAGGCGCTTAAAATACTTGAAAAGGTCAAACTTATCAAGTTTGCCGAAAGTCTGGGCGGTGTGGAGACTCTGATAACCTACCCCACAACTCAGACCCACGCCGATGTTCCCGAAGAAACACGCCTCAGAAACGGCATAACATCTTGCACTTTGCGCCTTTCTGTGGGCATAGAAGATATAGAAGACCTTATATCGGAACTGTCGCAAATTTTTGGAGAGCTTTGATATGTCCGAGAGAAATATAAATTTTGACAAAACAATAAACAGAAAAAACACGGATAGTCTGAAATATGACTTTGCACTAAGAAGAGGTATGCCCGAGGACGTGCTTCCCCTTTGGGTGGCGGATATGGATCTTAAAACTTCTTCTTACATTGAAGATGCGCTCATTGAGCGAACAAAGCATGCCATTTTCGGCTACACAGAAACTCGTGACGAATATTTTGCCGCCGTTCAAGGATGGATGAAAAGACATCATAATTGGGATGTGAAAAGACAGTGGCTTGTAAAGACCCCGGGTGTGGTTCCCGCCCTTGCTTTCGCAGTGAAAGCTTATACAAACGAGGGTGACGGTGTGCTTATACAACAGCCTGTTTATTATCCCTTTTCGGAAGTAATATCGGACAACGGAAGAAAAATAGTAAGTAACGACCTTGTTTTGGGCGAGGATAACAAATATCATATAGACTTTGCCGATTTTGAACAAAAAATAGTTGAGAATAAAATAAAACTTTTCTTGTTGTGCAATCCGCACAACCCCAGCGGAAGAGACTTCACAAAAGAGGAACTTCTGCAACTCGGAGATATATGCCTTAAACACAATGTTATTGTTGTAAGCGATGAGATACACTTTGATTTCGTTTTTAGCGGAAAACACACGGTCTTTGCTGCGGTAAAGAAGGAATTTGAAGACATATGCATTATCTGCACATCGGCAAGCAAGACATTCAACCTTGCGGGTATGCTTATTGCAAATATTTTCATACCTAACGGAAAACTGAAACAGCAATTTCGTCATCAATTGGCTGCAGCGGGGTTAAGTCAACTTGTAACGCTCGGTTACACCGCCACTTGTGCCGCCTATGAAAACGGTGATACATGGTATGAAAAAGTTTTTGAATACATAAAGGGAAATATCGACTATGTAAAGAAATTCACACGGGAAAACCTGCCCGGCGTAAAAGTGATAGACGGAGAAGCGACCTATCTTGTTTGGCTCGACTTTAAGGGCACGGGCATACCTTCCGAAGAAATTGACCGAAGAATAATTCACGATGCCAAACTTTGGCTTGACAGCGGAAAAATATTCGGCAAAACGGGGGAAGGTTTCCAGCGTATCAATGTGGCGGCTCCGAGAAGTGTTATAGAAGAATGTATGAACAGAATAAAAACAAAGGTCTGCGTAAACACTGATCAGGCGGTGAAAATATGACAGTATTACAGCTTAAATATGTGCTTGAAGTGGCAAAAAGCTCCTCTATGCGTGAGGCGGCAAGCAGGCTATACGTTTCACAGCCTGCACTGTCCAACAGTATAAGAGAATTGGAGGATGAACTTCAAATCAAGATATTCGAAAGAAACAATAAAGGTATCGTGCTTACGGAGGAGGGACATGAATTTTTATCCTTTGCTAAGCGTGCCGTAAATCAATTTGAACTTATTGAAGACAGATATATGTGTAAAGACAAAGACAAAAAAAGGTTTTCCGTATCAATGCAACACTATGTATTTGCGATACACGCTTTTGTGAATGCGGTACAGCAATGTCCCGAAGAAAAATACATATATTCGGTGCATGAAACCAAAACCGAAGAGGTGCTTAACAACGTGCGTTTTCTCAAAAGCGAGGTGGGCATCGTTTCCTATTCGGCAAGCAACGAACTGCTTATAAAAAAACTTCTGCGTGAGTACGAATTGGCATTTAGGCCTCTTATGGTAAGAAATACCTTTGCCTACGTCTGTAAGAATCACCCTCTTGCTGACCGAGATATTATCTCTCTTAACGACCTTAAGACTTACCCCTGCATAAGCTTTGACCAAAGCAGTGAAAGGGAATTTGACATATCCGAAGAAGCATTGGGTGATTATAACTATGAAAAATTGATAAAATCCAACGACAGAGCCACATCTGCCGAACTGCTCATAAAACTGAACGGCTATTCTATAGGCACGGGCATAATGATAGAAAGCTCTGCAATGAAAAACGAATTTGTTGCCATAAAGCTGAAAGAGGAAGATCCCCTGACAATAGGCTATATTATTAAACGCAACCATCGAATAAGCAAAATAGGCGAAATTTATATTAAAGAACTCAATAAATATCGTGAAACCGAATGAGAGCGGATAGAGGTATATTACGTATTATTCTCTTTTTTAGTCAATGATATTCGTATTCCGCAGAAATAAATTTCTGCTACATACTCATAACCAACGGAATTGCAAGCAATTCCAAATACAGTGGGAGCTTGGACATTGCACCACAAAGATAGATGTGGACCGGCTTTGCCGGGCTTTTGCGCAGCAAAAGTGCTGACGTTGCACCGCAAAGATTGATGCGGACGGGCGCAGCCCGGCTTTTGCGAAGCAAAAG
>DFJD01000038.1 GCA_002372875.1 Clostridiales bacterium UBA3680
GATACCGTATTGCATAAATCTAAGGAAACACTGATTAATTCACTTGAAGCAGATTTGAGGTAATATTATTGCAGACAAGGAAAAGACCCGATGGCATAGCCATAGCTATGTAGCGGCTATTTTGCTATGCAAAATAGTCCGTCCCTACGGGATTTGGAACTTTGCTTGAAAAGTTCCAAACATGGGCTTTGACACAGTATACGGGAATATTAGCCAAATATGCGAATGATTAATTAATCAGTGGTTCCCTTATAAGTTGATTTTAGAGACACCCTATTGCATAAATCTAATCGGGAGAGATAATAATGCCTAAAGATAATAACAGCGAAGAAAATTTTGATACAGTTTCTCATTCATCGGATGATTTTTTTGAAGACGAAACTACAAGTCATAAAGACGAAATAAAAAATGTTCTCGAAAAATTAAATCCCACTTCCTCCCCTGAGGAAAATACCATAGACGCCGATATGGAAAAAGCCGCCGTTGAAGAGCGTGAAGAAGAGACTGAAGAAAGAATAATCAGAAGAGCAAAACAAAGAAGCAACTCGGGTAAAAAGCCCGCAGTACTTTTTGTCTCACTTGTTGGTGTAGCCGTACTTGCAGGCGGAATATATACAGGTATAGGTTACAGCTACTTTAAGGACAGATATTTCCCGGGAACCTTTATAAACGAATATGACTGTTCCGGTAAAACAGTTGAAGAAGCTTATAACATGATGGACAGCGATGTTCAAGCTTTTAAGCTGAATATAACAAAAAACGGCACAGTAATTGATGAGGTCCCCGCAAAAAGTCTTGGACTGAACTCGGGAAACACACGTTCAAATTTACAGGAAATATGCGACAATCAGCATAAATATGCTTGGGCAAGATATTATGTAAAGCCTAAGGAGAGTCATGTTAAAGCTGAAAATGTGCTGTCTTTTGATCAACAAAAATATGACGAGACTGTGGGAGCTCTGAAAATAATGTCTTTAGCACCCACTGTTGTAAACCAAAATGCTCGAGTTGTATTTGATACCGATAAGTATATTGTTCAACCCGAGGTTTACGGAGATGAAATAGACAAAGAAAAGGTTAAACAGCTGATCGGACAAAATGTTGTTTCGCTTAACCCCACTCTTGAGGTTTCGGAGGGCTGTTATACCCTTCCTTCCGTTACAAAGGAAGATCAAACTCTTATTGACGGTGCTGCTAAAGCAAATCAGTTCATAGCCAGAACGATATCAATACAAGTTCTCAATCAGTCCTACGAAGTGGGAAAGGCTACTATGAACAGTTGGTTTGATGTAAATGAAAAGGGAGGCATTATTCCCAACCAAGAAAAGATAGATGCGTATGCTCACAGCATTTTTGCTACCTATACCAAAAATGCGGCATACGTCAGCAGACAGTTCCAAACAGCATATGGAGATACGGTAACGGTTTACGGCGGCGATTACGGAAGAATTGTTGACGAGGAAGGACTTTCTCAAAAGCTTACCGCTGCAGTTAACGACATAAACATTTCAACAGTGGAAGTGCCGTTCTTACTTGGATCTATGGGCAACTTGATCGATGATATCGGCGGAACATACGCTGAGGTCGATCTTACAAATCAACATATGTGGATGCATTATAACGGTCAGGTAGTTGTTTCGACAGATGTTATAACGGGGGCTCCGGGAGTTCACGCTACTCCTCAAGGAACATACAGACTTAAATATATGCAATCTCCCGCTACTCTTAAAGGCCCCGGCTATGAAACAAAGGTTTCATACTGGATGCCGTTTAATATGGACATTGGTTTGCATGATGCGGTTTGGCAGCCTTCTTTCGGAGGCGGAATGTACGCTCAAGGTTACGGTTCACACGGATGCGTAAACCTTCCGTATTGGGCTGCACAGCAGATTTACAGCTATGCTGAGCCTAACATGCCTGTTGTATGTTACTATCATTAAAACGATTTTCAAAAGTACAAAGCCCCTCATTACGAGGGGCTTTGTACTATTTTCCTTACTTTTTTCTTTATTCTCTGAACGGTATTGTCAATGCTTTTTTCATCCCTGTTCATTATAATTGCTATTTGAGAATAGCTTATACCCTTTATATGAAGAGCATACACCTGTTTTTCAAGGTCGCTGAGACTTTGATTTATCTTTTTTTCAAGTATGGCTTTGTTTTCATTGTCTATAACGATTTTTTCGGGACTCTCATCGGTTTTCAAGATAAAATCATTAAGCGTGTTTGAATCGTAATCTTCCTCCGATATCTTTTCATCAATGGAAATCGCCTCGTTTAACGCCTTATGCTTCTGCCTGAGAGAAGTTTTTATAAATGTTGCTATCTGTCTGTCTACACACAGTTTTGCAAAGGTTGAAAACTTTGAATTCTTATCTCCTTTATAATCGTATATAGCCTTACAAAGACCTATCATTCCCTCTTGTATAATATCGTCCTTATCGGCACCCACAACGTAACACTTCCCTGCGGCACCAAGAACAAGCGGCTTATATTTTTGCATTAAATACTCAAGGGCATCCTCGTTTTCGGAGGAATTGATAAATCTTACGACCTCTTCATCAAGCATAGATGAATATGTCAATTTTTAGTCCTCCTAAGTTTTTCAAGAAAATCCGCCGAATTTTTATCAAGATTATCTACAAGCATATTATTTTTTACGGGTTTCTTTTTCTGAATATACCTTGTAATCTCTGTCCTTGTCATATCAAGCTGAGCAAGAAGCTCTTTAGCTGTCATTCTTAGAGCACCTTTGCCCATAATTATGACTTGCTCAAGCCCGTCTGATGTTGCAACGGTAACGGTGTGATTTTTAGAAAGTTCATGAGTGGTTCTTTCTATGAAACTGTCGGCTGTCTGCGCTTCTTTAGTGTATACAATGTATATACCGCTTCTTTCCTCTACGCTTCCTTCTCCGCCTACTACCTTGTAAGCATCAAAAACCAATATGACCTTTACTTTATTAACCCCTGCAAAATTACAGAGTTTATTTATCAAATCCTCTCTTGCGGCATCTATATTGTCTTCGTACAGTTCTTTATTCTGTGCAAATATAACATTATAGCCATCCACAAGCAAATAATCGGTAAACATATCAAAACTTTCTCTGTCGAACTATTTCGTACATTATAAGTCCTGCCGAAACAGAAGCATTAAGAGAACTGATATTGCCGTACATAGGTATACCGACGGTAAAATCGCACTTTTCCTTTACAAGCTTACCTACACCCTCTCCCTCGTTACCGACAACAAGAGCGACAGCACCTTTAAGATTTTCGTTAAAATAGGGTTTTCCGTCCATATCGGCACAAGCGACCCATATATTTTCTTTTTTCAGCTTATCTATTGTTGCCGAAATATTGGATACCCTGGCAACAGGAACAAATTCTATAGCTCCCGCGCTTGTTTTGCTTACTATTGCGGAAAGACCGACTGCCCTTCTTTTTGAAATAATAACTCCGTGAGCTCCGCATGCCTCTGCGGTTCTTATTATAGCACCAAGATTATGCGGATCGTTTATTTCGTCACAAATAATAATAAAGGGATCCTCACCCTTTTCTCTTGCAGATGCAATAATATCCTCTACGGTTGAATAATCGTGAGCAGGACACATTGCAACAACGCCCTGATTATTGTTACTTTTAGATAGAGCAGCCATTTTATCTTTGCTGATTTCCTGAACTACTATACCTTTATCACGCGCTTTTGCAACAATAACTCTTAATGTACCCTCAATTTCACCTTTTTTTATAAAAAGCTTGTCTATGGGTTTGTCATGGTTAAGTGCTTCAAGAACGGCATTTCTTCCCTCTAATTGAAGTCCTTGCTCTATATTGTGGTCTTCGGGCTTTCTTTTTTCAAATTTTGCGGGCTTAAGACCGTTTTCCTTCCTTTTGCCCCTTGTATCTTTTTTATTGTTTTTCCTTATCATAAACGACCTCTTTACAGATTTCAAACAATTCCTCTACCCTTTTATCCCTGCCTGTTATGTATAGATATCCAAATAAAGCTTCGACACCTGTAGCATGTCTGTATTCGGATACGGATTTATTTTTTGCCTTTGTATAGCTCTTTGCATTTCTTCCTCTCTTCATTACCGAAAGCTCTTCTTCTGAAAGTATCGGTTCCAAAGCATTGTACATAAGAGACTGAGAGGAAGCATTTACATATTTTTTTGCCTTTACATTAAGCCTTGATACCTGTGTTTTGCTTAAAAGAAAACTTCTGACCTTAAGCTCAAAAACAGCATCTCCGATCCAAGCCAAATTTAAAGGGGAAAGTTGATTTGCTTCTTTTACATCCATATTATTTATACGACCAACGCACACCCATTCTTGTATCTTCAAGAATAACTCCTTTTTCGAGAAGTTCATCTCTAATCGAGTCTGCAAGGGCAAAATTCTTTTCTTTTTTTGCCTGTGTTCTTTTTTCAATGAGTGAAAGAACTTCTTCTTCCGATATTTTATCGGAACTATCCTTGCTTTCTGTGGGTATAATTCCAAGCACGTCACACAACAGATCTACTTCATTGATAATTGCCTCTACAAATTCGGCAGATGATTCTTCGGTACAATTCGAGTTTGCAAATCTTACAAGTTCGAATATTGCCGAAATGGCATCGGCGGTGTTAAAGTCATCATCCATCGCCCTTTCAAAATCCGCCTTATATTCGTCGGCTTTCTTTAAAAGTTCTTTTTCATTTTCGGAAAGTGTACCTTTACAATTATTTTTTAAGAAAACAAGATTTTTATAAGCATTTTTAATTCTCATAAGAGATGACTGAGCGGATGTCATAAGATCTTTCGAAAAATCTATGGGACTTCTGTAATGTCCGCTTAAAATAAAAAATCTTATTACTTCATAAGGATATTTTTCCGCAATATCACGTATGGTAAAGAAATTTCCGAGAGATTTGCTCATTTTGACCTTGTCAATACTTATAAATCCGTTGTGCATCCAATAGTTTGCAAAAGGCTTATGATTTGCGGCTTCCGACTGAGCAATTTCATTTTCATGATGAGGAAATATAAGATCTTCTCCTCCCGCATGAATATCTATCGTATCTCCCAAATACCTTTTAGCCATTACGGAACATTCAATATGCCAACCGGGGCGTCCTTCCGACCAGGGGGAAGTCCAATAGGGTTCTCCATCTTTTTTAGGTTTCCAAAGTACAAAATCCATGGGGGATTTTTTACTTTTATCCACCTCAACTCTGTTACTTGCACCCGCAATAAGTTCGTCTATCTTTTTCCCCGACAGCTTTCCGTAATCTTTGAAAGATTGAGTATCGTAAAATACGGTGCCGTCTACCACATATGCATTGCCGTTATTGATAAGGGTAGATATCATTTCGAGAATATGAGGCATTTCCTCCGTAACTCTGGGGTTTTTGGTGGCAGGCTTTACATTGAGCCCTTCCGCATCCTTTTTTGCCTCCTCAACATACCTATCGGCAACTTCCTTTGCGGAAATGCCCTCCTTTATAGACTTGTTTATAATTTTATCATCAACATCGGTAAAATTTTGAATATACTTTACATCATATCCCTTATACTCAAAATACCTTCTAACGGTATCGAAAACAACGTAGGGTCTTGCATTTCCGATATGCATAAGGTCGTAGACAGTAGGTCCGCATACATACATTTTAACTTTTCCCTCTTCAAGGGGAACAAATTCTTCTTTTTTTCTTGTTAAAGTATTATATATCTTCATCGCTATTCCTTCCGCTGTTATTTCGCAATAATTTTCAAAAGTTCATCATCTGCCATCATCAAAAGACAATTCATCCTGTATAGATTCGGAATTGTTGCCATTACCTGATTGTGCTCTACTGTTCTTTTCAATACAAGCAAGTATTTTTTCAAGCTCCGAGATCTTATTTCGTAACAAAGCGATCTCATCTTCCGTAGGGTCGCATAGATCTATTTGATCGAGGGTGTCTGCGGGAATAAGTTCTTTCGTTTTTTCCACAGCCTTTGCAGGAACTCCCACAACGGTGGTGTGCGGAGGAACATCTTTTATAACAACGGCTCCGGCTCCTACCTTTGAATTATTTCCTATTGTTATGGGGCCTAAAATCTTTGCACCTGTGCCGATAAGGACATTATCTCCAATGGTGGGATGCCTTTTTCCAACATCTTTTCCCGTGCCGCCCAATGTCACACACTGATATATCGTAACGTTATTTCCTATAATGGTTGTTTCCCCTATAACAACGCCCATACCGTGGTCTATGAATATATCCTTGCCTATAACGGCGCCCGGATGGATCTCTATACCCGTTAAAAACCTTGCAAATTGGCTGATGAGCCTTGCAAGAAACTTAAGCCCTGTTTTATGAAGAAAATGAGCTATTCTGTAGAACATTATCGCCCAAAAAGTTGCATAAAGAAACAACTCAAAGTATGACCTGCACGCAGGGTCCTTTCTTTTGTATGTCGGCAAAACACAGGCAGCCTCCACCAAAATGTATACAATTATCACTAATACGGGAATTACCCACAAATAGGAAACGACTCTTTCCATTTAAATTGTTTCTCCTTTAGTCCATGAACCCTCTTTTTATTTCGAGAGCCGAATTCTCAACTTTTATTTTGGCCTTTTCGATAAAACCTGCATACTCTCCATCTAATGTCCATGCTACAGGCTCATTACATGTAAATTTTATGTCGGATGTTTTAAAGCTTACAAACAGCTCATTATCAAAATTTCCTTCTATAATTGAGGAAACTATTATAGGTATGGCCGTTAACAGATTGGGCTTTTTGATGAGGAAAACCTCAAACAAACCATCATTGTAATCTGTGGGAACTATAGTGTTCACCCCGGCTATCCTGTTTGAATTTGAAACAAGTCCAAGTATAAACTCTCCCTCGAAAGTCTTACGAGGAGTTTTTATTTGCATATTATATGTCTTTATTGACGAGAGCTCCTGTATTCCTTTCAGTATATATGCCTGATATCCCAAAATATTTTTAATATCCTGCGGTGTATCATAGGATAAATTTGTAAAAGCACCAAAACCCGTAACATAGGTAAAATACCTGCCGTTAAAGTTTCCTATATCGACTTTTATGCTTTTCCCGTCAACAGCAGCAAGCACAGCTTCTTTTAAATCAGAAGGAATACCGACGGAGTTAGCAAAATCATTTGTTGAACCACAAGGAATATACCCGAGAGGAATATTCCTTTTTATGGACATAATGCCGTTGACAGCCTCGTTAAAAGTGCCGTCGCCTCCGCACACGATAATATTGGAATAGCTCTCATCTATAGCCTTTATTCTGTCGACAACAGAACCTCGGTATTGAGAGCAATATACCTCTACCTTATAACCTTTTGAATTATAAAAGCTTATAACTTCGCCTATTTTAGCTGAAATATAAGCCTTTCCCGAGTATAGATTTACAAGCAGCAATAACTTTTTCATATGCTAAAATCAAATTTCTCTTCTTTCCTCAAGAGCTCTTGAAAGTGTGACCTGATCAACAAATTCAAGTTCGCCTCCAACGGGAACTCCGTATGCGATCCTGCTTAACTTTACACCCAGAGGTCTTATAAGAGAGCTTAAATACATTGCCGTCGCATCGCCTTCTGCTGTCGCCTTTGTGGCAATGATTATTTCCTTTGTTGAATCCTTTATTCTTGCAAGAAGCTCACGTATCTTGAGTTCGTCCGGACCGATGTTTTTAAGGGGAGAAAGCACTCCATGTAAAATATGATATTTTCCTTTATATCGACCCATTGCCTCGTATGCCGCCATATCCCGCGGTGACTCCACAACAAGAATCGTATCCGAATCTCTTTTGGGATTTGCGCATATATCACACAGCTCATTATCCGAAAGATTATAGCACTCCTTGCAAAGCTTTACATTGTTTTTTGCCGAAACAAGAACCTGAGAGAATTGCTCAACCTGTTCATTTGTCATATTATTTATAATATGGAAGGCTATTCTTTGCGCCCCTCTGGCACTTACACCGGGTAACCTTGAAAATTGTTCTATAAGTGTGTTTATAAGATTACCGTAATAATTCATATCCTCAACCTTTTAAAAAAGACCGGGGAAGGATGCGCCGTTTGTACCTAAACCTGCAATCGATCCCATTGTAGAGGAAGCGATTTCCTCAACCTGACGAATAGCTTCGTTTACAGCCGTCATTATAAGATCCTGAAGCATCTCTATATCATCCGGATCTACAACCTCGGGCTTAATTTCCACAGACTTTATCTCTTTTTTACCCGAAATAACGATTTTTACAGCACCGCCGCCGCTTGTTACCTCGTATTCTTTGCTTTCAAGCTCCTGCTGAGCCTCTTCCATCTGCTTTTGCATTTTTTGAGCCTGCTTCATAAGATTATTCATATTCATACCGCCGAAGCCGCCGTTAAAACCTTTTGCCATTTTATATATCCTCCTGTTTGTCAATAATGTCTGTAACATGTATATCGATTTTATCGTATAGCACCTCTAAAACCGTTCTTTGCGATTTAAGATGTCAAAATATTTTCGACTCTGAAAATATTTTTATTTTACGATAAAGCTATTGACAATAGTAACATAATTTAAAATAGTTTTCAAGATTTTTCTAAAAAATGATATTTGCAAAAAAACGAAGTCTTCAGAGACTCCGTTTTTGCAATTTTTTTATTCAATTTTACCTTTAAGATAAAACTTCATCTCAAATCTGCTTCAAGTAAATTAATCAGTGCTTCCTTAAATATATCCAACTTATTTTATCGTTATATTCTCTTTTACTGATAGTATCTTCTCTTTTCATAAAGCTCCGTAATATCCGACAAATCATCATATTCAGCCAATTTTTCTTCTATATCTTTAGGTGTATCGGAGACAGAGAGATAATTCTTTTTAAAATATTTATTTACTCTTTTAAAATATTTTTTGCGAATAGGATCTTTTAAAGTATTGATTTTAAACAAACGCACTTTTTTTCTGCTTAAATGTTTGGTTTTGGTATCCGCATACAAATCATCGGCATATTCTGCATGTTTTTTTTCATAAAACAGTTTTCTGAGCCTTAGTATTGCAAACACAAAGCCTGCAAATATAATTAGTATCGCCAGAATATTTACCGCATATATAAAAAACATTTCCAAAAGCTCGGCCCAATAGGGTAAATTATCGCCTATTTGTGCCGAATGATCAAACAAATAGTCGGTATTATCAACTTCTTCCTCTCTCGGTGTTCCCGACAATAAAGACATTATAAACATAACGGCTTTTATTAACCAAGTAATTATAAATATGATCGCATTTCCGAAGGGAATAAATCTAAATAGCAAGGTTACCGCAAAAAAACCGACAATGTAAACAAGCAGATACTTGTTTGAAAAACTTTTTATTTTTTTTGTGGACTGTAAGGGAATGGAATAATCAAGCTCCAATTCACTGTTAACAGACTTTAAATATATATATATGATAGCAATAACGAAAATCATTATCGATTGGATATATATAAAATTTTTCAAAGCGGAAATGCGAAGATAATCCGCAAAGGCATATACAGACACAAAAAAAGCCATAGGAAAACACAAAGCTTCAAAATTTATAACCAAAGATGAGCCCGTGGTTCTTTTTCTTATTGAATGAATACAAAGTAAACCGATAAAAGCGGAGTACAAAGGCCACAACGGAAAAAAAAGACCAAGCAGGCAGGTACTCCAGGTCAAAAGCAAAAAAAGCGAAAACACCTTTATTTTTTTTCTTAAAAAATAAAAAAAAGGCAGCACCGGCAGATAAACAAGCAGAAGCAATGAACTGTTGATATTTTTTGTTATGGCCGTCAGCAAAAAAGCGATCGGTAGAAGCGCAATATTGTAGTGAAACAAATCTTCCGTTAATTCTTCGGTAAAGCTGCGAATATCCTTAATCATATTATCACCGCCTTATTGTTTGACAGGAATAAATTTTACATAATCGTTAGGCAGCTCCGTTGTTGCAATATCAAACTCCATCATGGGGATCAGCCATAACGCACTTGCGTACCGACTTTTTATTTTTTCAAAAAAGCCACAAACACTTTTTTGAGCGGAAAGAGATATAAATATAGCATTTCCGTTTGTGTATGAATATGAATCGATCTCCGAAATATCCCCGGGTTCGTTGTAATCAAGTCTTGCCAATGCTTCAAAAATATTTGACAACATAAGTTCGCCTGTTGCGGAGCTTAAATTGACAGAGGTTCCAAACTGACCGTCTTTTCCGTTTGTCAACAACTCAAGAGAATAGCCTTTTTCGGAATAGTATTGTGCCAATGTCGCGGCAATTGAAACGGCATACTCATTTCTTTCGTTAACATAGCTGTTTTTTTTGCTTAAATCCGAAAAACAAAGTATTATTGTAACTTCTCCGCTGACAGTGGGATTATGCCGATTTGTCATAAGCTGTCCCATTCTTGCTGTCGCATTAAAATTTATATCTTTAAAAGAGTCGGTAACAGTATATTCTTTAATGCCTGCAAATTCAAACGGGTCGGGATCATAAAATCCTTTTGTGGGGAAAGTCCCGTCGGTTTTGGATATTACCGATAAAATATCATCCATATCGGCAAGTTTGGGATATACGGTTAAATTGGCATTTCCGTACATATCTTTTATATGTTTTCCGTTAAAGAGAATACTCGAACCTATCAGAGAATACTTTTTTATCGGATAGTATCCTCTTTTTGTAGGAGTAAATTCAAGCTCTCTGTCTATCCTCTCCCAGCCGTTAATACAAAAAAGAGCATTGTAATAAATGTAATTATCTATTATTTGTTGTTTTTTTTGAAATTTGAAGGAAGAACTTACATTAAACTTTATCCATAACCACGGAAGAGGAATTGTTTTCCTGTTTTCTATTCTGATGGTCAATCGGCATTTATCACCCGGAAAAGCATTTTTCCGAGTAAGACCGATTTCGGCGGACAAGCCTTTGTCCCATATCTTTTTATATACAAGACCCTCAAGTATAAACAGAAAGAAACCCGAAAGCATAATTACAAAAACTTCCATATATCATCAGCCCTTCGACCATTCTTCGGTAGGGACGGTTATCTTGGACAAAACATCCTCGATACTTTTTATTGCAAAATCCTGTCTGTGCTTATAAATACCGTTTAATATCAGTCTGTGTGCACAGGTATGGGGCATAAGCAGCTTGATATCTTCGGGAATGACATATTCTCTGTCATTTACGGCTGCATAAGCCCTTGCCACTCTCACCGTAGAGATAACAGCTCTTGTGCTTAACCCTAAAGCTATTCCTTCGTAATCTCTTGTCACTTTCGCAACTTGTGCTATATATCTGATCAAATCATCGTGAATGTATATTTTTTCACATTCCTTTTGAATATCGATAATATCCTCAAGTGTGCAAACAGGCGCAAGTTTACTCAATGCATCTTCTTTTGTGTGTTTTTTGACAACATCGATATATTCATCCTCGGTTGGATAGCCTAAGGAAAGCTTAACGGTAAATCTGTCAAGCTGAGCTTCGGGCAAAGGATAGACCCCCTGACTTTCTACCGGGTTTTCTGTAGCTATGGTAAAAAAAGGAGAAGACAGTTTATGCGTGACCCCGTCAACAGTTACCTGTTGTTCTTCCATCGCTTCAAGTAAAGCGGACTGAGTTCTTGGCGTGGCTCTGTTTATTTCGTCGGCTATAAGTATATTAGTGAAAATCGCGCCTTGCCTGAATACGAAATCTCCCTGTTTGGGATTGAAGAAATTCACACCTATAAGGTCTCCCGGCAACAAA
Organism: Clostridiales bacterium UBA3680; assembly: GCA_002372875.1. Lineage (GTDB taxonomy): Bacteria > Bacillota > Clostridia > Lachnospirales > CAG-274 > UBA3680. Next base: position 11,765 of record DFJD01000038.1, read on the forward strand.
TCGGGAGTAAACTGTATTCTTTTAAATTGACCGTTTATTGATGCGGACAGTGCTTTTGCAAGCATTGTTTTTCCCGTACCCGGTACATCTTCAAGCAACACGGAACCTTTTGCAAACAAAACGGCGGTAATAAGCTTTATTTCTTTACTTTTTCCGACAATTATCTGTTCTATGTTATTACACAGTTTATCGCAAAGCTCTTTTGCTTTCTGCATAAATTCACCTCATTTCGAAGTAGGCTTTTGACCAAAAAATTGATAATAATCAACCTTTACATTTCCATTGAAAAGCTTTCTTTTTTTATCCGCCCTTTTCCCGTAAAATTTTTCAAAACTCTCATTTGAAGTGAGAATATATGCAGACCATGTGTTGTTTTTTCCGAAAAGCCTTCCCATATCCCTATATAACCTTTCAACATCGGAACTTTCTCCCATTCTCTCCCCGTAAGGAGGATTACTTACACACACGCCGTAATCTCCCGGCAAAACAAGTTTGTTAAAAGGGATCTGTTCAAACACGATGCAATCATCAACTCCCGCATTGGCGGAATTCTTAAGTGACATTTCAATTGCCCTTTTGTTTATGTCGCTTCCGTATATTTTTGGAGTTACATTGAAGTCTATAGCGGATCTTGCATTTATTTTTTCTTGCTTTACAATGTTTGCATCGATAATTCCCTGCTTTTCAAAGTCAAAATGACGATACAGCCCGGGTGCGATATTTCGTGCAATCAAAGCCGCTTCGATCGGTATTGTTCCCGAGCCGCAGCACGGATCGAGAAATATTCTTTCATTTTTCCAAAAACTCAGTTCTATCAAAGCCGCAGCCATTGTTTCTTTTAAAGGTGCAAGACCCTGGTCGGTCCTGTAGCCTCTTTTGTGTAAAGAAGGCCCCGATGTATTGAGCAACACCGTAACCTCATCTTTGAGAAGACCGATTTGAATTATATATCGAGCACCGTCTTTTGAAAAATTATCTCTTGCATATTTTGTTTGCAGTTTTTTTATAATTGCTTTTTCCGATACACTTTGAATTGCGGGAACGGAAGAAAGGAGAGATTTTATTGATTTTCCCGTTACTATAAATTGGGCATTCTCGGGCAGAATATCACACCAATCAACAGAATACACTCCTTCGAAGAGTTCTTCAAAATCAAGCGCCTTGAATTTTTTTAAGACAAGCATGATCCTGTCAACACACCTGAAATTTAAATTTGCTTTTACGATATCCTCGGAACTTGCTTTAAACTCCACATAGCCGTCGGATGCTCTTATTTGGTCAAAGCCGATTCTTGCTGCTTCTCTTTTTGCAACCGCTTCAAGACCGAATGTTACTGCCGCTTGAAGTGTGAATTTTTTTTCATTCATAAAATATTCTCCGTAAGATGATTATATATTGCTATGATACCACAACATAAATAAAATTTCAATTATAAAATAGAGAGTTTAAACAATTTGTGTCATTATTTTTTGCTAAATATACACAAATAATTTAAAGTATTAAGGATAAAGATTGTAAAAAAAATATAGGGAAAATGTTTTAAGTTTATGGTATAATCATTTAAATTATGCTATGAGGGATTAACTTTGATACCTCGTTATCTTTGAAAGGAGAAAATATGCTTAACAAAAAAAGTGTAGAAGATTTAAATGTTAAAGGTAAAAGAGTGCTTGTAAGATGTGATTTTAACGTGCCTCTTCAGAACGGAGTGATCACGGACGAGAGCAGAATCGTTGCTGCCCTCCCCACAATAAACAAGCTTGTTTCTGACGGTGCCAAGGTTATTCTCTGTTCACATTTAGGTAAACCCAAGGCTCCCTCAGCAGAGTTTTCTCTTGAACCCGTTGCAAAGAGACTTTCCGAAAAATTAAACAAAGAAGTTGTTTTTGCTGCCGATGATACCGTTGTCGGAGAAAATGCAAAAAATGCAGTGGCAAATATGGCTGACGGAGATGTTGTACTTCTTCAAAACACACGTTTTCGCAAGGAAGAAACAAAGAATGAAGAAGCTTTTTCAAAGGAACTTGCTTCCCTTTGCGATATTTATGTAAATGACGCATTCGGTTCATCTCACAGAGCACACTGTTCTACAGTAGGTGTAACGGAATATGTAGATGAATGTGCGGTAGGTTACCTTATGGAAAAAGAGATCGAGTACTTAGGTAACGCTGTTAATAACCCTGTAAGACCTTTTGTTGCAATTTTGGGCGGAGCAAAAGTTTCCGATAAGATCGCGGTTATAAACAACCTTATCGATAAAGTCGATGCTCTTTTGATCGGCGGCGGAATGGCCTATACTTTCTTTAAAGCTCAGGGCTACAGCATAGGTAAGAGTCTTCTTGAAGAAGATAAAATGGATTATGCTCTTGAAATGCTCAAAAAGGCAGAGGAAAAAGGTGTTAAATTCCTTCTTCCCATCGATACCGTTGTATCCGATCAATTCGGTCCCGGAACTCCTCACCATACCATTGATGTTCCCACAGAGGCCGGACAGCCTTATATTGCTGAAAACGAAGAGGGTCTTGATATCGGTGAGAAAACAAGAGCTCTTTACGCTTCCGTAATAAAGGATGCTAAGACAGTTGTATGGAACGGACCTATGGGTGTGTTTGAGATCCCCGATTATGCCGAGGGTACAAAGGCAGTTGCTCAGGCTCTTGCAGACAACAAAGAGGCAACAACCATTATAGGCGGAGGCGATTCCGCTGCAGCTGTTAATCAAATGGGCTTCCATGACCAAATAAGCCATATTTCAACAGGTGGCGGAGCTTCACTTGAATTTCTTGAAGGAAAAGAACTTCCCGGTGTAGTTGCTGCTGACGACAAATAAAAGCTTTGCGGGCTGTCCTACAAGGACAGCCTTGTTTTTCGACTTATAGGGAAACACTGGTTAATTAATCATTCGCATATTTGGTTAATGTTCCCGCATACTGTGTCACAGCCCATGTTTGGAACTTTGCAAGCAAAGTTCC
>DFJD01000052.1:0-11849 GCA_002372875.1 Clostridiales bacterium UBA3680
TGGTGACAGTCGTTTTGAAACCTGCGGTCTGTAATAAAAATGTTTTACTGTTGAAAATTTTTCTTGCATTCACGATGAAATTGTGGTACAATTCGAATGTTGTATTGAAAACACACACAGCTTTTTAACCCAAAAGGTGCCGCGAAAGCGGATTTGGTGTATAAGGTTGTGGAGGTAAAACCAAAGGAGGAAATAAACAATGAGTGTTATTTCAATGAAACAATTACTTGAGGCGGGTGTTCACTTCGGTCACCAGACAAGAAGATGGAACCCTAAGATGGCAGAATACATTTTTGCCGAGAGAAACGGTATCTACATCATCGACCTTCAGAAAACAGTTAAGAAGGTTGAAGAGGCTTATCGTGCCGTTGCGGACATCATTGCAGACGGCGGTGAGATTCTTTTCGTAGGAACAAAGAAGCAGGCTCAGGATTCCATCAAGGAAGAGGCTGAAAGATGCGGTATGTTCTATGTAAACGAGAGATGGTTAGGCGGTATGCTTACAAACTTTAAGACCATCCAGACAAGAATCAAGAAGCTTGCCGAAATCGACGCTATGATCGAGGACGGAACAATGGACGTTCTTCCTAAGAAGGAAGTTGCTGTTCTTATGAAGGAAAAAGAGAAGCTTGACAAGAACATCGGCGGTATCAAGAACATGAAGAGACTTCCCGATGTTATCTTCGTTGTAGATCCTAGAAAAGAGAGAATTGCCATTCAAGAGGCACACATTCTCGGTATTCCCATTGTTGCCATTGTTGATACAAACTGCGATCCCGAAGAGGTTGATTATGTAATTCCCGGTAACGACGATGCTATAAGAGCCGTTAAGCTTATTGCAGGCAGAATGGCTGATGCGGTTATCGAGTCAAGACAGGGCGAGCAGGATACTCCCGTAGAGGAAGAAATCGCAGAAGAAGAATAATATACATTATTTCACAGGCTTTAGCCAAAAGGCTGAAGCCTTTTATTTAAGGAGGAAATAACATGGCTGTAACAGCTGCTTTAATAAAGGAATTAAGAGAGAGAACAGGCGTTGGTATGAGTGCTTGCAAGAACGCACTTGTTGAAACCGACGGAAACATCGATGAGGCTATTGAAGTATTAAGAAAGCAGGGTCTTGCAAATGCCGCTAAGAAGGCAGGCAGAATTGCAGCAGAGGGCTTAAGCTACGCTTATATTACAGATGATAACTCCGTTGCCGTTGTTGTTGAGGTAAACTCCGAGACAGACTTCGTTGCAAAGAACGAGAAGTTCAGAACTTTCGTTGAGGACGTTGCAAAGCAGGCTATAAAGAACGATTGCGACAGCACAGAGGCATTTCTTGCTTCAAGCTGGGACGGAGAGGCAGATACCGTTAATGACGCTCTTACAGAGATGATCTCCGTTATCGGCGAAAAGCTTTCCATAAGAAGAGTTGAAATAATAAAGAACGACGGAGCTTCAAAGCTCGTTTCCTATATCCATGCAGGCGGAAAGATCGCCGTTGTTATAGAGCTTGCAACAAGCTCCGATGATGCACAGGTTGTTCAGTGCGGTAAGAACGTTGCAATGCAGATCGCAGCTATGAACCCCAGATATGTATCCGACGATCAGGTTCCTCAGGATGTTATAGAGCATGAAAAGTCTATCCTTATGGAGCAGGCTAAGAACGATCCCAAGAACGCAAGCAAGCCCGAGAACATTCTTGAAAAGATGTTATCCGGCAGATTAAAAAAGCAGCTTAAGGAAATGTGCCTTCTCGATCAGGAGTATGTACAGGGTGACAAGGAATCTGTTGCACAGTATGTTGCAAACGTATCCAAGGAAATCGGCGCACCCCTTAGCATAAAGAGCTTCGTTCGTTTTGAAACAGGCGAAGGTATCGAAAAGAAAGAAGAGAACTTCGCAGAAGAGGTTGCAAAGACCATAGGTCAGTAATTTCACGGCAAAAAGTTGTTTGTATAAAAACAGAGACGGCGAGAGTAGCAGGCACAAGGCAATTTATCAGAGAAAAATGTCGTAGGCTGAAAGCATTTTAATTGCCCGTTTGTGAAGTTCACGCCCGAGTTCGGCCTCCGAAACGGAAGTAAGAGGCTGCGTCAGGAAGCGTTAATTCCGAGAGATGTCCGTCTTTTGACGGGAATTTGGGTGGTACCGCGGTTAATTCGTCCCTTGCATTTGCAAGGGACTTTTTGTTTTAGAACAGGAAAGGAAACATCAATGAAGGAAAAACTCAATCAAATCAGAGAAAAAGCCTTAAAAAGACTTGAAGAAACAAAGAATATGGATAACCTTGAAGCTCTCAGAGTGGAGCTTTTGGGCAAAAAGGGTGAGCTTACGCAAATTTTGAAGGCGATGGGCTCTTTAAGCAAGGAAGAACGCCCCATAATCGGTCAGTATGCCAATGAGGTCAGAGGACAGATCGAAGCAAAGCTTGAGGCGGTAAAAGCCGATTTTGCAAAGAAGCTTAAGCAGGAAAAGCTTAATGCCGAAAAAATAGATGTGACCATGCCCGGCAAAAAGAAGAGCATAGGCCATCTTCATCCCATGACAAAGGTTATTGAGGATATAAAGCAGATATTCATAGGAATGGGATATGAGATAGTGGAAGGACCCGAGGTGGAGACTGCCTATTATAATTTTGAGGCGCTTAACATACCGAAGGACCATCCCGCAAGAGATGAGCAGGACACCTTCTATGTTAACGGAGAGGGAGATTTCCTTTTAAGAACACAGACATCCCCCATGCAGATACGTACCATGGAAACGCACGAGCTTCCCATAAAGATAATCGCACCCGGAAGAGTTTATCGTTCCGATGAGGTAGATGCCACACATTCCCCTATTTTTCATCAGCTTGAGGGAATGGTTATAGACAAGAATATAACCATGGGAGACCTTAAGGGTGCTCTTGCGGTTTTTGCAAAACAGCTTTTCGGAAAAGATGCAAAGGTAAGATTCAGACCTCACCACTTCCCCTTTACAGAGCCCTCCGCGGAGATGGACGTAAGTTGCTTTGCCTGCGGCGGTAAGGGCTGCAGAGTGTGCAAAGACAGCGGATGGATAGAGGTTCTCGGCTGCGGAATGGTGCATCCCGAAGTTCTTAAAAGATGTAACATAGACCCCGAAAAATATTCGGGCTTTGCCTTCGGTCTCGGTCTTGAGAGAATTGCGATGCAGAAATATTCCATAAGCGATTTGCGTTTGTTATACGAAAACGATACAAGATTTCTTGAACAGTTCTGATAAGGAGGAAAACGAAATGGATTTACCCATAAACTGGCTAAAGAGCTATGTGGATTATGATGCCTCCACGGCGGATTTTATAGAGGATATTACAATGACCGGGCAGAAGGTGGAGTCTGTGAGAAGACTTGCCGGAGATATAACCGGTGTTATAAGCGGAAAGGTGTTACAGATAGAAAAGCACCCCGATGCCGATAAGCTTGTTGTAACACAAATTGATGTCGGTAACGGTGAGCCCTTGCAGATAGTAACGGGTGCTCCTAACTTAAAGGTGGGAGATATAGTTCCCGTTGCCATGGTCGGAGCTACGGTATATCACGGAAACGGTGTTGAAAAAATAAAGAAGGGCAAGTTAAGAGGTGTTCCTTCAAACGGTATGCTTTGCTCTATAGAGGAGCTTGGTTTTACGAGAAATGATTATCCCGAAGCGCCCGAGTACGGAATATATGTTTTTAAGGATGAAGTACCTTTGGGAGAAGATGTTAAGAAGCTTCTTGAAATGGATGACGAGATAGTTGAGTTTGAGATAACAAACAACCGTCCCGACTGCTACAGCATCATAGGTCTTGCAAGAGAAACCGCGGCAACATACAGAAAAGAGCTGAAATATCCCGAAATAAAGCTTGAAGAAAAGGGAGAGGGCAACTCAAAAGATTATATCGATGTGGAGATACTAAACCCCGAGCTTTGCCCCAGATACATAGGCAGAGTAGTTAAGAATGTAAAGGTGGAGCCTTCTCCTCTGTGGTTAAGACACAGACTTACAGCCGCAGGCGTAAGACCCATAAACAACATTGTCGACATTACAAACTATGTAATGCTTGAGCTTGGACAGCCCATGCATGCCTTTGATATAGACACCATAGATGAGGCTAAAATAATTGTCAGAAATGCAAAAGAGGGAGAAAAAATAACCACCCTTGACGGACAGGAAAGACAGCTTGACCCGTCCATGCTCGTTATATCCGATTGCAATAAGGCTGTTGCCGTGGCAGGCGTAATGGGTGGAGAAAACTCAAAGGTGAGCCCCAATGCAAAGGCCATTCTTTTCGAGTCGGCAAACTTTAACGGAGCCAGCGTAAGAGTAACGGCAAAAAAACTCGGCCTCAGAACGGACGCATCGGCAAAGTACGAAAAAAATCTCGACCCCAATCTTTCTCTTGATGCGGTAAACAGAGCGGTACAGCTTGTTGAGATGCTCGGCTGCGGAGAGGTTTGCCCCGGAATGGTGGACTGCTATCCCAACAAAAGAGAGCCTTGGACAGTGGAATATTCCACCGAAGGTATAAACAAACTTTTGGGTACGGAGCTTTCCGAAAAGGAAATGATCGATCTTTTGGCTCTTGTGGAGGTAAAAGCCGACGGCAAGAAGGCAGTTATACCCACATTCCGCCCCGACCTTGTGGCACAGTGCGACCTTGCCGAGGAAGTGGCAAGATTTTACGGCTATAACAATATTGCCACAACTCTTTCAACAGGAACCCCTACCGTGGGCAAAAAGTCGTTTTCACAGCTTGTTGAGGACAAAATTGCCAACACCATGGTGGCAATGGGCGCAAGCGAGGCAAAGTGCTTTTCATTTGAAAGTCCGAAGGTATTTGATAAACTGAACATTCCCGCAGACAGCAAATACAGGAAAACCGTTTCAATTTCAAATCCTCTGGGTGAGGATTTCAGCATTATGAGAACGATTCCCGTAAACGGTATTCTCACAAGCCTTGCTACAAACTACAACAGGCGTAATCCCTCTGCGGTGCTTTTTGAAATGGGCAAGGTCTACCTTCCCGAGGAACTTCCTCTTAAGAAGCTTCCCGTTGAAGAAAAAACACTTACCATAGGAATGTACGGAAACGGCGATTTCTACGATATAAAGGGTATGGTGGATGCTCTTGCGGATACTCTTAACACAGAGCTTGATTATACACCCGAGGAAGGCATTCCCTATATGCATCCCTACAGAACGGCTAAAATATATATAGGTGATGAATATCTGGGCTATGTGGGACAGATCCATCCCGATACGGCACAGAATTATTCCGTGGCAACAGAGTGCTACATTGCCGTGTTAAGCATCGATCTGCTTATACAAAAAGCGGCTTTTGACAGACAGTACACGGAATTGCCTAAATATCCTTCAATACAAAGAGATATAGCCATGCTCGTTAAAGAGGATGTGACGGTAAAACAGATAGAGAGCATAATCAAAGCAAAGGGCGGAAAACTTGTTGAAAGTGTTAAGCTTTTTGATGTGTACAAAGGAAAGCAGATCACATCGGGCTATAAGTCGGTGGCATACAGCATTTCTTTCAGAGCCGCAGACAGAACACTTACAGGTGAGGATGTTAATCCCCCCATGGATAAGATAATGAAGGAGCTCTCCGAAAAATTGGGAGCACAGCTTAGATAAGTTATTCGTTAAGAGGTAGATGTCATGAAAAAAACACTGATGAGTCTACTTGCCGCTGTGACCCTTATAGCGGGGTGTACTACGGCAAAAACCGAAAACGGCGGAAATTCTCAAAGTAAGACAGATGACGGTATTTACAATGTGGCAATATGCAGATATACCGAGCATGAAGCCCTTGACGAGGCAACGAGGGGGTTTAAGGATGCCCTTAGCGAAAAACTCGGAGACAAGGTGGTCTTTGAAGAGGAAAATGCGGAGGGAAATTCCGAAAAATGCAAGGAAATTGCAGAAAAATTTCTTGCCTCCGATGCCGACCTTATAATGGTAAACGCTACTCCGGCTCTTCAGCAGGTGTCAAAGTCGGTAAAGGATATCCCCATAATAGCAACCTCCGTTACCGATTATGCCGCCGCACTTGATATAACCGAATGGTCGGGAGCTACGGGCACAAACGTTACGGGCACCTCCGATCTTGCGCCTGCGGAGGAACAGGCAAAGCTTTTCAAGGAACTTTTGCCAAAAGCAAGAACCATAGGCATCCTCTACTGCTCAAATGAGATAAATTCAAGTTATCAGATCGTCGATATACAAGATGAGCTTGAATTATTGGGATATGAATGCAAGAAATATACCTTTGAAAGCGGTGCCGATGTTGAAAAGAAGACAAAAGAGGCTTGCACCGATTGTGATGCCGTGTATATTCCCACGGACAACGTTGCAGCACAAAATGCCGAGGTGATAGAAAAAGCCGCGGGAAATGTTCCCATAATTACGGGAGAGGAAGGTCTTTGCAAGGGCTGCGGAGTGGCTGCTCTTTCGGTGGACTATTATAATTTGGGCACATTGACAGGTCAAATGGCTTACGATATTCTTGAAAACAAGGATAACCCCGCAGAAATGCATATACAGTATGCAAGCAGCTTTGCTAAAAAATACGTACCCGAAAGGGCGGAAAAAGCGGGAATAACCGTTCCCGACGATTATGAAGAAATAACGGAATAATGTAAAGCCCCCGAAAGGGGGCTTTATTAATTGAAAAGTATGCAAATGGGGAAAATGAGTGGGGAATTACTTTACCGTAAACGAATTATATTGAATTGTAAAAGGGTTTATGCTATAATCGTTTTATCCAATTCTTGACGGAATAGCCTCGCTTCCGAGCGAAGCGAAAGCGGGGGTAAATGCCATCTTTTACTGAAATTATTAATAATCGGTAAAATATGTGACATAATGAAACATTTCGGCGTAATTCTGACATGAATAAACGTAACAGTCAGAATTTTGCCGATATTTCGTATGGGGAACTGCGTTCCAAAATGTAAGCCGACAGTTGACAATGTATGACAATGTATGATAAAATCATACCATAGAAGGGAGGAGATTATTATGGCATTGGCAACATTGAGTGCAAAGGTTGATAGTGAAAACAAAAAAGAGTTTGAAAAGTTCTGTGAGGATACGGGTATGAATGTATCTGTATGTATAAATATGTTTGTAAAAGAAGTTCTCCGTCATCACAAGCTGCCTTTTGAGGTAGCTACAGACCCGTTTTACAGTAAAGAACATATGGAAGAACTTGAAAAGCGTGTGGCTGATATGAGAGACGGAAGAAATATGCACGAGCATGAGCTTATCGAGGCGGATTGATGAAGAAGAATTGGCACGATAAAGCTTGGGAGGAATACCTCTATTGGCAAACACAGGACAGGAAAACTCTCAAAAAGATAAATAATCTGCTTAAGGACATAGATCGTAATGGTTATCAGTGTACGGGAAAGCCGGAACCGTTATCAGGCAATCTTGCCGGATTTTGGAGTGTGAGGATAGATAAAGAAAACCGTATCGTGTTTCGTATAATCGGAGAAACGATAGAAATAGCAGAGTGCGGTTCACACTATGGAGAACACTGATATAACGGATTTAACAAACTTAGGAAGTCCCCACCGCTACAGGTAAGGGGTAGTTCACGAATTTTCAAAGGGGTTTTCCTTTTTGAAAAATGAAATGAAGGTGAAAGAATGAAAATCGGTATTTTTGATTCGGGAATAGGAGGCTTGTCTGTTTATCACAGGGCAAGAAAAACTCTTCCCGGAGCCGATTTTATATATTATGCCGATGAGAAGAATGTACCCTACGGGCAGAAACCGCCCGAGACCGTAAGAGGTTATTTGAAGGATATATTCGGTTTTATGCTTGAAAAGGATGTAAAAGCTGTTGTGGTGGCGTGCAATACGGCGACAAGTGTTTTAAGCAAGCAGTTCAGAGAAAGCTTTTCTCTCCCCATAATAGGCATGGAGCCTGCCGTGAAAAAGGCTGCAGACCTTTATTCCGCAGAGAAAAAAACCATTGTCGTTGCCGCAACACCAAACACCATAAAGGGGGATAAGCTTAAAAGGCTTGTACAGCGATATTCCGAGGATAATGATATAGTTCTTCTGCCTATGCCCCATCTGGTGGATTTTGCGGAAAAAGGAGTTTTTGACGGGGAGCAGGTCAGGGAATATATAAAAAATTGTCTTGCCGAAGTGGATTTGAGCAAAATAGGTACCTATGTTTTGGGCTGTACCCATTTTAATTATTTCAAGAAAATATATACCGATATTCTGCCGCATTCCGTGCATTATGTAGACGGAAATGAGGGTACCGTAAATCAGCTCATAAGGGTGATGAAACTCGATTCCTTCAGACAGGGAGAGGGGAAAACGGAATTTTATTTTTCGGGCAGAAAAATAGATGCCGCCGAAAAGGAAAAAATAGACAATTGTTTAAAGCTTCTTGATGAAGTGTATAACATTTAGGGAGGAAAAATGAAAAAATATTTAGTGCTTTTTTTTACGGCAACGCTTTTGTTTTCGGGGTGTAAACAAGAACCCATAGAAGTAGGACCTGCGGTAAGTATCCAAGAGGCTGCGGATTCGGAAAAAATCAACGAATCAAAGGGTGAAGAGGTCGAGGCTGCGGATTTCAAAAAAATATTTGATGATGCGGCAAAAAAATCTCAAGATGAGGATAATGTTACAATAACCGCCGAGGTAAAAACCATTGTAAGCCCCGATGAAAGATCGGAAACCTACACAGGCGGCAGCACTATCATAGAGGCGGAGCAAAATTCCGTAAACAAAACAAAGATACTTAAGGCTTTTTCGGACGAAAAAAAGGAAATGAATTTCAGCTTTTCAAATCAATACGATGAGGCCACCGAACAGCAAAACGGCTTTTATTCGGGAGATGTAAGTGCATACTATGATGGTAAAAATCTTTTTCTCGATTCCAAAAACGAAAAAGGTGAAGCTGAGAAATATCAGATCAAGCTTACCTATGATGAAGTTATGCAGATGACAAACAACTACTCCATAACCGTTTATGAAGAAAGTGTGGAGCAGGCGAAAAAAGAGACCGATGCTTTGGGAAATATGAAATATATCGGTAAGCTCAACAAGGAAAAATTTGAGTCCATAATGGCCGAAAACCTTCTTAAAGGCGGTATGCAGGCAAAAATGGAAGTGAATTTCGCAAATGTTATCTACAAGGTAGATCCCGAGGGAAGACTGGTGGAGTACACCTTCTATCTTGATGCCTCCATAGACTCGGGAGATATTAAAAATCCTTACATATATTCCGTAAATTGTATGTATGATTCCTTCGGCATAACAAAAACAACTCCCATTGAAGACCCCGACAGCTACATGACCGAGGAAGAATATATGGAAAAAACGCAGGCGGAAGAGGGTTCTTCAGAAGAGACCACCGAAGGAGGAAATTGATTTGAAGAAAATAAAAATATTGACAGCCTCTGTATTATCGGCTGTTTTGGCGTCATCCGTAATAAGCCTAACAGCTCCTGTTATGGCGGCGGAAAAGGTTCTTTTAAGCGGCGCATGGTATGAGACCATGTATGCCGAATTTACAGGTTCGGCAACGGCTTACAATGCATATTACAAAAAAACGTCCGAAACCGAATATACAAAGGTCGACGATGAGCTTGTAAGAAAGGTCGACGGAGATAAATACAGGGTGGATGTGCCCGGTCTTGCGGGAAATGAGAGCTACGATCTGTGTATTTATGCCGTAAACGGCACACAGCAGGCGGAAAGTCCGTTCTTTGAATATACGGCAACTCCCGAAAAATACGACCGTTCGGGTTTTGCTTTTGACGGCTCTTCAAATGCCCCGGGAGCATATAATGCCGACGGTACGGTGGCAGACGGAGCACTTATACTGTATGTGACCAACGAAAACAGCACGAATGTATATAAAAACAAGGACCTTACAAGCCTGTTGTCGGGGCTTAATTCCCTTAACAGCGGAAAACCCGTTATAATCAGGATCATCGGTAGGATAGATCCGATTAAAAACAAGACCAATGTGGGAATGTGGAAAAATACCTGCGGCGTTACCGTAGAGGGAATCGGACCGAATGCCGGCTTTATAGGTTGGGGAATAAGCGGCGGAGACAGCTCCGATACCGAGTTTCGTAACCTTTCTTTCATAGATTATCAGGAGGACGCTCTCGGCTTTGAGGGGGCAAAAAAGCTTTGGGTACACAACAATACTTTTTATTCTGGCTATTACCCCAAAGACTCCACAGCTGAAAGAGACAAACTCCACGGAGACGGTTCCTGCGATTTAAGAGAATGTAATACCACGGTCGTATCCTATAACGAGTTTTCGGGAACGGACAAGACATCCCTTATAGGTTCCTCCTCTTCAAGCAGAGAATCAACTGGAAATCTGACATTCCATCACAATTTCTTCGACCATACCAACCAGAGAACTCCGAGAATGAGATGGCATAATATGCATGCCTACAATAACTATTATCTCTATACGGGAGCATACGGCATAGGAGCGACCTGTAACTCAAATATTTTTGCCGAAAACAATTACTTCGAAAAAGCTTCTTCGCCTTTCCTTACTTCCTCACAGGGAGGATACGCTTCAAAGTTTTCCGACAATGACGGAGGCGTTATAAAGGCGTTCGGAAACATAACCGAAGATTGCTACGAGTTTGTTGAGGGAGTGGATTATTTTAACGCACCTTCAAGAGAATACAGAATGACAGCTGCCGACTTTACGACCGTAAAGGGCGGTTACACCTATAATAACTTTGATGCAAACGGATATATTGCGAGCAACGACTATATTCTCCATTCCGCACAGCAGGCAAAAACGGAAGTTCTTGCACATGCGGGCAGACTTACCGACACGAAAATAGATGCGTTAGAACCCATATCACCTCCAGTGCTTGCAGGTCACCCCGCAAGTGTATACTATTACGATGCTCCCGAGAGCGGAAGCACGGGTGAGGCTTTCGGAGGATTGAACGGCGAGGGAACATACTTTAAAGCAAGCGGCACATCGTGCAAGGCGGCAACGGCATCGGGATACAGAGAGGCTGTAAAATACAACTACAGCGGCTCATTTTCAACAGGCTCCAATGTATCTTTCACAACGAACGGACCTGCCAAATTTACCATAATTGCAAGCACAACGGGAAAAACTCCCGTAAGGACAGAACTTGTAAATGCGGCAAATCCCTCTGCGGTGTATCACGGCTATTTTCAGACAGGAAACAGCGGAAATGACGTTCTTTCCACCGTTACTCTTACCGAGGCGGGAGATTATTACTTTAAATCAACATCTGCTATAGACATTTATTATATGGAGGTTGTGGAGTACGCGGAGGGAGATTATGAAGAAACTTCTCAGTCGACCACCGAAAATACCACACAATCAACCACCGAGATAACAACGGAAACAACCACGGAAATAACCACCGAGATAACAACGGAACAGACCACCGAAGAGACATCGCAAGAAACAACAGAAGGCTCATCGGAGGCAACAACGGAAAATGTTGCCGCTGTCAAAGGCGACAGTAATTCCGACAGCGTTGTTAACAGAGCCGATTATATCCTTATTTCCAAGTTTTTTGCAGGCTATCCCGTACAAGTAAATGTGCCTAATTCCGATATCAACGAGGATAATATTGTCAACAGAGCCGATTATATGCTTTTTGCAAAATATTTTGCGGGAGATCCTTCTGCTTTTGAGGTAAAAAAATGAAAGAAAAAATAATTTTTGCCACAACAAACGAAGGCAAACTGAAAGAAATAAGAGAAGTGATGGGAGAACGCTATTTAGTGATCTCCCTAAAAGAGGCGGGCATAGATGCACAAGCCGATGAAACGGGAAGCACTTTTGAGGAAAATGC
>DFJD01000052.1:11968-19079 GCA_002372875.1 Clostridiales bacterium UBA3680
CTTGAAATAGATTTTCTTGATAAGGCACCCGGGATATATTCTTCAAGATATATGGGAGAGGATACTCCCTACGATATAAAAAATGCAAAAATACTTGAGCTTATGAAGGATGTTCCCGACGAAAAGAGAACGGCGAGGTTCGTATGCGCCGTTGCCGCGGTAAAAAAGGGTGAGGAGCCCATAGTCGTAAGAGAGACCATTGAAGGCATCGTGGCAAGAAAAACAGAGGGGGGAAACGGCTTTGGTTACGACCCGCTGTTTTTCTACCCGCCTTTGGGAAAAACAACGGCTCAGCTTTCCATGGAGGAAAAAAACAAGGTATCACACAGGGGAAAGGCATTGAAGGCAATGCTTGAAAGGCTGGAGGGTAGAGATACAACACATCGAAATTGATCGATTTTTGCCCGAAAGCTTCCCTGCGGAAAAAACAGGAGCGAAAGGCCTATGAAAATACTTGTTGTAAGCGATACCCACGGACAGGGTATAAGAATATATAAAATACTTAGGCTCATAGGAAAGGATACGGATGCGCTTATACATCTGGGGGATGTTGTAGACGACCTGGCTATGGTCAGGGAGGCCTTTCCGAACTTGCCGATATATGATGTTTGCGGAAATTGCGATTGGGGTAGCCACGAGCCTAAAGAAAGGCTTTTAAGTTTCGAGGGAGCAAAAATATTTATGACCCACGGACACAGATACAAGGTGGATCACTCCCTTGACAGGCTCGCGTATGCGGCGGAAGAGTTTGGAGCTCATTTTTGCCTTTACGGTCACACGCATATACCGTTTTACGGCAGTGTGGGAGCGGTCACGATCATGAACCCCGGCTCTTTGTCCGTTCCGAGAGGCGGAAGCAATGCTTCATACGGTATACTGAACATAACCGACGGAGTGATCGACGCTAAAATAGTTGATTATGAAAGGATATTCCGAGAAGATCTATGAAAAAAGAAATAATTGCAATTCTTTTTGCGGTCAGTATTCTAAACGGCTGTAAAAAAACGGAAAGCGGAATTCAAAGTGAAACTTTGCACTCTACCGAGGAAACTTCCGCCGTGATGACGGAAAGCTTCTCGGAGACCGCTGCCGAAGAGAAAAAAGAGGTAAAAATAACGGGTTTTGATACGGGACCTTATAATGCGGCTTACGTGCTTGAAGGGGAGGAGCTTAAACCCTACAAAACATATAAGAAAGAAAACGGAAGCGTGGACGAGGAAACCGCATTGGTGAGCGAACAATCGGGCATAGACCCTTACGTGACCATATTAAGGCTTAACGAGGATGCTACCGTGGATATGATAACAAACGGCACGGAGCTTGACGAAATTGCGGAGTATTCCGTTAATCGTAACGGCGTTACAATAAAGAATTCCGAGGGCACGGAAACAAATATGTACTTTTATGAACTTGACGGCAAAAAGTATCTTGCCGTTGATACGGAAAAGGCAAAAATTCTTTACGAAAAGTTGTAAGAGGTATTATTTATGAAATTGATGTTTGCATCGGACATACACGGGTCTGCCTACTATGCGGAACTTGTAAAACAGACATACAATAAAGAGGGGGCGCAAAGGTTGATCCTTTTGGGTGATCTGCTCTATCACGGCCCGAGAAACGATCTTCCTCGGGATTATGCTCCCAAAAAAGTTATACCCATACTAAATGAACTTAAAAATGATATACTTGCCGTAAGAGGAAATTGTGAGGCGGAGGTAGACCAAATGGTGCTCGAATTCCCCTGCCTTGCCGATTACTGTACCGTGTTTGTTGACGGACTTTTTCTGTTTATTACCCACGGACATATCTATAACACTTCCAATCCGCCCGTGCATAAGCCGGGAGATATACTTATCCACGGGCATACACATATTCAGGCTATGGAAAGCGTTGATGACTATATATACATAAATCCGGGTTCAACTTCCATACCGAAAAACGGCAACAGACACAGTTATATGATATATGAAAACAGGAAGTTTACCATAAAGGATATTGAAGACGGAAGTGTTATATCCGAAATGATAATTGACTGAAAGCTGTCAAAAAATTGCAAAATATAAAAATAATACTTTATATTTTTTCAGAAATGTGATATAATAGACCAAAGTTTATAAATTCACAAATATTGGTGGTGAAATTATCTATGCTTGAGGAAGTAAAAAAATTGGAGCCATTTTGGGATGGGTGGATCGTTACGGAAATGATCGGCGAAGGTCATTACGGCGAAACATACAAGCTTGAAAAGGAAGAATACGGAATAAAAACGGAATCCGTACTCAAGCACATAAAGATACCGGGCTCTCAGGCAATGATCAAGCATCAGAAGTCTCAGGGATTAAGTGATAAAGAAATATATACATTTTTCAAAAATGTTGCCGAAAATCTCCTTCAAAACATAATGAGGGTGTCCGAAATAAAGGAAGCACGTATAGTTCAGTACAGCGGCAGAAAAGTCGTTACAGATGAGGGAAACCTCGGCTGGGATGTATTTTTGAGAATGCCCAAACTTACAAATCTTACCGATTATGTCAAGGAAAACGGTATTACAGACAAGACCGCCCTAAAGATGGGAAGCGAAATATGTCGTGCTCTTGAAGCTTGTTCAAAGGATGAATTTGTTCATTGTGATATAAAGCCCGAAAATATTTTTGTGAACGAGGAAGGTCGTTTCTTGCTTGGAGATCTCGGTATTGCCAAGGCCTTTGTGGATACTATGAGATATGAGAAAAAGGGCACGATGCTCTTTGTTTCTCCCGAGCTTTACAGAGGTCATAAATACGACCAGAAAACAGACACCTATTCTTTGGGACTTGTTTTATATCGTTTGTTTAACGACAACAGAGATCCTTTTATGCCTCCTTCTCCCGAACCTATATATCTTAACGATGTGGAAACATCAAGAGTTAAGAGAATAGGCGGAGAGGAACCCGAAAAGCCCAAAAATGCAGAGGGCAGGGCAGCGGAAATAATACTTAAAGCAATAGCTAACGACAGAGCGCAAAGATATGCTTCGCCCGTCGTTATGCGAATTGAAATAGAAAGCCTTATAGGAAAGCTTGAAAGTGAGAGCGTTATCATAACCAAGGAAGATAAGCTTCCCACAGCAGAGGATTTTGATGAGCTTGCACCCGATCAGGCAGCTGTTGAAGCCGAAGCAATGGCTGAAACAACCGAAGATGTGCTTATGCCAGGCACCGGAGAACTTGCACCTGACACGGGAGAGCTTGCACCCGACACGGGAGAGCTTGCACCCGACACGGGAGAACTTGTTCCCGATACGGGAGAACTTATGCCCGACACGGGAGAACTTATGCCCGATACGGGAGAGCTTATGCCAGACACGGGAGAACTTATGCCCGATACGGGAGAACTTGCTCCCGATGATACCGTACTTATGCCGGATGTGGGAGCCGAGTTTATGAGTGACAGCTCTGAGGAATACGGCGAGCTTGCTCCCGAGGAAGATTACGGAGAACTTGTTCCCGACGGTTATGAAGAGTTGAAACCCGATATCTCCGCAGAACCCGAAGAAAAGGCAGACGCCGAACAAACCGAGCCTCCCAAGGAAAGACCTAAGCTTTTCCTTGACGATGACGATGACGAGGACGGCCCCGCTCTTTACGCAAATGTGGAAGACGAGGTGGAGCTTGACCCCGAATATGTTGCGCAGGTAGCGGAAGAAAATAATAACGACAAAAAGAAAAAGAAGAAGAAAAAAGGCGGACTTTTCGGCCTTGGTAAAAAACAGGAGGAGAAAGAAGAGGAGCCCGAAGAGGATATCCCCGAAAATGCAAATATATGGGAAGCTAAGTACGGCTCTACCTCCGATTACGAAGAGGAAAACGATAAAAAGCAAAAGAATAAAGATCCTTTTGGCTTTAATATGGGATGGTAAGCAGTTAGCTTACAAAATATTATGATGTCAAATATTTTGACGATATCGAAAGGGAAACAACCATAATAGTGTGATGTGTTTCCTTAACAGGCTTGCAAGGATATTCCTTGCAGGCTCTTATATGGAGATGTACTCAAGTGGTCGTAAGAGGTCGCACTCGAAATGCGATAGGTCCGAAAGGGCGCGTGGGTTCGACTCCCACCATCTCCGTCAAAAGGAACCTGTAAAGGGTTCCTTTTTTTGTAAAAGATAGTTATGAGGCAACGATATGGCAGAAAACAAACAAAAGCTATTTGTCCCGGATATAAAATTCATTACTTTTTTCGTGCTTTATACACTTGCTCTTATAGTGTTTGCTCTGTTGTTGTTTACAAGCATTAAGGAGCTTGTAAACACGCAAACGGAAAAATCGACTCATGTTGTTGCAAAAAGTGTGGTGCTGTCTCTTGATGAAAGCTTTGAAGCTATATTTAGGGAGCTTTCTTATTACGGAAGGCAAAACAACGAAAATATCAATCAAATACTGAAAGACCGCGATAATGGTGTTATAATGGCGCAAAGCGGAGAGTCATCGGGCTATGAGCTAAGTCCTCAAAGCATAAAAAAATGCGCCGAGGCTCTTAACGGGGAAAATGTTATTTTTTACGGCGATAACAAGGTGATTGCAGCTGTGCCCGTATATGCCGAAGACACGGTCTCATTTGTGCTTTATAAAACCATTGAAAGAGAGGAGCTTGCAAGTCGGCTTTGTTTTGCGGGCATAGACGGAGGCTCGGTAAGAATAGTCGACCGCTATGGAAACGTTCTTTTAAGATACTACGGAGAGGGCGTAAGTAAAAGTTTCTTTGAAAATTTTGACGATGTGGCTAAAAGCGGCGGTCTGACCTTAACAAGAAGAACGGGAGAAGAGGTTATTTCCTCCCACAAAAGCGATGACTTTGAAGGGCTTATATTTTGCGAAGCAATAGGTAAAAACGAACTTTACCTTGAAGGCTGTATATTGCAAAAAAACCTTATAGGCAGCGGAGCTACGGTTATTTCATTTATTGCCTTTTTGCTGATGCTCATGTCTTTGTTTGTCTTTTCGGTGGGATTGAGCCACTTGAACAACGAAAGCAGAGCGTACAGTGATGATGAGCTTATAAAGGCAAAGGAAGCTGCGGAAAATGCAAACAGGGCAAAAAGCGATTTCCTTGCAAATATGTCGCACGAAATAAGAACTCCCATAAATGCCATTATCGGTATGGACGAAATGATCCTGCGTGATTGCGATAACGACATGATAAGGGAGCATGCAAACGACATAGCGGAGGCAAGCGGAAATCTTCTTGCGGTGGTAAACGATATTCTCGATTTTTCAAAAATAGAATCGGGTAAGATAGATCTTATAGAAGAGGAATTTGATATTTCCTCCATGATGAATGAGATAATAAATCTTTCGATAGCAAGAAGAGGAACTGCGGATATAGATATAATTGTAGATGTGGATCCCACACTTCCGAGGGGAATAGTGGGAGATCAGATGAGAATAAGACAGGTTATCGTAAACTTTATGACAAATGCCGTTAAATTTACAAAAAACGGTGCGGTAGGTCTTATCGTCTCTTATACGAAGCAGACCTACGGTATAAATCTTAACGTAAGCGTTATCGATACGGGAATAGGAATAATCGAGGACGACCTTGAAAAGCTGTTTACAAGTTTTCAGCAGGTGGATACAAGGAAGAACAGAAAAGTAGAAGGCACGGGATTGGGTCTTGCAATTTCAAAGCAGTTTGTAAAAATGATGGGCGGCTTTGTAAATGCTTCAAGCGTTTACGGAGAGGGCTCTGAGTTCCGCTTTACAATACCCATGAAGGTGAACGATAAGCGTCCTATAGTGCATATTGAAAACGCCAACAAAATAAAAATGGCAATATGCTTAGATAAAGTCAAAGCCTACAACAATAAAAAGGCGGACGACCTCTACAGAGGTATCCCCACGATGATAAGCAAGAGCATGCGAATAAACTCGAAGGTGTTTGTGGGCATCGAAGGCTTCAGATACAATGAGGCATCATTTACCCATGTATTCGTAGAGAAGGAAACATATATCGCCAATGCCGTATATTTTTCCAAAATAGCCGAGAAACTGAAGGTTTATGTTCTGTGCGAAAGAATGGATCCCTTGAAACTGCCTGCGGGAATAAACAGGATGTACAAGCCTTTTTATTCCATATCCATTGCCGCTGCCATAAACGGAGAGGGAACCTCAAGAAGAGATGAACAGCTCAGCAGCGGAGCGGACTTCATTGCTCCCGACTTTAAGATACTTGTTGTTGACGACAACGAGATAAACCTGAGAGTAGCCTGCGGACTTATGAGGACCTACGGGGTGAAGCTCTTTACGGCTCTTTCGGGAAAATCCGCAATAGAAATGCTTAAATCCAAGGATTACGATCTTGTGTTTATGGATCACATGATGCCGGTTATGGACGGTGTGGAGGCAACAAGGATAATCAGAAGCAAAAACAACGATTATTATAAAAAGCTTCCCATTGTGGCACTGACGGCAAATGCGGTCAGCGGCTCAAGGCAGATGTTTCTTGATGCGGGCTTTGATGATTATCTTGCAAAGCCCATAGAGCTTGGACAGTTGAACAAGATCTTGAAAAAGTTTATTCCCGAGGATATGCAAAAACCTCTTGAAATAAACGAAAAAATGAAAAACGAAATTATATATGACGCTACGGCGGTGTCGGAAATGTTCTCTCCTTCGTTGGGGTTAAAATATATGGGAGGAAACAAGGACGATTATATCGAAGTGCTGAATGTATTTGTAAACGAGTCCGAAAACAAAAAAGAAAGACTTACACAGTTTTTTGAAACTCAGGACTGGAAAAGCTATATAATAGATGTGCATGCACTTAAGAGCACTAGCCTTACGATAGGAGCGCAAAGCTGCTCGGAAATGGCAAAGGAGCTTGAAACGGCAGGCAGAGAGGGGAACTATTCCGTTATAGAGGCAGGACATTCCAACCTGATGTTTATGTATGACAGAGTACTTGCCCTGATAAAGGATTACCTTAGCAGCTCGGAAAATTCACTTGCAGAGGAAAACGGCGGTGTTGACAACGAGATGATGGACGAAATATCCGATGAAAAGCTTAGGGAACTGATATTCTTTATGAGAAGATCCTGCGAAAACTACGATGTGCAGTCGGCAAGAGAGGT
>DFJD01000025.1 GCA_002372875.1 Clostridiales bacterium UBA3680
AAAAACCGTGTAAATATTGAAATCCGAACCTATTTTTGTATAATATTAAAGGAATATTTACGGAACTACTGATTAATTAATCATTCGCATATTTGGATAATATTACCGCATACTGTGTCAAAGCCCATGTTTGTAACTTTGCAAGCAAAGTTACAAATCCCGTAGGGACGGACTATTTTGCATAGCAAAATAGCCGCTACATAGCTTCCGGCTGTGCCATCGGGTCTTTTCCTTGTCTGCGATAATATTACCTCAAATCTGCTTCAAGTGAATTAATCAGTGTTTCCTTGAAAATCCAATAATTAAGGTTTTAGAAGACTGCTTACTCCAAAAGATTATAATGTATAAACTATATCAATAAATGAATATAATTGTTGACGATTAGCCATTAAAATGATATAATTATGTCAACGATTGGTATTTATAAAATAAATTGCCAAATAATAAACTACAGAGGTGAACATTGAATGGAAGTCGACGAAAGACTCAGAAAAGACCTTGACCGATTAAATTATGCCAACGGAGGCAGAATCAGAGCCCTTGCCGATAAAATAACAACTATAGACAATCCCATATTGATAGTGGGCTTAGGCGGTACCGGTGTTGATGCGGTGCTGAGGACAAAAAAACTTATTGCCGAAAGAATGGTCTGCGAAGAGGGTATGGATAAGCCCGAAAATGTAGACTATCTTGTTATAGATACGGATGAAAAAGCTATTGAAAGCAGCTACATGGGCACCGTGTTTACAAACGACGAAAAGTTTCTCTACAGAACCGGAGAAATACGTTCCGTAGTTGACGACAGAGACAGAAATATGCGTGAGGACATAAAGGAATGGTTCAATCCCAAAATTGATTCAAGCCTTATAATTCACGGAGCAGGTGCCATAAGACAGGTTGGTCGTTTTATTCTTTTTCAGAATGTAGCACAGCTTAAAAATCAGATCACGGCAAAGTTCAACCGAATCAAAAACGGTGACAACAGTATTGTGTATATGTTTGTCTTCTCCGGTATAAGCGGAGGTACGGGAAGCGGTGCTTTTATAGATATGGGTTATATTCTTAAAAGTATTGCGGAAAGTTGTCAGATAAGACAGATCACAAGACTTTTGTTTGCGTTCATGCCCGATGTTAACCTTCAACATTCCGGTACTACCGGACCTGCGGCCAACATCATAAAAAGAAACGGTTTTGCAGCTCTTAAAGAGCTTGATTATCTTAACAATCTTCGTGCTCACGGCACAAAATATACGGTAAATTACGGTGCGGATGTTGCCGTAGACGAAACAGCTCCGCCCTATGAGACCACGCTTTTATTTTCGGCAACGGATGTAAACGGTGTGTCTGTCGATTACGATCGTTCAATGGCTGTCGCATCTGAAACAGTCGTTAACTTTATAGCAAATGAAGTTGCAGGTGACGGAACGGATTACTCCATAAAGAGTTTCCTCTCAAACATCACTACGCTTACGCACGCCTACAAGGATTCTTTGGGCTCGGCAAAGCATGCTGTAAACTACAAATATATTATTGCCGGTGCTTCGTCTTCATATATACCTCTTGACGATTTGGTAAGCTTCATGACTTATCGTATTTTTGATAAGATGAGTGACAACTGGTCAAAGGATGTAATGCAAAACGAGGTAAACGAGATACTTAAGCATTTTGGTTCTGTCATGGAATCAATTAAGCCCAGACTTAGCAGAGCGGCAAACGCAAAACCCATGCTCGACCTTCATGACTATGATTTTAATGCTTTTAAGGAAAACAATACGGGTATTCTTCGTGATTGCAGACGCCGTTTTGACGACCAGATCGCCCTTATAGACAAGGAAGCCGATGCTATAGTAAAAGAGATAATAGATAAAATCGACAATCCCAACAATATTATAGACCAGAATTATTTCCTTAACATTGAGTACGGTCCCGTTGTAACTCAAAAGATGATCCATAACGACAGCGGTCATCCTTGCCTTACAAATGCACTTACAAACGAAATGAATAAGTGCATGGATTCCAAGAGGCAGTTAGGCTCCGACAGAGAGCTGCAAGCGGCAAGCAAAATAAAGAACGCTTCTCTTATCTCCGATAAGAAGGCCCTTCTAAAAGATCATATAGACAGCATACAAACCTATTATGCCGCCCTTCTTAACAACTATATTTGTGATGCGATGTACAATGTATTCTACAAAATACAGAAGTTCATAATTACAAAGAACGAGAATGTATACGACAAGGTTACCACTATAATGGAGGAGCTCCATCGTGTAATGGATAACTACAGCAGCATTGACAACAGAGCAAAAGAAATACAAGGAGACGAGATAGCTTCTCATGTATTTAGCTGGAATATGATCGACGCTCCCGAGTTTATCGATAGCATAGAAAAAATGATGGACAAAGACTCCAACCTAATGCTTGACGTAAACGAGGCTATAATAAAGTTCTACAGCGATTTCCTTCATAACTCCGATAAATGGACAAGTGTGGAAAACAGAAACAGTATAGTTAACAGACTTAATGAGTTCGTTTCTTCTCTTTTCTCTGATATAATCGCAAAGACCATAGATACATATATCGAGAGTATTGCTACTCAGAAGGGAAAAACCGTTACGGAATACTATGAGGAAATACACAAAAGACTTGTTGCCGAGTCTGCATATATGTTCAGAAAGAAAGCAGGCGCTTCTCCCGGAACAAGCTTTTCGTACATGTCCATTCCCAGAGACTGCAGCTCGATGTATGAGTTTTTCAAAAACGCCGCATCAAGCGAAAATGATATTCTTAAACAGAGCTTTATAAAAAACAAAATATTCAGGATAAACTTTAATGCTTGTAATTGTCTTGAAGACTATGCATATATGGAAGAGTACGAGACCGCTTATGAAATAAACGGTAGAGGTACCCCCGGAACACATCTGTTTGAGAAGACTCCCGACGGAGGAAATATTGATTGGTCAAATATTCCTTCACCTTGCCCCAGTTCCACTTGGACCAATATCCACAGAAAGGAAATGGAGATAAATGACGGAGAAAAGGTAAGAGCAGACAAATATTTTGAAATATTCGACAAAGCGCTTGAAAACGGACTTATTTACTCGGACAAAGAGCAAAGAGGCGACCATATCGTGCTTGTATATCCCGAAGAGGCCACACAAGTTAACCTCGACGATATACTTAAAGAATGCGGTATAGGAAACATTGACTCCGGCTTTATTACCACCGTTGATGCCCAAAAAGCAATAAACAAACTTGACAAAGACATGTTTGTAAATGAAGACGGAAGCTTTGATATAGACAGCTTTGAAACAGTCGACCTTAATGCCGAGGAAAGACTCAATTCCACGGATATGTCAAAGGTAATAAATTACACCAAAGAGTATTTTTATAAAAACATTGCCATAAGAGACAGGGTGGGTGCAGAGCTGGTTAGATTTGAAAAATACAAAAGTTACCGCAACAAGCTTCTTGCTTTCACCGACAGCGGTGTTGACAACTTCACCAGACTTTTGAACATTCTTTCAACAAGAATAATCAAGAAGAATAAGAGTATGTTCGTATATAACGACAGACTCAATACAAAGCAGCCTATAATGAATATGCTTACCGACTGCAAGGATATTTACGGCTATTTTGTATTATTTAATAAGTTTGTTGCACTTCCCGATGAGGTCGGAAGATATCTTGATGAAAAAGCAAACAAGATAATTGCCAACCCTACCGACGAGCAATTTGACGATATGCTCGATTGGCTCACAAGATTTAAAGAAAAGCTCGGTGAGGAATCGGCAAGTCTTGAAGAAAACAGACATTCTGTAATGAATTATGAAGATAAAAGAGCATTTTATGCCCAATTCAAGTCAAAGCTCAACGACAGACTTACACTGTTGATGGGCGTTTCCTCTAATTCGGATGACGATGATGAGGACGACGATGACGATATGTAAAAGTAACCGATAATATAAAAACACCGATTTGGTGTTTTCGTACATATCTGCGGATACTTACAATTTTTGCGGTCGGATAATTCCGACCGCTTATTTCCCGAGGTGTATATGATCTACAATATTATTATTTCCGAAAATGTTTACGAGAAAATGAAAGCCTCGGAAATATCAGGCTCATTTACAAGAATAAGTATAGAAAGTGAAAATTTTCGCATAATAAAAGCCGACTCAAACGAAGTAAAGCTTATAACATCCGAGATAACACCGGCGGTTGCCTCCCTTATAGAGCAGGATTACCCCTACGGAGATAAGTTGTTGCATTTAAGCAACCTTATAATATACGGTAACACCTTAGGACAGTTGGATAATGATGGGATAACGGTTTATGAAAACGGTTGTTCTTTGGATGATATTGTACGCTACGAAAGAATAAACGAAAGTACACTTAAATATGTAAAGAGCATAAAACTTGACAAAAGCAAATTTCCACTTAGAATGCTAACTAACTGGAAAGATATGTTGTCGGTAAATACCGGAAAAGAAGAGCTGGATGAGCTTGTTGCCGAAAACGAATGGGATATAGGTAGTCTGTTTACAAGAGTTCTTCTTGAATGCGACTTGGATCCCTTTGATGAAAAACCCGAATTCGATTCGGAAATTGCAGGTTATAAACTTGAAAACCTTCCTACAGAAAAGATTTTTCCCAATATACAGAGTTTGGGATTAAGAGGCAAACTCCATGGAGGAAGATTTTCCATGAGAAACTATGCCGAAGCTTTGGCTGAGCTTATTGCCGAAAGTAAGGAAGATAGTTTTTACCCTTTAGCATTTGCTCTTAGCGAGAGAATAAAGGATATTGTATATTCCGATGAAGAAGGTTTCGGAGAAACAGAGCTTTTGCAAAACGGAATAATGCTTGAAATTGACGAAATACTTACACGTAACTCCTATGTTTATGCAAATGATGATACAGTTCCTACTTCTACAGAGGAAAAAATAGAAGAGAAAAAAATAAGTACGGAAAGTCTGAAAAAAATAACCCGTATAAGCGGACTGTCTCCTTATGAAATCGTTCTTTGCTATTTAAGACAATGCCTTGATATCAAAGCAAAAAAACAAGGTGAGGGCTGCATGGTTTTCCCCTCCCCTAACTATGATTATTTCTTTATGATCGATACGGGCGGAGATAATGATAATGAGTGAAAAAAATACACATACGGGTATTATACTTTCCATGCCCGTATTATATGTGATTTTGGGAAGTGCCGAAAAAATCGGTAAGAAGATAAAAAAATATATGTATAACGACTCCTGCGTGGATGTTGTGGGTCTTTTTTCTGATGGTGAAGAATATGTTTGTCGGGAAATTCCCGGAGACCGAGAGGAATTTCTTTCCGCATTCGATCTTCAACGTGAGGATATTGAAAAAAAGCTCGAGGAAGAGCTTTTTTCCGTTATAAATTCCTTTAAGAAAACTGCCTTTGAAAGAGATGCGGTACAGATAAGTTATATTTTCAATGCCTGTGAAAACGAGGCTGCCGCTCTTGAATTCACAAGTAAAATCACACAAAAAACCTTTGCTTCGGCTTTTAGGGATGTATATGAGGATTTTTTCTGCCTATATGATGAAAGTCTTTATCCCGGAGATGAAGGAAAAAGAAACGATATAAACAAATATCTCACTTTCACCGAACTTGAAAAAATAGTTCCTCCTCTTGAGAAAAAAGATATGACAAAAACTTGTTATATTCTCGGAAACTGTGACAGCAAGGGAAGACTGAGTGAGTTTGACTTTGATACCTACTTAAAATGTATCTGCTCATTCACAGCACTTAAAACAGGTGTATCCCGAGAAAACGACAACCGTTTCCTCGGAAACGAATTCAGGGAAGATATTTTCAAGATAAACTGTCGAGAAAAATATCCCGAGGGAAGATTTTTCTCTTTGGGAATGCTCTCTATAGAAAAAGATGATGAACTGATAAGAAACATCATTCTTGACAGACTTACAGAAAAAGTTCTTACGGTTAACGAGCGGCTTGACACAGAAAATGAAGTAAAAACACTTACACGCTTCACAACTGCTGTTATAACCGCTGAAGAGGCTGTTGAAGAATGTGTTGACAAAAGAGGAGAAGATATTGCTCCCGAAATGTTTTTCACATTTGTAAGAAACCACATAGATGTATCTGCCGGCTTAGGCTCAAATGCCGATACAATAAAGAGAATATACGGAAGAGCCATTGATAGATTTGTGGATGCAAATGCCGAAAGTACCATCGATATAGAAGCCGTTGCCTTAGAGTTCAAGAAAGAGCTTAACGAAAAACTTGTTTCCTTTTCTTCGAGAACGGGATATTCTGTCAACGATGCAATAGCTTTTTTAACAGAAGATGTCAATTCGCTTAAAAATATATGCCTTGAAAAAATAGAGACAAGCTCAAAAGAGGTAGCCGAAAGAAAAGCGGCATTTGAAAGGTTTAAAGCAAGAAAAACAGATGACGGCAACATAGATCAAAAAGCAGCAACAGGAGAATCAATGCTCATATTTACGGTGGCGGCTTCATATTGCGAGCAGTATCTTGCAATAAAGAAAAGCGAGGTCGTAAATAAAATTTTTAAAGCTTTTCTTGATGTTATAAACGAAACAACCGACAAATATGTGCGTTCATACGAGCTTGTTAAAGAATTGAAAAAGGAATACTCTGCTGTTGTTGCGAAAAAAACTGCCTCTCTAAAACTTCGACCCGATGATATTGTAAAAAAGAATGCTGTAAAATTCTACACCGATTTAACAGACGATGCTGCCGTACAATTCAAGTCCGGATTTTTGAAATATTTTTCCGATGTTAATTCTGCTCTGTTTGGAGTAGATTTAGGTGTTAAAGAACTTAAAGAAATGATAAATGAAAGAACAAATGCCGCAGCCGACTTTTTGTATGAGAATTGTCCCGTTCTCAAGGCAGATTTTTCAGAAGAATGCAGACAAAGGCTTTCGGGAAGCGCAGAGAGCGTTAATTCTATGATAAAAGAAGAAATTCTTGCCGACAGAGG
Organism: Clostridiales bacterium UBA3680; assembly: GCA_002372875.1. Lineage (GTDB taxonomy): Bacteria > Bacillota > Clostridia > Lachnospirales > CAG-274 > UBA3680. Next base: position 7,002 of record DFJD01000025.1, read on the forward strand.
CTATTTTTCAAATACAAACAACTTTACGGGAAATGAATTTGAAACAATAGGAATATTAGGCAACAATCTTGACCCTACTCCAAGATACCTTTTAGGTAAGGAAGGTATAGTTGGTGACAAACACGCATTTCTTGATGAAGCAATAGACAACGATATGACGGTTATCTACATTAAGGGTACACAAAAAACAGAAAATATAGCTTCCTACGAAAGATGGAAAACATTAAGCGGAGGCGAGGAGAATGTTTGAAGAAAAGGTAAGAAAAAATGCCGTTATATTAACTGAGCCGTCAGAAAACACTTCCGTTAAAGAGCTTTTTGTTGAAAACGGTCTTGACAGTGAGGTAATACTAAGGTGGATATGGCCAAAAGATAAAAACTACAGATCGGCAATAATATTTGAGTTGGGCGATGATATGCGTGCGGATATAGACCAAATATACAACGCCGTTTTAACGGGAAAATCCATAAAAGAATATATTGCTATAAGAGAAGATTTTAATTTTAGTTTTAAAGCAAAAGCAAGTTTGAAAAAAAGTCGTTTTGCCGTATTCCCCTTCTATACCGACGATAATGAAAAACTGCATATACCCGCTCAAAGAGCAAACATTACAAAAGAAATTATAAGAAGCGTTTCTGTAGGATATGAGATAAAAATAGTTGGCCCTACTCTTGTTGAAAAGGCTCTTTCTCTTTTTAAAAAAGGTTCTACTCTAAAAAAAGCATATATTAAACTCGATAATATTGAAGAACTGAAAAAGAAAGAGGAACTTATATACTACAGCGTATACTCTAACGGCAAAAAAAGGTTATACTGCCTTGATCTTGATGCTGTTGAAAGAGAAGAGGATATGTATTTTTACATAAAAGGTGACCAGAAAGCAGAACTTGTTTCAGGTCCCGGACAAAATATGATATTCAATAGGCGGAGGATGTAATGATGACAGGTTCACACAAATGTGAAGATATATTGTGTACCTATTGCTACAACAAATTTTCACCCATAAAAATGAACATGCACTATAGACTTAACGATGGTATGATAAATCCCCTTCATAAAAGTGTCGAAGAGGATAAATCTCCCGAAGAAGAAACCAAAACGGAATCCGAGTTTGATATGGGCAGGGTTCGAACAAGTCGAAGAACAGGATCATCCTCGGCTGCCAGAGCGGTTAAAGGAAAAAGGCTTGATGAAAAACTTTTAAAATTTTACACCGAAAGAATGGGTATGTCCTCAAATGAAGCTCAATCAAGAGCTATGCAAAATGATTATGTCGAGTTTGATGCCGATGCCCCTGAAATTGACTATGACCTTAATGAGTGGAAAAAATACGGCTTTGTGGAAAGTATAAAGTACAATGGGCAAAGAGTGAAATGGATATGTCCGTTTTGTCACAACCCCCTTGTATCGGGTTCGGGAAAGAAAAAGATGCTTCTGTTTTCCGTAATAGGCGACACAAATGCCGGCAAAACAGTGTATTTTTCCGCGCTTCAAAGACTTATAGGAGACAGATTGCTCTATATAGGCGGAGATGACTCGGACGACTATAATTTTTTTGCTACCGGCACAAGACTTCCTTCTTCTACAAACACAAAGCCACTTCCATCGTGCACAATGATGTATATGCAAGAAAATCCCGAAACCAAAGAAAACGAGGAATATATTCTTGTATTTTGCGATATAGCAGGAGAAAACTGCACAAGCGAGCAAAAGCTGAAAAAAACCGCTTTTAACCTGCCAAATTCTTCGGCAATATTATTTATGATAGACCCTACAAGGTTTGAAACAATAGCTACGATAATGGGCAAAAAAGGCGAGAGCGATGAAGAGCAATACAAGCTTTTTACCGCAGTTTACAATTTCTTTGATGCAGGTGGAAATAAACTTAAAATACCAACTGCCGTTGTAATTACAAAATCGGATGTACTGAAGGCACATTCCTTTTTTTCCGGAGATGATGACAAAAACAAATTTGTAATGCCCTATTCTTCGGATGACCACGCAAATTTTGTTTCTTTACCTATAATAGATGAAGTGGATGGTGTCACAAGAGATTTCCTAAGGGCAATAAATAAGGGTGTGTATGTATCTAATGTGGATATGATATTTGAAAACAGTAAATTTTTCCTGGTTTCAAGTTTAGGCTACGATCCCGAATCACAGGGAGATGACAATGCCATTATGCCAAACAGAGTGGCTGAACCCTTTAAATGGCTGCTCTATGAAAATGATGCCGCTTTTTCTCACAGAAGTGAAAAAATAACCCGTCGTTCAACGGGAATTACTCTTTTGAACAAAAAACTTGACAAGGGAATATTCTCAAAAATAAAGGGTAAGGAAGAAACAAAGAAAATAGATTTTTACTATAAAAAATCGGAACTAAAAAAGAAGCTTGAATCGCTTAAGGAGGAACCTTAAGGAGTGTTTACATGATTTATCACAGAGTTCAGGGTAGATTAGCCGAAGGCTATAAAGTATTGGGGGATTTTAAAAAAATAGACAGCGAGGATATCTGTTTCAACGGCTTTGTCAATTATGTTTTCGATGCAAGAGAAGAAACAAGGCCGCAGATGCTTTTTGGCTATCCTTCACTTTCCGAAAACGGTGAAAGTGTATATGTAATAGGGGAAAATTTAATGGTTGGCGGTAAAGATGAGGTTTTTGTAAGAGAATCTCATTTTTCACATAAGGTTATTTTTTCCGATGAAGATTATTTTTCATTAACAAAAGATATGACATCGGTTCCCTATGTAAACGGATTATGCAAAAATATAGAGAATTTTGACCAAAGCCGACCTCCCAAAATTACATTTTCAAACCATACGGTCGGAGATTTGGCTGCACTTGCCTCTGTTTACGGCATAAACGAAGATAATTATTTTGACTTTGTTTACGGACTTTGTATTACTGCCTTTGATAAGGATACAAAACTGTACATTGCCGTTGCAGACAATGACGAAGAATCCATTGAAGGAATAAAGCATTTTATAAGCACACTTATAGACGCCCTTCCAATGTTTTTGAGAAAAAGATTCGGTTTTGTTACCTACTTTCCTTCAAATGATATATCTAAAACCGATATCCTTCCAAAGGGTGTAAACTGCGTATTTATAAAAAGCACAAGAAAAAACTCAAACAATTACAGTGTGTGCGATATAACCTTCGACAAACCCCACGGATATGCCTATTATGCTCAAACGGAAGCTATAGATGAAGATATTGTTTTCCTGCTTTGTGATAAAATATTTAAAGGCGACCATTCATCGGATAAGCTTTTTGAAGAAATAGACAGACTTTTCCCGCCTAAATATGAAACAAGCTTTGAAACGATAGTTGCTTATTATATAAGATACAATTATCAAAGTATAGGTGAATTGTATTGGGCGGATAAAGTATTGTGGCTTAGCGGTATTCCTGAAATAAGAGAGCTTATGATAGAGGAAGATACCGTAAATGCGAAGGATAACCTGTTTAAAGAAGATAGCAAGATCGCTCGTGTTAAGCTCAATATTATTGATGACCGAGATTTTCAACGTGAGATATCAAGAGAGCTTTGCAGAAAGTTTAAACCCGAGGATGAAACAGTTGAAGAGTATTTCAGCCGTCTTTCAAAACCCATCTCTTCAAACAACGGTGAAAGCTACGAAGAAAAAACCGTATCTCTTTTGAGAGAAGAGTTTGAATATGTTCTCTTCAACGAAGAAGAATTTGTTTCTCTTGCCTTTGGAGAAATAGGTAAAGAACTAAAAAAAGCTGTCGGCTCGGCGAACGGCACAGACGAAAAAACAAAGGCAATAATAGAAGTGCTGAAAAAATACGACAAAAACAAGTGTATGCTTATGCCTGTACTCCAAGACGGAATATTTGCATATATTTCGGGAGAAATATTAAGCGACAACAGTCTTTATTCAAGAAAAATGTTACATGATTACTGTAACGAAAATCCCGAATTCGGCACACTCAGTCGAAGATTATACGAAGAGACTGATGCCTTTCTTACGGAAATAGCTCAAAACGAAGAATATCTTGCCGCTTATACTCCTGTGCTTATGAGTGAAGAAATAGGCAATACCTTTCTAATGAGTTTTGCCGAGAAAAACAGTATAATAAAGGCCGGTATATCGGATAAACTGAAACTTGATATACTTATTAAGCGATTTAACGATGCAGACAGTTTTAAAAGCAAGATGCTTGTATTGACCAAGGACAGCGACAGTGAGGAACTTTATAACGATTATTTTCCTTCTTTTTCGCCCACACTTCGTTTTTTGGCAAAGTCGCCTGATTTTACGGATATACGCGACAAAGAAGCCCTTACTTTCCTTTGTCTTTTTCTAAACGATGATTATCGCTTTGAAAAGGATCATATTGAAGAGGATCTAAGGGAAATAATAAACGGACATTTGCTTGAAACGGATATGCCCGGATCAATGAAAAACCTTTTTGAAAATATGTTCAAAGAGGAGTTCTTTGAAGGAACGCCGATTCTTGATATGCTGAAAGAAACTGCCGATGAGATTTTAAAGAAGAAAAAAGCAATCAAAGTTGTAGATAAAACTCTTTTCGGAGAGCTTAACTCCCTTGTGCATGAATATCTTGATACCCCCATGCACAGGGTATATAATATAAACAATTATATTGACCGTTCCTATTATAAGACCCACCGCCTTCCCTCTATTATGGGAGAGTATGTGATGTATATAAACATTACTCCCTCTGCAATAACCGCAAAATACTTTGAAGAGGAAAAAGCGGAAAAAACGGAAGACACTTTCTCCTCCGTTGCCGATGAGAAGCAGCAAAAAGGTTTTTTCGATATGTTCGGTAAAATAAAGAGGTAGAAAAATGGCAAATTTAAAGCCGCAACAATTTCAATGGCTCAAAGATCATATAGGAGATTATATTTTTTCCCCCTCCTCTACTCAGCTTGAAAAGAATATAAAAGAAACGGAATGTGACGATCCGAGAATAGATGAACTGTACAACGAATTTGTGGGAAAATTTTGTAATGACCCCTATAAATATCTTGCAGGTAACGAAAAAAGAGGAGGAGATATCTATGCCGGAGACTATAAATATTATTTTCTTGAAAACAAATACGGAATAAATCTTCCCGTAGGCTATTATAAGGATCTTCGACAACCTCTCCCCTATCCCCTTCTTCCGGGTACACAGGCTGACCGCTATGCAGATGAAAATTTAAGGGAAATAAACAGAGAACTCGATCCTTTAAGAAAAAACGCACCTTATCTTTTCGATAAAACGAAGCTTTCCACAAGACTGTTTTTACAGCTTGTAATTGGTATTGTTTCGGCAGCAGCCATGTTTTTCTCATTTAAGGGTTCTCTTTCTTATGGGTTTACAAAAAGTGTACCGGGAACAGTTTGCTTGTGTATGCTTGTTTTTTGCATAATTTGTTTTCTTTTTGCGATAGGAGGTATCTCTTACTATTCGAGGATACTAAAGGATTTCGACAAAACAGATGCTCTTAACAACTACAGAACAGCTCTTTTTAAGAGAATAAACAAGCTTGAATCTGCAATAAAACTGTTTGAAGAAAGCGAAAGTGACGGAATAAAAATAGAACAGTTCATTCCCGATATAAGCACAATAAAAGAAATAAAGAAGAGCATATTTAGCGGTTGCTCCGTTTTTATGCTTATCCCCCTGCTTATTATGGGAATAGGAGCAAGAAATTTATCCGCAAGTAACAGAATGGCTGTAATAAAAGAAAATCCTGCCACCATGTTTCGTGCCGCTTTAGGGCAAAGCTATGGCGTAGATCTACATATAAAATCGGTTATAAAAGATGCCGGCACTGCTTATAATACTTCAGAAGAAATAAAGCCCGAGCTTGCCGATGTTTCCGTATACAACGCCAATATAGGCGACCTTTTTGATGAATTTGCACTAACAGTTTGGGAATCGGGTGCTTATACTCAACGGCTTACCTTCATAATCGACGGTACTCCCGATACTATTTGCATTGACTATGGCGATGTGAAATACGATGGTGCAAAAATAAAAAAAGCTATCGTTCACTACGGAGAAAATGAATATGAAATAAACTTTTCAAAAAACTCTGCTGTAGAGCTTGCCAAACTCTCTGCACCCGTCGAGCAAACAGACAGGATAACGGTTGACATAACAGAGCTTTACAACGACGGAAACTATGACATGCTGTACATACCTACAATACACTTGGGAAACTCGGAGGACTGAATTTATGCCTAATGTTTTAAAAAAACTACTATTTTTTATTTTAACATGCGTAATGCTTATACCAAACACGGTACACGCTCAAGCCGCAGAAAGCGGAATAAATGCCGTACTTGTTGTTGACAACAGCAACTCCATGAACGGCACCGACCCCCAAAGGGTAGCTATAGAGGGAACAAAGCTTTTTATCGATATGATGGAGAATACCGGCTCTACCGTGGGTGTTATCGGCTTTACGGGACAACTTGCAAACGTTATTCCCATGACCAAAATAAACGGTCAGGATGACAAAAATAAGATAAAATCTCAAGTCGATTCTTTTACCTATGCAGGCGAGACGGATATGGGACTTGCTCTTACAAAGGCTGTTCAAATGATCGATCAGAACGGTGCTTCCGAGAACAATGTTATTATATTCCTTACCGATGGTAAAATAGATTTTTTCGACTATAATAACACAAGAACCATTGCTCAATCCGAGCAGGAAGTCAATCAGGCACTTCAAACAATAAACAGAAGATATCCCATTTATACCATAGGACTTAACGCCAACGGTCAGGTTGATCAGAATATCATAAACAAAATGGCCTCCGAGACCGGTGGTGAAATGAGTGTTGTTTCAAGCGCCACCGAACTTCCCAAAATATACAATAACATCTTTGCCAGCTTTGTTCAGTCTGACTCTACAATGATCGACATTGCACCTATAGGCGCCGACGGAAAGAGCACCACAACCTTTAACGTGCCTAACAACAGTGTACTTGAGGCAAATGTTATGGCTTTTACGGACACTCCCCTTACGGACATTTACGCCTCAGGTCCTAACGGAACGGTTCCGCAGTCTGTAAAGACCGTATCAAGAAAGTACACCATGCTTAAAATAATAAGGCCTGATGCAGGTAATTGGACAGTTACCGTAACAGGTCAGCCAGGATGTAAGGTAGAGGCAACGCTACTGTTTAACTACAATGTTGAAATAGACGTATCTCTTGAAAAAAGCGAGTACAGTATAGACGAGAAGATAAAAGTAAACGCTACGCTCGTTTCCGATGATGAAGCAATACACGATGATGCTCTTTACGGCAATATCTATGCCGAAGCAATATTGATAGACGCGCAAGGACAAAGACAGAGTTTCCCCATGGAATACAAGGATGAAACTTATAGCGTTGAAATACCCGTTGAAAAATCGGGAAATTATTCTATTGAGGTTAAGACAAACGGTGACAGATTTTACAGAGTTACCGATCCAATTCCCGTGACTGTAAGCGATGCTCCCGTAACAACAGAACAAACAGAGGCTCAGCCCGCTGAAAAGCCAAGTGAGACTGCCGCCGAGGATACCGAGGATGCAAAAATAAATCCGATCGTATTTATAGGCGGAATTGCAGCAGTTGTTATACTTGTCGTTTTCGGAAGCAAAGCATATAAAAGAAATAAAAACAAAAAGAGAAATCTTAAGGGTGTCCTTTTCTTTACAAACGAAAACGGTGTTGAGACCGAAATTTCCCTTTCGGGCTGTAAAGGCGGTTCATCACTTAAAAACATACTGAAAAAGAATTACTACACGGAAATCGAAACCGAGTTTGAACTTAAAAGCATAATATTCTACTATTTCTTTGAAAAAGAAACGGGAATTGAAATAGTAAATCGTTCCCCTTATAAAATGAGAGATATGGATTCGTACTCGGGTGAGAAGAAAAAAATCATACTGAAATGCGAACAAGGTGTACAATTCGTAAAGCCAAATCCTTCGGGTGAGGATAAGATCATTAGAATAAGATATGAGTATTTGTGAGATTATTGTACATTGAGGTCAATCGATTTCTATAAGCAGATAATTTATTGCAAACCAAGAACCCCCCTCAACATAGCCAAGCTTATGTTGAGGGGTTTTTAAATTTCAGACAAGTATAGAATGATTAATTCCTTAATATCCGCCTTGCATTCTCACAATATATGTTTTCTTTTTCTCTATCGCTTATTTTTTCAAAATCTACCGCTTGTACATACATTTTTGGGTTACATATGGGGTAGTCTGAACCGAAAAGAATCCTTTCACTGCCTACTTCATTTACAAGAGTCTTAAGCATACCGTATCTGAAAAGACCCGACCCGCTTAAGTCTATATAACAGTTGTCATATTTCTTTATTCTTTCTATATGGGCATAGAAATCCTCTTTTTCTCTCGGGTGTGCAAGTACGAAGGTAATATTTTTAAATTCCTTAAGAGCTTTTTCTATGCTTTCTTCGCATTGCGTATGAAGGCTCACCGTCATATTAAGACGGTCTATCTCACTGTAGATATCCGCCATGTAACCCTCATAGTAACTTTCCCAGCCATGATAATAAGGTACAAGCTCTCCCACAAGGTTTATTCCGATTGAATGAGCATCGTTCAACATTTCTATGCTTTCGTCTTTATAGTGTGGATGAACATGTATTCCCGGTATATATTTCCCATTTGATATATCTCTTAATTTTACTGCATGGCAGTTTAATTCTTTAATTTTTGTGATACTTTTCGTTTTCTCTATAACAGATCCGCAAAACACAGATATACCTGCATTTTCCATATCTTTTGTAAAATCATCAAAATCATTTATCGTATTTTTGTAAAAGCAGCTGTTTTCCGAACTGACCAAAAACGGATGGGTATGGAAATCTATTATCATTTTTTCACTTCCTTTATTTAAATAAACCAATATGTAATTATATATCACATATTATGGGAAACTTCAAGTACACGAAAAGAAAAAGGCGCACCGAGCTCATTATAATCCTTCCTTTCGGTTATATCAAACATTATTGTTATTTTCCGATTTGCGGATAACCGAGAGTTTAAAACACAAAAGATTTTTACAATTTTGTTAAAAAAATTTTCTCTAATTGAAATGTAGTCGCAATAATAGTATAATTATCATTTGTGAAAATATATCGTGTATCAATCCACAATTAAAACGTCCCGTTATTTAACAGCGGAGTATTGTTTGGATTTAACCAATATAAGGAAAGTAATAATGAAAAGATTTTTAAAAAGATGTGTAAGCGTTTTCATTGCGCTTACCGCATCTGTTGGAATTATAAATACAAAAAATATATATGCCGAAGGTACAGGAGTATATTACGAAAACAAAACCGTGAGAGAAGTTACAAACGGTGTTACATACGAAAAGAGCAGAAGGCTTTATTCAGCCGGTTGGATGGATGTTTATGTGCTGACCGTGGATGCAAACACACCCGGAATTGAATTTGATGTACTTGAAAACACCTCCGGACCAGGACTTAAGACAACGGTACCTCAATTAGCACAGCAAAATAATGCGATTGCTGCTGTAAACGGCGATTTTTTTGCCTCAGGTAACCCCCGTTCATCAATGGGGCAAGTAATAAAAAACGGCAAGGTTGAATCGGAGCAAAATTATTACAACGGCTCGGAGTACAGATACGCCGGATTTTTTGTAGATAACGAAGGAATCCCTTTTATAGACTATATAAAAGACTCAATGGGTTTTTACGGAAGTGAAAAAGGTGCGGTTGTACTTGGCGGAAAAAACAAAGTGACGGATTTTTCAATGCCCGTCTACTTTAACAGAGATGTTATAACCAACACCTCCTACCTTGATAATAATTTCTCAAGCCTTACAAAAATCGTCGTACAAGACGGAACGATAACAAAGATATCTTCACCCGGCGAAAGTGTGGATATTCCCGAAAACGGATATGTTATTGTTATGAACAATGCAACAAGACAGGAAAAAATAGGCTATTATTCAGTGGGAATGAAAGTTTCCTTTGACGAAAAAGAAACTTTTCTTTTCAGACCCTCGAAAACGATATCTTCTCTTTCTTTCGGTATAAGCGGAGGCGGTGAACTCTTAAGAAACGGTGAAATCGTTTCAAATGGTCTTATAATCGGTGAAGCGGGAAGAAACCCGCGTACAATGCTTGGTATAAACAAAGAAAAGACAAAGGTATATATCGTTTGCATAGACGGACGACTTAACGGAATAGGTGCCACCCATGCCGAAGCTGCACAAATAATGAAGGAGTACGGCGCGTATGATGCAATACACTTTGACGGAGGCGGCTCAACCACTATGGTTGTTCGAAACAACGGAAAAAATGAGCTTGTAAACACTCCGAGCGAAGGACAGCTTCGTGCCGTGGCAAACGGTATAGGAATAAAGGGCACGGGTGAGAACGACGTGCCCACAGAAATACAAGCCTATGTTCAAGGAAACGATGACAATTATATTCTTGAAGGACTTTCAAATACGATAAATGTACGCTTGTATGACGGAAAATTCAATGAGATGAGCATAGATACGTCGAAACTTGAGTTCTCATCTAATATTCCCGGTAGCTGGAACGGAAATGTGTTTACTCCCTCGCAAAAAGGAAGCGGTACCATTACCGTAAAATACGGAAGTTTAAGTGACACCATAAATGTCAAAGTCTTAAACGGCATTTCGGCAATAAGGGCATCAGCTCCTTCATACTGCGTTGAAGAAGGCGAAAGCATCGAACTTTCGGCTAAACTTATATCGGCAGACGGATACACAGTAAACTCAGATGAAGATATAAACTGGAGCGTAGACGATACCGAGATAGGGAAAACAGAAAACGGAATGTTTACCGGTTTGAGCCGTGGAGAGGCCGTTGTTACCGCAGAATACAAGGGACTTAAAAGTGAAATCGGAATTTCGGTAGGTAAGACCTATTGTGCGGTGGACGGACTTGAAAGCGGAAGGAAAATGAATATATACACCTCCCCGGAAGGTTCGGCTGTGAGCGGAAATGCAAGAATAATTTCCGGAGGAGCCCACACAGGCTTAGGCTCACTTGCCATAAGCTATGGTTTTGAAGCCGAAAAAACAACTACGCAGGCTGTTTATGCAGGGTTTGCAAAAGCAATAGAGCTCCCGAGCGGAAGCAGTGATATACTTATGAATTATAAAGGAGACGGTTCTTCAAACTCTCTAAAGGCAACTCTTCTTGACAGTAACGGTAAAAGAGCGGAAATTACGGTAGCCTCGAACCTTTCGGATAACGAATGGAAGCAGTCGAAAAATGCCATTCCCACAGATATGGCTCAACCCGTATCTCTTGAAAAACTTTATGTGGTTTCTTATCAAACGGATTCTCAGGCGCCGTCGGGTACGATATATATCGACAATATAACCGTTGCAGGGTCCAAAAGCGGTTCGGGTACCCTATCTTCGGATATAAACGATTATATGAAAGCCGACCTTGATACCGTTGAAGGCAGCAATTATGAAGAGATATCTGTTTACGGCGGAGCAAGCGGCAACAATTTGAGCGGTGTGCTTACAAAAATGGCACAGGGTGCCAGAGCGGTTGCATTTGCAGGAAACGCATCTGTGACAAACAACACGGGCGTACCTGCTGTACTCTGGAAAAACGAGTATGCCACAGACAATACAGACAACTTTTCTTTTGTATGTTTGGGCGTGCAAAACGGTTCGATAGCAAAGAAAAACCCCGCTCAGTACAGGTATCTTAAAGACTATGTTAATAATCTGAGCAAGAAAAACATAATTATTCTAACCGACAGATATATTCCTTCAAACGCTTCATTAAGTGATTCGCGAGAAGCGGATGCAATTACCGATATACTTTCAGAGGCAGTAAGACAGAGCGAAAAGAATATTATCGTAGTTTCCTCTACAGGTGAAAGTGTTTACTCGGAAATAAACAAAGGAGTAAGATATATAAACATTCCGAAAAATTCAAAACAATATTTAAGGCTGAAAGGCAATTCGGAAGGAATGTATTACCAATTTACGGACGCATATTGATATGATTCAAACCAAAAACAAAAAAAGGCCCGGTTCAAAAAAAGCCGCCATGGCAAAAGATACCGTGATTTATATGCTTGCAAAAGGAATAGAGGGCATAGTTGGTGTTGTAACAATGTCCGTTATGACCTATCTTTTTCTTACCGAGCAAATGGGGCGCTATTCCACTGTAAATATAGCAATTACCACAATAGGTATGGTTGCCATACAGTGGCTTGTACAATCGGTGCTAAGGTACATAAACAAATATGATATTTTAAACAGGCAAAATGAATTTTTCGCAACGGTGTTCAACGCTTGGATGAAAGTGAACATTATCGTTACGGCTGTAACGGTTGTATTGGCGGTTCCTCTGTATATTGCACTATCCGGAGGATCGTTCGTACAAAAATACTCTCCTACACTTCTTGTTACAGGGCTTGTGTGGTTTGTTACATACAACACCGCACAGCTTGTGGTTGCAATGCTTGCAGCATTAAGAGAGGCGAGGCTCAATCTTGTATTAAGCATGATAACCGTTTGCGGACGATTATTGTTTATGGTCATATTCTGCAAACTCTTTAAAAGCAGAATTGAATGGATATTTTTAAGTTATTTTATAACAGACGGTATAGTTTCCTTTATAGGCCTTAAAAGGCTTAAAGTTTTGTACTATATAAGAGATGCAAAACCTAACAAAGAAATATTGAGGGAGCTTTCGGATTACGGCATGCCTCTTATGGGAAACATGCTTACTACCTCTGTTTTAAATAAAAGCGACATATACATTATAACATTTTTCCTCGGGGAAAGTATGGCCGGAATATATCAGACCAATTACTCACTTATAGCTACCGCCTTTACACTTTTGTCTGCCTCTGTTATGAGAGGAAGTTACCCTACAATATTAAGGACATGGGCAGAAAAAGACAAAATAGGCACTGCTGCCCTCATAAGTGAGGCTGTACGATTTTACTTGTTGCTTTCAATTCCCGCTGTTGTGGGAGTGGCAGCCACAAGTGAGGTCATAAGTACAGCTCTTTTTGAAGCGAATTATGTGGAGGGCAACCGAGTTATGTTCTGGGTGGCACTCGGACAGATGTTCTTAGGTCTGACGGAATACTCAATAAAGCCATGGGAATTGACCGCAAATACCAAAGCCATATTTATGCGTTCCCTTGCAGGTGGTGCCGTTAATGTGATATTAAATCTCATTTTTGTAAAACTGTTTGGCAGCTATATGGTTGCCGCGGTTACCACATTCATCGGTTTCTTTGTTTATTTTTTATTGGCACGCTTTGGAACAGGTTCCGAACTGAAATGGCATATTCCGTTTAAAAGTCTTTTCAGAATACTTATAAGTGCCGGGGCAATGTATCTTGTTATAACTGTTTTAAAAATAATGTTGCCCTTTAACAAAATAAATTTGGTATTATTCGTATTTTGTGGTATTATAGTTTATGGTGCCGTGATAGTTGCCTCGGGAGAGGTAAACAATGAACTGAAAGCAATCACGGCAAGGTTGACAAACAGAAAGGAAGGAAAGTAATGAAAAGCATTTGTGTTATGGGTATAGGCTATGTGGGACTGCCCACAGCCGCAATGTTTGCTTCTAAAGGTCACAGAGTTGTGGGCTATGATGTAAACGAGAAGGCTGTCAACGCTCTTAATAAAGGAGAAATAATCATTGAGGAACCCGGACTTGGCGCTTTGGTTAAAAGCACCGTTGAAAGTGGTCATTTAACAGGTTCAACTGTATGCCCCAATGATTGCGACGTATATATTATTGCTGTGCCCACGCCCATCAACTCCGACAAAACGGCAGATATGAGATTTGTACGCTCAGCAACTGAAACACTTGTCCCCAATGTAAGAAAAGGCTGTATTGTCGTGCTTGAATCCACCTCTCCTCCGAGAACGGTTGAGGACCTTATGATACCAATACTTGAAAAAACAGGTCTGAAAATAGGTGATGAGTTACTTGTAGCACATTCTCCCGAAAGAATACTTCCGGGAAAGGTGATAGAGGAACTGAGAACAAACAGCCGTATCGTAGGCGGTATAAACAAAAAATCAAGTGAAGAAGTAAAGAAAGTTTACGAAAGTATCGTTGAAGGAGATATTTTCCTTACGACATCCACCACTGCCGAAATGTGCAAGGTTATGGAAAACACTTTCAGAGATGTAAACATCGCTCTTGCAAATGAGCTTGCAAAAATGAGTGAAGAGCTGGGTGTGAATGCATGGGAGGTCATAAGACTTGCCAATCAGCATCCGAGAGTTAACATATTAAGTCCAGGCCCCGGTGTGGGAGGCCACTGTATAGCCCTTGACCCTTGGTTCCTTGTTGAAGCAAGCGACAAAGCAAAACTCATACACCAGGCAAGATTAAACAATGATTCCATGCCCGGCTTTGTAAAAAAGAAGATAGAAAAAATACTTAACGGCTTTCAAAATAAGACCGTAGCCCTTTATGGTGTTACCTACAAGCCGAACATTGACGATATAAGAGAAAGTCCCGTAATGAACCTTTGGAAATTACTCAAGGAATGCGGAGTTAATGTAAGAGTATGCGACCCTCACGCAAGCGAAAAGCTTGAAGAAAGCTACGGCATGTATGATGCAGCACAGAATGCGGATATCGTTGTGCTTGGAGTTAATCACAAAGAATTTGAAGCAATAGATTTCGGAAAGCTTGCTTCGGTCATGAGAGGAAAGGCCGTACTTGACACAAGAAACTTCTGGCCTGAAAAAAGCGTTACCGCTTCGGGACTTGAATACCATCTTCTGGGAAAAAGTGATAACATGGTGAAGTGGGAGAACTAATTTGAAAAAGGTACTTATAATAGCAAATCAATTTCCCCCTATGGGCGGTTCGGGCGTGCAAAGAAGCGTAAAGTTTGTAAAACATTTGCGCAGTTTCGGCTATGAACCTGTGGTTTTCACAAGAGATGTTGGGAATATGCCTCTTAAGGATGAAACCCTTTTAAAGGATATTCCCGATGGAGTAAAAATATACAGAACAAAAGCTTGGGAGCTTCCGGAACTTAAAGGATTGCTTAAAATCCCCGGAAAAGTGTTGGGAAAGTTTATTATTCCCGATACGGCAAGATTTTGGGAAGAGTTTTCAAAAAAGAAAGTGCTTGAAGTAATAAAAAAAGAGCAAATAGAGCTTGTTTATACCACCTCGGCACCATACAGCGATCATCTTTTGGGCTTGTACATAAAAAGAAAGCTGCCCAATATTAAATGGGTGGTTGATTTCAGGGATGAGTGGACAAATAATCCGTATACCTTGGATAACCCGTATAATCCCATAAGAACAGCCATTGAAAAAAAGCTTGAAAAACAGGTAGTTACAAGTGCCGATGAGTGTGTAACAAACACTCCCGTTATGCGTGCAAACTTCATAAAAAACAACTCTCTTGACGGTAATAATTTCCATACAATACCAAACGGCTATGACATAGATGATTTTACCGGGCTTGATACCTCAAAAATGCCTCAAAACCAAAAGCTTACTTTTGTTTATACCGGTGCACTTTACGGCAGAAGAAAGCCCGATAACTTTTTTGAAGCTTTAAAACAGCTTAAATCGGAAAATAAAATAGACGGTTCAAAAATAAAGGTAGAGCTTATAGGAAATTATCATAAAGATAAACTGCAGGCACAGATAGACTCATACGGTCTTACGGGACAATTTGATATTGTGGGATATGTACCCCACAATGTTTGCATAGAGCATCAAGTCGGTGCTGATGTGCTTGTACTTATAGAAGGCGGAGGAAGAGGCTCCGATGCCTTCTATACGGGAAAAATATTTGAGTATATGAATACAAATCGTCCCGTGCTGGCAATACTTCCTAAGGGAGTTGCCGCAAGGCTTGTAGAAGACAGTGCCATCGGCAAAGTTGCAAACACCGACAGCGTTGATGAAATAAAGTCGGTAATTAAGGAATACTACGATTTATGGACAGAAAACAAGCTTGAATTTACACCTAACAGAAAGGTAATTGAAAGCTTCGAAAGAAAAAAGCTTACCGAAAGGCTTGCGGATGTATTTGATTCCGCTCTAAAAACCAACAGAGGATGAAAATGAAGGTACTCCATTTTATAAGCGGCGGAGACACCGGCGGAGCAAAAACGCATGTGTTGACACTGCTTGATGAGCTAAGAAAACAGAATATTGATGTTTCCCTGCTTTGCATTATGGAGGGTATATTCACCGAAGAGGCAAGAGCCATCGGTATTGAGGTGAATGTGATCCTTCAACAAAAAAGATGGGATTTTTCCGTTATGGAAAAAATTAAAACTTTTATAAACAACAGCGGCTGTGATGTGGTGCATTGCCACGGCGCCAGGGCAAATTACATTTCACTTTTTATAATGAACTCGGTAAAAGTTCCAATGCTTACCACACTGCACAGTGATTATAAGCTCGATTTTAAAGATAATATAAAAAAACAGCTCATTTTCACTCCCATAAATTCCTTTGCACTAAGAAAATTCCGTCATATTCTTACGGTAACCGAAGCCTTCAAAAAAATGCTTATTGAAAGAGGATTTAAAGAAGAAAGGCTTCGTGTTATATACAACGGAATAAGGTTTGACGAAGATGTTAAAACCTATACCGAAGAGGAATTTTTCAAAAGGATAAAATTAATAAAACAGCAAGATAAAATTTATGTTGGGATAGCCGCAAGACTGTTCGCTGTCAAGGGTGTGGATGTGTTTTTAAAAGCAGCCGCCGTTATATGCAAAAAAAGGGAAGATATCAACTTTATCGTTCTCGGTGACGGAGATATGAGAGCTGAATGTGAGAATATAATACGTGAAAACAATATGGGAAATCGTGTTCATATGGCAGGTCAAATAACCGACCCTGTTCTTATGAACAGCTACTACACCTATATAGATGTAAACACTCTCACATCACATTCAGAGAGCTTCCCCTATGCTCTTTTAGAGGGTGCAAGGTGTAAATGTGCCACTGTTGCAACAGCTGTGGGAGGTATTCCCGAAATGATAAGAAACGAAAAAGACGGTCTGCTTGCAAAAAGCGGCGATGTAGCGGATATTGCTCGCTGCATAGACATTCTTTGCTCAGATCCCGAAAAAAGAAAACAATATGGCGAAAGCTTTTACAACAGAGCAAAAGAAAGCTTTTCTGCCTCGGCAATGGCAAAAAAACACAAGCAGATATATGAAGAGGTAATTAAAATTGGAAAATAAAGAAAACAACGATACAAACGAAAATACAATCAACAAAAAGCGTTTTCGCTTTAATATTATTGATGTGCTTGTTATACTTGTTGTGATAGGGATTTGCTTTGCTGTGGTATACAGAGCAAAAAGTGCAAAATACAATGCTCCCGGCACAGAGATCGGCAAAAAAGAAGAATATTGCTATGTAACAGTATATCTTCAAACTGTATTACCTGAAATAGGAGAACAACTTGAGCAAGACAGGTTAAACGGAGAACACCTTGTTGCAAACAATGAATTTACCGATGCTGAAATTGTTTCGGTAAGGAGCGAAAATGCGAAATATGTTGGTATGAATGCCCAAGGTGAACCCGTTGCGGGTGTTCATCCTATTTGGAAAGATACATATATCGTAGTAAAAGAAAAGGTGGATCGCTCAAAAGCAATTATAAAAGTAGGCGGACAAGAAGCAAGAGTCGGCTTTGCTTATATAATGAAAACACAGAAAGTTGAAAAGAACGGCGTTATTACAGCCATGGAATTTAAGGACGAGTGACGATATGCTCTCATTTTTAAAAGAAAGTTTTTTTGTAGGCACAGCCATCAAAGCATTTAATTTCTTTAAAAATAAATACAACAGCTCTTTATTATGCCTTATCTTAACAAAAACAGCAAATATAGCGAGCAGTTCCTACACAAGCAAGCTTTTAAAAAGCTATATATACAAAGAGCCTCTTTACAAAACAAGCCTAACAAACGCCTTGATCAAAAAGCTTTCGACCATTTTTGACAAGCTTTTTGATTTCCTTCACAATATTTTTGCAAAGCTTATTGAAGGCTCTTTGATATGCAATTTTATTAAGGATACACTAAAAAAAGGTGCCCTACCCTTATGTCTGTTTTTCGGATTGCTTTTTATGAGTTTGTCTACGGGTGCAATGCTGATAAAATATATTTTTTCTTCATTTACCGTTAATGTGATAATAATTGGGCTCGCTGTTTTTCTTTTTGGTTTTATATTGGGCTTTGTGGGATTATTCTTTAACAAAATAAAGGAAAGCTTTATTTACAGTGTTATTATGTGGATATTGGAGGGGCTCTCTTGAAAATAAGATATGCTTTATTGACCGTAATGCTCGGTCTTACCTTGGGGGCATTGACCGGGGTAATGGGAGCGGCGGCATTACTTGGTGCCTTGGCATTTGCAGCTGCTGTTGCTCTTTTTACAACAAAACCGCATATTTCCGTTTGTTTTCTTGCTTGCTACGGAGTAGCCGATTGGATCATAAGGCTTGTTGCTCCCGGTGCCTTATCCTCACTTTGGGATGAGCTCTATCTTATAGGTCTTGTTCTTTTACAGATATATAAACGTATAGCATACAGAAATACAGAGGGTTTTAAAACCTCTCCTCTCGATATGCCTCTAATTATATATATTGCGGTAATGCTCGGAGTTCTTATTATAAACTGTACGGATTATGCAATAGGTATAGAGGGCTTCAGAGCTATAATACAGTACACTCTTTGGTATTTTATCGTGCTTCAGCTCATAGACGATGAAAAGGCTATAAAAGCTGTTGCCGTTACCTTTGTGATTTGTTCCGGAATATTGGCAATATATGGTGTGCTTCAGTTTATTATAGGTGTAGAGATGCCCGAGGGATGGGTCGATCAAAACGAGGCAGGTGTAAGAACAAGAGTTTTTGCAATATTTACAAGCCCGAATATTTTCGGTTCACTTTTGACATTGGCTACCCCTATAGCTGTTTCCCTTATGCTTACCGCCAAAAAAACAAAGGGAAAAGCTATATATGCTTTTTTGGCATTTATGATGGTCTGCTCTCTTGTATTCACATTTTCAAGAGGTGCATGGATAGGCTTTGCTCTTGCCGCATTTATATACATTATACTTAAAGATAAACGCTTGCTTTTACCTTTTATTGCAGCAGCCGTTATTTTAGCTCTTTGCGTTCCTTCCGTCACAAACAGGATCACATATATGCTCTCTCCGGAGTATATAGAAAGCTCACTTAAAGGCGGTCGACTTATAAGATGGCAAACAGGTCTTCGTATGATAAACACCTATCCCATTCTCGGTGTTGGTTTGGGTAATTTTGGCGGCGCAGTAGCAATGAATCACAAAATGAGGATACTTGTTGACGGTTCCTATGAAAAGACCTTCTACATGGATAATTATTTTCTTAAAACTGCGGTGGAAAGCGGAATTGTAGGTTTCACCTCATTTGTTGTGCTTATGTACAGCGTATTTATAAACGGAGTAAGAACAATAGCCCTTGCCGACGATAAGCTGAAAAAAGAGCTTTCTATAGGTATTACCGCCGGTTTATCGGGAATAATAATACATAACCTTGTTGAAAACATATTTGAAACACCGCTTATGGCAAGTCTTTTTTGGATATTTGCCGCCCTTCTTATAAATATAAGACTATTAGAGGATAAGAAATGATAAAACTGTTGATAGCGGGCTATCATGGCTACGGAAATTGCGGAGATGAGGCTATATTGCGTGCAATGACCTCAAACATCAGAAATATGGCAAAAGATGTTGAAATAACCGCACTAAGCTATGCCCCGGAGTTTACAAAAAAAGAATATAAAATAAATTCCGTCGGCAGATTTAATGTGTTTGCCGTAATAAATGCCATAAGAAAAAGCGACATTGTGCTAAGCGGCGGAGGTACTCTTCTTCAAAACGGAACAAGCACGAGAAGTCTTCTCTACTATCTTGCAATAATAAGAACAGCTAAGTTTTTTGGTAAGAAGGTCATGCTTTATGCAAACGGTATAGGCCCGATAAACGGAGAAAAAAACAGAGCATTGGTAAAAAAAATAATAGACAGAGTAGACCTTATAACACTGAGAGAAAAGCTTTCAGAGGCAGATCTGAAAAGCATAGGTGTGGCTAAACCCGATATAACGGTTACCGCCGACCCTGCTTTTACACTTACTCCCGCCGATAAAGAGCAAACAGACAGGATATTCAAGGATGCGGGGATAGATAACAAAGGGTTTACTGTCGGGGTTTCCGTCAGAAGATGGAGCAAAGCTTTTGGAGGAGATGACTATATTAAAAAGATTGCCGCTGCCTGTGACAGACTTGCAAAAAACGGCAAAACAATAGTTTTCCTTCCAATGGAATATCCGACTGATATAGAAGTGTCAAGATTGGTGGCCGAAAAGATGAGTGAAAATGCGTATATACTTGACAAACGCTATACTCCCACACAGATTTTGGGCATAATCGGACGATTTGACATTATGCTTTCTATGCGCCTTCATTCACTGATATTTGCGGCAGTGCAAAATGTGCCCATGATGGGAATAATATACGATCCTAAAATAGAATATTATCTTAAGGAACTCGATATGCCCGAGGTAGGAGATGTACGAAAAGAATTGCTCGACCCTGATAAAATAGTGAAGTATTCCGAAGAAATTACCGAAAACCTAACACTTTATAAAGAAAAGCTTCTTAAAAGCTCCGAAATAATGAAGAAAAAAGCCAAGGAAAATGATATACTTCTTTCAAAAAAGCTTTTAGATCCCATAAGGAAGGGGAAAAATAAATGAAAAACAAACTGATACCTTTTTTTCAAGCCACATTAGGAGTGCTTGCAATAGCTTGTACAACCGCAATAGCAGCCCAAAGCGGTTCACAAAACGATCCTTATGCATCGAAGGCTTATGTTGACGATGCTGTAAACTCACTTAAAGCGCTTATAACAACAGGTGATTCCACCGCCGAAATATCCTCGGATAGTTACAAGCCCGTGTATGTTTCACTTGGACAAACCATTTACGGTGCAGAGGGTACGGAGCTTATTTTAAGAGCCGGAAAGGGTAAAATTGTTATAGACGGTGTTGACGGAATAGTTGATGCTTCAACCGGTTCAAATTTGAAACAAGGCTCTGTTGTTACTATGAATCACATTCTTATAGTTCCCAGAGCTGACGGAAGAGGAGTTAATGTTACCGAAGCGGCTTGGTTTCTTGTAAAAGGAGATTATACCATAAAATGATAGTATGCAATATATTGGGAGTGCCCTTCGCTTCGATTACTCCGGAAGAAGCTGTGAGCAAAATAATTTCTTTTCTTGAGGGAACAAGAAAAGAAACTGTTTTCACGCCCAATCCGGAAATGGTTATGGAAGCACAAAAGGATAATGATTTCATGAGAGTGCTCAACCTTTCTTCAATGAATATTCCCGACGGAATAGGAATAATATACGCTTCTCGCTTTACAAATATTCATCTTAAGCACAGAGTTACGGGTTTCGATACCATCCAAGGTGTTTTTGAAAACATGGCAAAGCTCGGCAAAACAGCTTTCTTTTTCGGAGGTGCTCCGGGCGTGGCTGAAAAAGCCGCAGAAAATATGGAAAAAAAATATCCCGGACTTAAGATTGTAGGTATAGCCGACGGATATTTTGACGAGGAGAAAGAAAAGAAAATCAAAGCCGAAATAAATGAAAAAAAACCCGACCTTCTTCTTGTGGGAATAGGATTTCCAAAGCAAGAGAAATGGATAGCAAACAATATCAAAAGTTTGAATGTAAAATGTGCTGTTGGTGTCGGCGGAAGCTTTGATGTTATGAGCGGCTCGGTTAAAAGAGCTCCCAAGATTTTTATAAAGTTTGGGCTTGAATGGTTCTATCGCCTTATTACTCAGCCAAGCAGATTTGTTCGTATGCTGCAGCTCCCCCTTTTTATGCTTACGGTAATAAAAAAATCGGTATTTAAAAGAAAATAGTTTAAGGAAGCACTGATTAATTCA